>JAISZI010000038.1 GCA_031269335.1 Puniceicoccales bacterium
GTCGTCGCCGGTCGTTCCACCTTCGAAGAATTTGAATGCACAAAATCTTTTGACGCCTCTTCTGTCTATCTCCTGAAAGCCTGTTTTTGCGGCGATGTGATTGATGAAATCTTCATGGACGTTTTCCGTTCCGAATACGGAAAATCAACTCTTTGTATGTCGTATCGTTTTACAAAGTGCGTTATCAAAAGTTGCGAAATCAGCAGCGACAACGAGGAACTGCCTTCAGAAAAACTTACTTTCACCTACGAATCCGTAAGTATGCATTACAAGCAAATTGTTGACCCAGGATATTCTACCAATCGCGAGACTTGTGCCTTTTGGTGGAATATCCACCTAAACGATGGTACAAGATTTGCCCCGGAAGAACATACTAAGCCTAATCTGCCTCCTTCTACTTCTAAATAATACGCAAAACAACTCTTTACACTTCATCACCACTAAAACGGAGAAACACAAACATGGCACTAAAAAAACTAACGCCGCTAACATGGCCGACAACTCTCACTGACAAAAGTTGGCAGAAAGCCAAAAGTGTCCTTACACAAAAGACAGGACTTGGCGCAAACTTGACTGAAACCAAGAAGCTTTTCGATGTTATTAAATGGACCACTTTCGACCCTTCAACGGTCAAAAGCGGAACTTCATGGGACGCATTTACCGCCCATCTGCGCGACAAGTGGAAAGCACAGGTAGAACCCGTCAAGGAGAGAGTGCTAAAAAACATTCGGGATAAAGCCGAAGCCATCGCCAGGGATAAAAGAACAGACAGGAAAACCAAAGCCGCCGCGGAAGAAATCGCCAAGGCAGCAGAGTTCTTCGCCACAAGCTTGCAATTAGATTCCCCGTTTTTTGTAAGTGCTCACGACAACGCAAAAGAATTGTTTCAAGGAGGAAATAAACAAGACTCCGCCCAATTAAAATCTCTCGTCACCCAATTAAAGGAAGCGGTTGAAATAAGAGAGGGACACACTGCGGCAATAGAAAGAGTGATCGCCGACTACGAAGGCATATACAAACGCTTGCTTGTCTTGGAAAAAAAGCCAAACGATGCGGACTTGCGCACAATTAAAGCCGCCTTGGATATTGCCCAAAGATCTGAAAGAGCAAGGGTTGATGAAAACCATAGAGCAAGAGAGAACACCTTTTTTTCCAAAGAAGATACGAATAGATTAAAAGCAATGTCCGACACACCGGGCGTTGATAAACTCATTAAACGTTACGATTTTAACAATAACAAAAATAAAGAAGTACGCGACAAGCTGGTTGGTATTGCCACAAAAGTTGAAACCTTGTATAGAAAGTTGGCACTTTTAGCACTTGACTTTACAAAGGATATTACCGAATTGCGAGGAGAATATGCCGAAGAGTTGCATGCATTAAAGCAATGCAAATTGGCAAGATTTTCTGTGAACCTAGATAGAACACAAATAACAACAAAGGATATGTATGATTTTTGTTACAGCAGAATCGTCGAAAAAATCAACCAGCTAAAAAGAGCAAAAGCCATTCTGGAGCATTTAGCCCAAATCGAAAGGCGTGTGGAAAAATTGGAAATAAACGATATCAAACTAGTGCTCGAACTAGAGGAATTCGATGAAAAGAGGAGAGTCTCTGTTTCCCTGCTCAAACATAATGTCGGGATTATTCGGAACGCCCAAAAACTCATCGCAACAATCGATCGCGAAAAACTTCCTGACTAAAAAAACATCTTTCTACCATGCCTGAAATCCAACGTTCCACCCTTTTCGGGAAACTTAATCCGCTCGCCTACAAAGCGCTCGAAGGCGCGACTGTGTTCTGCAAGATGCGGGGCAATCCCTATGTCGAGCTTGTCCACTGGTTGAATCAAATCTACCAGACGCAGGACACCGATCTGCACCACATCTCCAATCACTTCGCACTCGATGCTTCGCGGCACGCCGCCGCCATTACCGGTGCGCTGGACAAGTTGCCACGCGGTGCCACGGCTGTCTCCGATTTCTCGCCGCATATAGAGCGGGCGACGCAACAGGCATGGACTTACACTTCGCTGCTTTTCGGCGAGCAATCCATTCGCACAGGACACATTCTCCTCGCGCTTGTGTCCGTGCCCGAACTGCGCTCCATCCTTGGTCAAATTTCTCCGGAATTTGCAAAAATAAAGGAACAGCAGCTCGCCGACAACTTCGCAGACATCACCGCCAGTTCGCCCGAAACGCGCCTTGTCGCTCCCTCGGCGGACGGCGCGGGCGGCGTGTCCCCGGGCGAAGCCAGCGGCGCCATTGCGCCCGCCCAGCTCGGTAAACAAGAGGCGTTGAACCGCTATACAACCGACCTCACCGCCCAGGCAAAATCGGGTAAAATGGACCCCATTCTTTGCCGCGAAGACGAAATTCGCCAAATCGTGGACATCCTCATGCGCCGCCGCCAGAACAACCCCATTCTCACCGGCGAGGCGGGTGTCGGCAAAACCGCCGTCGTCGAAGGCTTTGCGCAACGCATCGCTTCCGGAGACGTGCCGCCGCAGTTCAAAGACACGCGCTTGCTCTCGCTTGACATCGGCTTGTTGCAGGCAGGCGCGAGCATGAAAGGCGAGTTTGAGCAACGCCTCCGCCAAGTCATTGACGAGGTGCAAGCCTCGCCCGCCCCCATCATTCTTTTCATCGACGAAGCGCATACGCTCATTGGTGCCGGCGGCGCCGCAGGCACCGGCGACGCCGCTAATTTACTCAAACCCGCACTCGCCCGCGGCACCTTGCGCACCATCGCCGCGACCACTTGGGCGGAGTATAAAAAACACATCGAAAAAGACCCCGCTCTGACACGCCGTTTCCAAGTCGTAAAAGTTGACGAACCCGCCGAACCCGCCGCTGTCGCAATGATTCGTGGACTTGCCCCCGTGCTCGAAAAACATCATCGCGTCCAAGTGCTCGACAGTGCCATCGAAGCCGCTGTAAAACTCTCGCATCGCTATATCCCCTCCCGCCAATTGCCAGACAAAGCTGTCTCGCTAATTGACACTGCCTGCGCCCGCGTCGCAATTTCCCAACACGCCACGCCTCCTGAAATAGAAGGCACGCGCCAGCGCATTTTAATTCTCGAAGCGGAACAAAAAGCATTGGCAAGAGAAAGTGCCTTGGGAGCCGACCACGCCGAGCGCGAAAAAAAGCTCGCCGAAAATCTCACAGCCGATTATGCAAACCTCTCCAAACTCGAAAGCGACTGGGCAAAAGAAAAAGAATTGGTGGAAAAAATAATCGCGCTCCGCCGCCAACTCACAGAAGTCACCGACGCTCCCGAACCCGCCGCCGAAGATACTTCTACAGAGACTCTCCGCGCTTCTCTTCGCGCCCTCGAAACAGACCTCTCAACCCTCCAAGGCGAAACCCCTCTCATTCTCCCAAGCGTTGGAGATCAAGCCGTCGCCGCCGTCGTAGCCGACTGGACGGGCATCCCCGTCGGCCGCATGGTTAAAAACGAAATTCAATCCATTCTACACCTCGCAGATAATTTGGAAAAACGCATCATCGGTCAACGCCACGCCCTTGAAGCCATCGCAAAACGCATCCAAACATCCCGCGCAGGACTCGACAACCCCAAGAAACCCATCGGCGTTTTCCTCCTCGCTGGCACCAGCGGCGTCGGCAAAACCGAAACCGCCCTCGCCCTCGCCGAAACCCTCTACGGGGGCGAACAAAACGTCATCACAATCAACATGAGCGAGTTCCAGGAAGCCCACACCGTTTCCACGCTCAAAGGCGCACCTCCGGGTTATGTCGGCTATGGAGAAGGCGGTGTTCTCACAGAAGCCGTCCGCCGCCGCCCTTACAGCATTGTCCTCCTCGACGAAGTTGAAAAAGCCCACCCGGACGTCCACGAAATTTTCTTCCAAGTTTTTGATAAAGGCTGGATGGAAGACGGCGAAGGCCGCCTCATCGACTTTAAGAATACCATCATTCTCCTGACTACAAACGCGGGCACCGATGTCATCGCAACCGCTTGTAAAGACCCCGATTTAATCCCCGATGTCGAAGGTATAACAAAAATGCTGCGCCCCGCCTTGCTAAAAGTCTTCCCTCCCGCGCTCCTCGGGCGCCTCGTAACCGTTCCCTATTACCCGCTCGGCGACGAAATACTCCGTGCCATTATAAAACTACAACTCGACCGCATTGTAAAACGCATCGCGGACAACCACGCCATCACATTCTCTTACGACGAAAACGTGATCGCGCACGTCGCCGCCCGTTGCACCGAAAACGAAAGCGGTGGTCGCATGGTTGACGCGATTCTCACACAAACGCTTCTCCCAGACATCAGCCGCGAACTGCTCAACCGCCAGTTCGACGGAAAATCCGTCAAAAATATCCATGTCACCGTCGAAGATAGTGCCTTCACCTACACCTTCAATGAATAATTCTACCACCCCCAAACGACACCACAACCGCCGCTGCTTATGCAAATTTGCAGCGCGGTTTTGAATTTATATGAAAACGGTTTTCCCGCCCGAAATCGAAGAATTTTTCCGCCAGCCGAACACGCAATTTTAACAAAAAAATAAAACTTCTCCTCACATGGCATCAGACGAAAATAACCGGCTTTCAAGCGTCTCTTTTCTGGGGAAGGATGATTTTCTTCTTTTTTCGCTCTCCGGACGCGAAGCATTGAGCGAGTTGTTTGAATACGAGGCTCTCCTCTTGACGGATAAAGATAGTGTGACTGCCGACGACGCACTCGGAAAAGAAATTTCCATAGAAATCAAAAGCCGCCGCGAAGAAGGAGCCGTCCGCCACATCCACGGCATTGTCGTCCATTTCGGTCGCGCCGCGACACACGACATTTCCGGCGCCGTCACTTACCAGGTGATTATCGTCCCGGAATTTTGGCTGGCGACCCTCAACAGAGACAGCCGCATTTTTCAGAAAAAAACAACAACGCAAATCATTGAAACAATTTTGAAAGACGACCTCGGTATTTCCAAATTCAAAAACAGCGCACCTGATTCCGGAACAACCGAGCGCGAGTATTGCGTTCAATACAACGAAAGCAGTTTCAACTTTCTTTCACGCCTCATGGAGGAGGAAGGAATTTATTATTATTTTGAACACGCCAAAGATGGGCACACCATCGTTTTTGCAGACGGTCCCGATGCCCACAGTGTCGTCACAAACTCCGAGACCATTCCCATGCGCGCCACCGGCGACGGAATCCAAACCATCTTCTCGTGGCTCGGCAAAAATTCCATTCTCCCAACGGGCTACACCGCAGGTGATTACGATCCCGAAGCTCCGGCGACCGTTCTGCGCTCCTTTGCCGAAATAACCCGCGAATATAATACCGAAAAAAAATTCCAACACTACGTGTATCCCGCCGGTTTCAAAACCGCCGCCGACGGCGACAGCATCGCACTTCGCCGTGCGGAAGCTCTCCAATCCTTGCAAAAAACCTACGAGGGCGTTTCCGACGCGATAGGACTTGGCGCCGGCGCCAAATTCAAACTCGAAAAGAACGAAGATGCCACCCTGAATCAGGATTATCTTGTTCTGGAGACCACCTTAAAATTTTCCGAACCCTCGCTCGTTCGCGGCACAAGAAATGCCATGTTCGCCATCGCTCTCTCAGCGATTCCTTTCTCCGAAAAATACCGCCCGCAGAAAAAAACACCGCGCCCAAATATGACCGGCATTCACAACGCCATCGTCGTCGCCGCCGACAAGGAAGAAATCCTCGTGGATAAAAATGGCGGCATAAAAATTCAATTTTTCTGGGACCGCGATGGTAAGCGCAACGAAGACAGTTCCGCCTTTGTCCGCACTGCGCAAATGTGGGCGGGAAACGGCTGGGGAAGCATGTTTGTCCCCCGCGCAGGGCAGGAGGTTGTCGTTCAATTTCTCAACGGCGACCCCGATAAACCAATCATCACCGGCGCCCTCTACAACGGAATAAATAAACCGCCTTATGAAATCCCCGATCATAAAACGCGTGGTTATATCCGCACGGAAAGTTTTGAGGTCGAAAGCGGAAAAAAAGCTGGTTTTAACGAGCTGCTTTTCGAGGACAAAAAAGATGCCGAAAAACTTGGACTTCACGCTTCCAAAGACATGGAAACCATCGTTGTCAATGAGCAGTTTAATCTAATTCAAAACAACCGCCACGACATTGTCTATAACGACAGTATGCACGAAATTCGCAATGACTGCCACCTGAGCATCGGCGGAAAACAAGTCGTGGAAATCGGCTACGGCTCTGCGGAGTTGAAAAATGAAAACGAAGATGACCTCGCGGAAGTCGCGGAGGGAGGCTCGCAAACTCTTAAAATAAAAGGAAACAGAATCACTGAAATAGAAGGCAAGGATTCGCTATCCATCAAAGATGACGCCGGAGCTTTTTATGAAAAAAACCTCTACACCGAAGTCACCGAAGAATACGAAATCAAAGCGGAAAAATTTATTTTCAAAGCTGGCGGAACCACGGTCACAATTTCTTCCGACGGCGTCAAGATAGAAACGGACAAGGCGTTTGAAGTCAAAGCGGACGGCGACGCAAAAATCGGCGGCGCAAACATCGAGATTAAAGGACAGCAAAACGTCACTGCCGAAGCGGCTAACAACTTTGAAATAAAAGGCAAAGCCGGCGTGAAGTTGGAGTCATCCGCGAACGCGGAAATCGAAGGCAAAGCCGGCGTGAAATTGACCTCATCTGCAAATGTGGACATCAAAGGCAATGCGCAAGTCAATATCGAGGGAACCGCCGGTGCCAATCTTAAAGGCGCGATGCTCACAGTCGAAGGGCAGGGCATGGCGACACTCAAAGCGGGAGGGATACTCACCATCCAAGGCGCACTTGTGAACATTAACTAAACCGCCAAAAAAAACTTTTTCTCTTAACAAAACCTCCCAAAATACCACAAACAACATGGCGCAATTTGAAAAACTTGAAGCAGAAGAACTGGTTAAACCAACACCGCCGGCGGCGGTAGAACGCAAAGAAAAAGAGGACCCTCCGGAAGAGGAGTCCGCATAGACTCGCTCTTTTCAAAAATAACTTTTTCTCTGCTCTCTTTTTCCAAACAATCCACACTTTTCTTCTACACCTATGCAAGACGACAAAAATGACGAACTCGACTTCGACGCTCTCCTCTCTCAACTCAACGACGACGGCGACGAAAAGAATCCTGAAAACAAGGACGAAACTTCCAGCGATGGCGACAGCGACCTCGATGCCCTCCTCTCTGGACTCAATGACGATGACGACAAAGTAGAACCCGAAACTGCGCCCGCCGAATCCGAGTCCAATAGCGACCTCGACTCCCTTCTCTCCTCTTTTGAAGACGACACGACCGAAGACACGAGCAGCTCGTCCGATGACTCCACTCCGCCTGATTTTTCCGATTCTTCTGACGACGATGACGACGACACCTCGGCACCCGCCGCCCCGCCCCAAAAAGCCGCCCCTGTCGCGCCGAAGGAAAAACTCAACACCACCATAAAGCCGACGCTCTCCGCCACCATCGGCGTCCGCACCGCGCCCAAAGCCAACCCCAATTCCAAGCAACCGCTCGTAATTGCCCTTCTCGGCGATTTCAGCGGACGCGCCAGCCGCGGTCTCACCGAACCGCTTGCCGGACGCGAAGGGAACAATGTTGACATCGATTCTCTTGAAGACCTCTACGAAAAATTCTCGCCTTCGCTCTCTCTCGAAGACCCAGGATCACCCGGAACATTCGTGGAATTGGAGTTCTCCGAACTCGATGACTTCGGTCCCGATGTCCTCATTAAAAAAATTCCTTCGTTGCGCGATTTGCGCACCCTGCGCCCGATGTTGCTAAACGCCTCCACCGCCGCCAGAGCCGCAAAATCACTCGAAAACCTGCTCGGAACTCCTCTCCCTCCGCCCCCGCCACGCAGCACCGCCGCCCGCGTCGGCGAGACGCCCGAACAAACCCTCGAACGCCTCCTCGGCAACGCCCCCGCAACAAAAACCGCAACCGGCACCGCAGGCATAGTTGCCTCGCTCATCCGGCAGGCTGTCGCCGGGAACATGACCCTCAACCCAACCACGCATCAAAAAGAACTCCTCGCCCTGCTCGACAAAGCCGTATCGGAACGCCTCCGTCTCCTCCTCGCCAACCCCCGCTTCCAAGCACTCGAAGCCGCTTGGCGTTCCCTCGACAGGCTCGCCCGCTCCTTCGACGACGGTGACAATATCCGCCTTCTCGCGTATGATATTTCCAAAGAAGAACTTGCCGCCGACTTCATCCCGCCGCCCCCAGCCGACGCCGACCGGGAAACCTCGCTCGACGCCGAAATTACCCTCGCCGACGCCCTCGCCGAATCCGCAGAAATTACCGCCGAGACCACCGGTTTGCACAAAATGCTCCGCGACACCATTGCCGAACAACCGTGGTTCGCCGCCTTTGCCCTCCACACCTTCGGCGATTCGCCCGCCGATCTCGCGCTGACAGGTCGCATCGCCTCTGTGTTCGCATTAAACAAGACGCCTCTTGTCGCCGCCGGACATTCCTTCGCGCTCGGCTGCCCGAGTTTCGTCACCCACCCGGACCCCGACAACTGGGCAAAAATCGCAAAGACCGAACTCGGCGCGGCATTAAAAGAACTCCGCGACTCCCCCGCCGCCGCCTATCTCGCCCTCGCCCTCCCGCGTGTCATGTCGCGCCTTCCCTACGGTCGCAATTCCGAGCCGATAGATACTTTCCCGTTTGAAGAAATCGAAAATACGGCGCAATACGAACAATACCTCTGGGGCAATCCTGCCGCGCTCATCGCGCAACTTTACATCGAACGCTTCAAAAGGGAAGGGTGGAAAATGGACATCACCGCCGGTCAAACCATCGGCGATCTGCCGGTATATACTTTCAAAAACGGCAAGGATTCCGTGATGATTCCCTGCGCCGAAACATGGTTGAGCGAACGCGCCGGCGTCGCGATAATCAACTCCGGCTACATCCCCGTTTTCTCCATCAAAAACAGCAACTCCTCCCGCATCGGTCGCATCAACTCCATTGCCGCTGACAACACTCCTCTGGAACTGCGCGTTCCGGTGTAGCAAACCTTTCTCTTGACGCGAAAAATGCAACGTAAATGGCGGGCAAGCACGCCGCCCCCGCCGCCGTGGTCTTGCGGGTTTTGCGAAATTCCTGCTTGCGGGTTTTTCTTAAACGCATACCTTGTTCATACGCTTAAACTTCACGCGCTTTTTAACAAAACAACCGAT
>JAISZI010000093.1 GCA_031269335.1 Puniceicoccales bacterium
TGATCGGGGGCATCCTCTCGGCAACATTCCTGACACTGCTGCTCTTGCCTTCTCTTTACTCGTTGATAGAAAAGGAAAAAACACATGCCGCAGAATGACAAACGCCGCTGCCAAAGCCGTTTCACCTTGCCCTTTGACGCGGGAGTCGGCAGACTCCCCGCGAACATTGGGCATTCCCGCGCACGCCGCGCTTCGCACCATTAAAAAGTCAACCAAGAGAACGAAATCGTTATGAGTTACACACTTCCGCAACTTTCTTACGCCTACGACGCGTTGGAACCAACCATGGATGCCCTTACTATGGAAATACACCACGGCAAACACCACAATGCCTACGTGAACAACCTGAACGCTGCTCTCGCAAAAGAACCTTCTTTCGCCGCCCCAAGATGCGTTTTTGCGTTAATCAAAGACCTCCCAGCTGTCCCAGAATCTATCCGCAACATAGTGCGCAACAACGGCGGAGGACATGCAAACCACAGCCTCTTCTGGCGCATCCTCGAACCCGGTGGCTCAAAAACACCGGAAAACTCGCTGGCAGAGGCTATTGACAAAGATTTTGGCGGACTCGACGCCTTGCGCGAAAAATTTATCGCCGCCGCCACCGCCCGCTTTGGCTCCGGCTGGGCATGGCTCGTAGCCGACGAAAATGGCTCGCTAAGCATCACTTCCACCCCGAATCAAGATAACCCTATCATGCAGGGAATCGCACAACCCACCGCCTTTCCCGTCCTCGGAATAGACGTCTGGGAACACGCCTACTACTTGAAATACCAAAACCGCCGCCCCGATTACGTCGCCGCATTTTGGAATGTCATCAACTGGAGCTTCGTCAGCGCACATTACACAAAACTCATTTCCGCAAAGAAATAACGCACCGATGTGGTGAGGCAGGCGCGGCGGGGGACGGGGGTTTCTCGCCACGGCTAAGAACTTTCTGTTTGTTTGAAAACGCCTGCTTGACTTCACCGGTGTTCCAAGTTCCCTGCCCACCTCAAAAATTCCACAACACATGCAACCGACTTACAGACCATCAAAAATTTGTCGTGCCCGCAAATGCGGCTTTCGTGCCCGTTTGAAAACGCGGGGAGGGCGCAAAGTCCTCGCTAATCGCCGCCGTATAGGACGCAAGCGCCTGGCGGATTAATCGTGCGAGCGAGAGAGGCGTTTTTTCACGCGCCTCTTTCCATTTCGCATCTTCTTCCTGTATGCGATTTTCTGGAACGCGACGCCTCCGTGTGCAGGCGGATTTCATGCGCGTCCGAAAGGAGGGTTTGAGCGCGGATTGCGGTAATTTCGTGGTGAATGCGTTGTGGGTGCCGCCAGGGGAGACGCCCGCCCGCATCGGCGTTGTTACCGGGAAAAAAATGGTTGGTAATGCTGTGAAGCGCAACAGGATGAGACGCGTATTTCGCGAAATTTTTCGGAAAAATCCCGATCTGTGGCCTAATGGCTGGGACGTGGTGGTAGTGCCGAGGCGAACGGCTTTGGGAAAAACTTATGAGACGCTTGAACGGCGTTTTGTCGCGGCGAGCCGGCGTTTGCTCCGCGAGGCCGCGAGTGCCAAGACCGGCGGTGGCGGCAGTGGTGCAGTGCGCCCGCCCGCCGATGTGGCGAACCCGTTGCCGCCGGTTTCGCCCGCGCCGCTGCCTGCGCCGCCGTCGTTGCCTGCGCCGCCGTCGTTGCCTGCGCGGGCGATATTATTTTCGATAAGAGGGTATCAACGCGTTATTTCGCCGCCGTATCATTTTTTATTGGGACCATTGGCGGGGTGCCGTTACACGCCGAGTTGTTCGGAATATGCGAGGCAGGCTGTGGCGAAGTATGGTTTACGGCGGGGCGGGTTGCTGGCGTTGAAGCGTTTTTTACGTTGCCATCCATGGCGGGAAGGCGGAGTGGACGAGGTGCCGTGAGTGAACCGCCGCTTTTCATTATTACTGGTGCGACTGCGACGGGGAAAAGTGCCCGTGCCGTGGCGTGGGCGCGGGAGAACGACGCGGAAATTGTCTCCTGCGATTCGTTGCTTGTTTATCGCGGAATGGACATTGGGACGGCGAAGCCTTCATCGCAGGAACGCGCCGGAGTGCCGCACCACTGCATTGACATCGTAGAACCGAGCGAGGCATTTTCGGTCGCGGCATACATTACTGCCGCTAAAGCAGCCATTTGCGACATCAGCACCCGTGGGAAACGCGTGGTAGTGGTGGGCGGAAGCGGTTTTTACTTGCGCGCTTTTTATGGCGCGGTGACGGACGATCTTCCTATCCCGCAAGAAGTTGTCGATCGCGTGCGGGCATTGCAGGCGGAAGGCTTGGAAGCGTTGCAGGCTGCGCTGGAGCCGTTTGCCCCCGGACGACCAGATTTTCTCGATTGGCGCAACCCGCGCCGCGTTGCGAAGGCGCTCGAACGGTGCATGGCGGGGGGAATGCCGTTGTCCGAGCTTCACGCCCGCTTTCGGAGTGCGACGGGAGCGTTTGCCGCCAATGCGCGACAGACACTTTTGTTAGAACGTGCACCGGAAGATATTGCGGCGCGAATCGAACGGCGCACACGGGCGATGATCTCCGCCGGCCTCGTCGAGGAAGTCGTGCGCTTGCGCGACCTTGGAGTTTTCAGAACAGGGACGCCGCCGGAGCGTGCCATCGGCTACAAGGAAACTTTGGCGTGGCTTGCCGCCAACCGCGCCGGTGGCAAAGAAGCGTTGCTGGCTGCCATTGTGGTCGCCACCCGCCAGCTCGTAGCAAAACAACGCAAGTGGTTTCGTTCGCAAATCCCTGTTGATGAGACAATTTTTCTTCAAGCAGAAGAGTAAGCCCTGTGTAGAACGGGTGTCATAAGGAGATTGTCGGAGTCAGGCGTCGCGTTCCTCTGGGGTGCAGGTGGTGGGTGCATTTTTCGCCCCAAAGGGGCAGCTTTAAGATAGCCCAGGGCAACGCCTTGGGTAATTTTGGAACCACAAAACCAGAGCCTCCAAAGGGGCGGCCCCAATGCTATCCCAGGGCACCGCCCTGGGTATCTGGCAACCACACAAATCAAAGCCCCAAAGGGGCGGCCCTAATATAGCCCAGGGCAACGCCCTGGGTATTGGGAAACCACAAAAATAAAGCCCCAACGGGGCGGCACCAAGTATTTCCCAGGGCAACGCCCTGGGGGAAGGGTGGTGCGAAGGCGACGGTGCACCCCAATTTACCCGCGCCAACGGCGCATTCTAATGCGAACCCAGGGCGTTGCCCTGGGATGGTATTGGGGCCGCCCCGTTGGGGCTATGGGTGTGTGGGGTTGCCCGATACCCAGGGCGTTGCCCTGGGCTATGTTGGTGCCGCCCCTTTGGGGCTGCGGGCAGTCGTGCAGGCGGGACGCCTGCGCTCCCATGTCTGGGCTATCTTGGTGCCGCCCCGTTGGGGCTTTCCCTTCCTCCTCCTCCTCCCCTCCTCTCCCCCTCTCTCCTCTCCTCTCCTCTCCTCTCCTCTCCTCTCTTTGCTCACCCTCCCCATTCGTGGAAATTCGTGTTCATTCGTGGTTTCTTCCCCCGCCGTTCCTTATTCGATCAGGTGGGGGTGGTATTCTGGCACGATTTGTTTTATGGAGAGTTTTAGGGTGTTGGCGTCGTCTTTGTAGATATTGGACGAGAGGGAGTTGAGGGATTGTGAGATGTTTTCGAGGGGGACGGATTCGCAGATGAAGCGGGTGATGAGGGAATTGGAGGTGGGCTGGTGGGTTTCGTTGGCGTGTTGGAGTTCTTCAAAGAGTTTTTCGCCTGGGCGCAGGCCTGTGTATTCGATGGGGATATCGATATCGGGGCGCAGGCCGCTGAGTTCTATCATTTGGCGGGCGAGTTTGGCGATGCGGACGGGTTTGCCCATGTTGAGGACAAAAATTTCGCCGCCTTGGCCGAGGACGGCGCATTGGAGGACGAGGCCGACGGCTTCCGGGATGGTCATGAAATAGCGTGTGACTTCGGGGTGGGTGACTCGCACGGGGCCGCCGTCGGCGATTTGTTTTCTGAAAATGGGGATGACGCTGCCGGAGGAGCCGAGGACGTTGCCGAAGCGCACTGCCATGAGCTTGGTGGTTGGGGGGGCGTCGGGGGCGGGTGTTGTTAACGAGGTTTGGCGCGCTTGGAGGTAAATTTCCGCCATGCGTTTGGTGGCGCCCATGACGCTGGTTGGGTTGATGGCTTTGTCGGTGGAGATGAAGATGAGGCGTGGGACGGCGTATTCGATGGCGAGGTCGATGAGGAGGCGTGAGCCGAGGGCGTTGTTGCGCACGGCTTCCCATGGTTGGCGTTCGGTGAGGGGGACGTGTTTGTGGGCGGCGGCGTGGAAGATGACGTCGGGTGCATAGAGCGCGAGGATGTGGCGCATTCGGGTTTCGTCGGTGATATCGCCGAGGAGTGGGTGGATGGTGGCGCCGTGGCCGAGGTCGATGAGGTTTTGTTCGATTTGAAAGAGCTGCACTTCGCAGCGTTCTACGAGGAGGAGGTTGGCGGGGGCGCGGCTGGCTATTTGGCGGCAAAGTTCGCTGCCGATGCTGCCGCCGGCGCCGGTGACGAGGACGGTTTTCCCGCGTATGAGTTCGTTGATGCTTTCGTTGTCCAGTTGTGCTGGTTCGCGTCCGAGAAGGTCTTGAATTTCGACGGGGCGGATTCGGATGGCTTTCATTTGCCCGCTTGCCATTTCGACGAGGGAGGGGACGATTTCGGCGCGGAAGCCGAGGTCTTTGGTGAGGGAGACTATTTCGCGGAGGCGTTTAATGGGGACGTTGCCGACGGCGATCACGACTTTGTCGATGCTGAATTTCTCTTTGGCTGCGCCCAGTTGATCGATGGAGCCGAGGACGGGGATGTTGTGGAGGCGGCGGTTGTGTTTTGAGGCGTTGTCGTCGAGGAAGACGACGGGGAGGTGGCGCAGTCCTGGGCGGGCGAGCCAGTTTGCGGCGAGCATGGCACCGGCGTCGCCGGCGCCGAGGATAGCCACGCGTTGCCAGTCGCGGTTGGGATTGGCTGAGGCTTCGCGCCGGCTGCCGATGTAATCGTGCGCGAGGCGGAAGCTGATGCGCAGCCCGCTGATGGCGAGCAGGGAAAAGATATAGTTGGAGAGGAGGACGCCGATGGGAAGTTCTTGGCGGTTAATGCTTTCGCTGATCGATTCGATAACCGCGATGGCGAAGAGCGAGAGCGTCATTGCTTGCACGGTGCGTTTCAATTCCGGCATCCGATAATAGCTTAATACGCTGGAAAAGTGCTTAAAAAGGGTGAGAAAGAATAGCTGGACGGGGACGATTACGACGGCGGTTATGAGGAAATCTTCAAACCAGCGGCGGATGCCGGAGGTGTCCATGTAGCGGAGGAGATACGCCGTGAAGAGGGCGAGGGCGAGGGTGCCTGCGTTTAATGCGACGAGGAAGAGTGTCCGTTGCCAAGTGGCTGATTCAAAATATGTTTGCGGTAGTTTCATTGAAAAAAGTGGTGGCGCGGTGGGTTTCGTGCGGTTAGCGGGATGCCGCCGGAATGGCGCGGCGGACGATGGCGGCGATGCGGTCGAGTTCGCCTGGCGTGAGTGCGGAGCCGGAGGGGAGGCTGACGCCGTTGGCGAAAAATCTTTCGGCAGTGCCGTTGATGAAGGCGTTTTCGCGCCACGGGGCGAAGAGCGGTTGCAGGTGGAGCGGTTTCCAAAGCGGGCGGCTCTCGATGTTTTCGGCTGCCAACGCGGCGATGACATCGTCGCGGGTCGCGCCGGCGAGGGTCGGCTCGATTTGCAAGTGCGTGAGCCAGCGATTGGCTTCCCCCCAAGGCGCGTGCGGCATGAAGCTGACCCCTGCGATGCCGCCGAGGGCGCGGCGGTAGTGCGCTTCGTTGGCGCGGCGGGCGGCGACGCGTTCGGGCAGGACGTGCAGTTGTCCGCGTCCGATGGCGGCGAGCACGTTGCTCATGCGGTAATTGTAGCCGAGGGCGGAGTGCTGGTAATGCGGCGCAAAATCGCGCGCTTGGGTGGCGAGGAATCGTGCCCGTTCGGCGGTGGCGGGGTCGTCGCAGAGCAACATCCCGCCGCCCGACGTGGTGATGATTTTGTTTCCGTTAAAAGAAAAAATCCCGAGACGCCCCTGTGTCCCCGCCGGTCGCCCCTTGTAGGTTGCGCCGAGGGCTTCGGCGGCGTCTTGCACGAGCGGCACATCATAGGCGGCGCAAACGGTGTTGATCGCGTCGTAGTCGGCGCATTGACCGAGCAGGTCAACGCTGATGACGGCTGCGGGCAGGCGGTTTTTGCGGGCGAGCGTGTCAAGGGCGTCGGCGAGCAGGTTCGGGTCGATGTTCCAGCTCGTCGTTTCGCTATCGATGAAGACCGGGGACGCGCCTTGGTAGAGAATGGGATTGGCGGTGGCGGTGAACGTCAGCGAGGAGCACACGACGGAATCGCCCTGACCGACGTTGAGCAGGCGCAGGGCGAGGTGAATGGCGGCGGTGCCCGATGCGAGGGCGCAGGCGGCGTTGGCGCCGGTGAAGGCGCAAATTTCTTTCTCAAACGCTTCGACATGGGGACCGAGCGGGGCGATCCAATTTGAGGCAAACGCCTCGCGGACGAGTTCCTGTTCGAGTGTGCCTAAGTGCGGGGGCGAAAGGTAGATGCGTGTGTTCATGAGCGGTTGGGAAAAAGTGCGGCGGCGCGTGTGGAATCGTTTGTCTATGCGTTTCGGGCGTTATTCTTATTTTTTCTTTCCGGGACGTATCTCCATCGCCGCTTTTTCGATGCGCCGCCGCCGCCATCTTAGTCCTTTTGAAAGGACGATGATGAGCAGGGCGGCGATCACGCTGCATGCGACAAAGAAGATAAATACGTTTTCGCCGGTGAGAGGCGGAAGGATTGCCTCAAACAAATCGGCTTTTGGAGGCTCTTTAATATGGGGGAACTCGGTGTTGGCAATGGCGTTGCGGACTTCTTCGGGAGCGGCGATGGCGGCTTCTTCCAATGCGTTTTCGACGCGGCGCGAACCCGTGTGCGTCGCGTGGTCGGCAAGCTCGCACAAGTGGGCGAAGTCCGGCGCGCGCGTGCTGGCGAACCATGCGCCGGAGCTGAAAATGAGTATCGGGAAATGTTGTTGGTTGAAGGATACCGGAAAATGTTTGCGGAGCTTGCGCAACGCCGTGCCCGATGCGTCGGAATTCGTGAAAAACACCGAGACGCGCAGCCCGGGACGTGCGGCGCGAAATGTCGACACCGTCTCGGAAATCGTGGATGCGCGGGCGGTCGAGGGCGAAACGAAGATGGCGAGCGAGGGCGGATTTTGTGTCGGGGACGCCAATTCTTCCTCGGGCAGGCGCGGCGGCGGCAGAAATTTTGCGAGCGCAGGCGGGACGGCGAGGTTGGCGGCGTGGGCGGCGGCGACACTGCGGGCGACGCGGGCGGTGAGCAGCGGCGTATCGCCGGCGGCGCACAATTCGAGCAACGGCGCGACGTTTTCCAGCCGCCCGTGTTGGGCGAGCGCGAGCATGGCGTTGAAGCGAATTTCTGCGACGGGGTCGTTGAGCAGACCGCGCAGGGTCGCAAAATTTTCTTCGCTGATGGGAAACTCCATGTCGCGCTGCACCCATTGCGGGACGCGCACCGTGCCGTTGAGGTGGTGTTCCCAGCGAAAACCCGTCCGGAAAAATGCCAACGGCGCGGTTTCCCGTGCGAGCGGGTCGGGGTCGGCGGCGATTGTTTTTAACCGCAGCATGAAGACCTCGGGCGAGAGTTGGGCGAGGGCGTGAAATGCCGAGCGGCGCACGAGCACGGAGGGAGATTCGAGCGCAGGTTTCATCGCGAGAGCGGTGTCGGTCGGTGCGCCGTGGCTGGCGAGCAGCGCGAAGGCGAGGGTTTTTTTGTAGGCATCGCCGGCGGTGGCGAGCTTGCGTCCCGCGTTCGCGAGGATGCGGGAGCGTTCAAACGAGCCGTAACGGTCGAGAAAGGGCGCGAGCGCGGTGAACGCGGAAAAATCCGGCGCCGCCACGCCCGTTGCGAGTGAGAGCAAGGACGGTTCGAGGAGGCGGGGGTCGTCGGGGTGGCGCAGCCCCGTCCGCAGGGCGATTTGCACGCCGACGGGCGATCCGTCCAACAGTATTTGGTAAATAATTCGCGATAATTGCGGAGAGCCGCTCTCAATGAGCAAAATCTCGTAGGCTCGCGTGCGCGTCGCGGAGTCGAGGCGATCGTCCCGCGAGGCTTTTTCCAATGCCCGCAAAAACCACAATATGTCGGGGATGTCGGGGCGTTGTTCTACCGGAATATGCCAGCCGACTCGGCGCCATTCTGAACGAAAATTTGCCGACAGGCCCTCGACGAAAGATGCCGGCAGGGAGCCGATTCCGCCGAAGCGGTCATTCGTAGCGCGTTCCGACGGGCTGGCTTCGCTCCAGCGCGGGACAAGGGCGAACTCGGAGTCGGTGGCGAGGTTGGCGGCAATGGCGGCGGCACCTTCGCGCGATCCGCCGGTGAGCACATCGGCGAGGCATTTGAGGGTGGCGTTATTTTTCACGGAATCGCGTGAGGCGAGCAGGGCGGCGGCGGTGGCGGCGGCGCGTGGCTTGGAGCCGGTTGCCGTTCGGCGGAGGAAGTTGCTGTCGAGGAGGTTGGGAAAATCGCCGTGGCGTTCTACGACGCCGGTTAACGCGCCGTCGGTCAAGGCGTCCAGCAAGGGAAAAAGCCGATCGGGGACGGCGTATCCTGCGCGAAGCAGGGCGAACACGATATCGCCCGCGAGCGCGGCGTCCTTTCTCAACAAGGCTTCGGCTATTGCGTAGGGCGTGCTGCCGAGATCGCCGGCGGATTCGCCCCGTGCGCCCAAACCGACGAGCGCGTTGACGCCCGCGCGGCGGTCGGTCGCGACGAGCGATTGCGTGAGCGCGAGAAAATCGGGGACGAGCGAAGCGCCGGCGCGGCATTGCGAAGCAGCGCGGGCGGCGACGGCGCGCACGGTGGGGTCGGCATGGCGCATCACCCCGCGAAAGCAGTTGGTGGACGCCCGCGTCCCCGAGTTCACCAACGCCAGCAAGGGCAGCCCCGCGATGGCGTCGGCGGGGTCGGCGGTCGTGCAGAGCGCGATCAAGGGCGATTCATCGCGTTTGCGCAGTGCCTCCGCCGCTCCGAGCGCGTCCAACAAGATGCGCCGCTCGACGGGGTCGGCGGTCTGGAAACTCTTGTTGCGCGCCGCTTCGACTCCGTTTGTGAAAACGAACGTGCGCAAGGCAAGCTCGCGGACGTGTTCGGGCACCTTTCCCGTGAGGGCGTTTTCGGGCAAAACGGGAATGAACGGGTCCGGCGCGCCAATTCCCGCGCCCAATCCCGTTAAAATACAGGAAAAAAAGGCAAAAAATAACAGTGCTATGTTTTTTAATCTCATGCGGTTTCGACGCAGCAACGCAGTTATTTAGACGATGATGTCTTGAAGGAGTATTTCGGGACGCGCCTGATAGACGCCGACGGGCGTGGCGGGACCCGTCATAAGAACGGAAAAATCTTTAGCGATGGCTATTTCGATTTTGCCGCCGGGCATGTGGACGGTCAGGTCGGCGTCGCAGAGGTCGAGTTTGCGTGCCACGGCTGCCGCCGCGCTGCTGCTGCTGCCCGATGCGAGGGTGTAGCCGGCGCCGCGTTCCCAGATTTCGATGCGGATATTGCGGCGGTCGATTATTTCGAGGAATTGCACATTTGTCCGGTTGGGGAAAGAGCTGTGCGTCTCGATGAACGGACCGTATTCTTGGGCGAGTTTCGCCGAGGTTTTCGTGACGGGAATGACGCAGTGCGGGTTCCCCACCGTGGCGGCGCAATAGAAAAAATGCCGTCCCGCCACCGTCAGCCGTTCGCTGATGACTTCGCGCACCGGCGTTTCCGGCACGACTGGTATTTCGTCGCTTCGGAAGCTCACGCGCCCCATTTCGACGCGTATCCGCGCACCGCCATCGAGGACGGCGCACTGCACGACGCCGCCCGGAGTGACGACAGGGAAGGGCGACGCAAATTTGTTTGGGGCGGCTTTAACGAGGGTTTCGCGTTCCCGTTCGTAAAGGTAAAGCGAGAAGATGCGAAGGCCGTTTCCGCTTTTTCCGGCTTCGGAGCCGTCGGGGTTGAAGATGCGCAACCCGATCTTATTGCCGGCGGTTGGCAACGGTCCGAAAAGGATGCCATCGGAGCCGAGGCCGTAATGGCGGTGGCAGATCTTGCGGATTTGTTCTGGTGAAGGCGGTTCTGGCGTTTTCCAGTCACGCGGGTCGAGGACGAGATAGTCGTTCCCGAGAGCGTGATATTTGAAGAAGCGGATGTTTTCCATAATTACCAAGAGGGGAGGGCATTAAAAAGAAGGCCATCCCAAAGAAAAAGAACGAATTTGCCTGCGGCGGCGTTTGCGCTGGTGTCGTCGGAGACACTTTTTAACGCCACCGCCGCGCCCTTGCGGAGATGACCGCTTTTTTAGAAGCGCAGGCGGTAGCTGGCGTTGAATGACCAAGGTTTGTCGTATTTGTCGCCGAAGGAGGTTTCGTAGTCGAAGTGCAATTGGCGATTTTCGCTTATTTCCCAAGTGATGCTGGCGCCGACAACGCCGCGCATGCCGTCGGTGCTGGGATTGAATTTTTCGTTGCTGATGCGCACGCTGCCCCCGTCGCTGTCTTGGCGTTCGACGCCGACGCGCAAGGCGGGTTGCAGGCGGGCGCCGTCCGCGAGCGTTATGACTTTGCCGACGCGCACGCTTTCGAGATAGCGCAGTATGTCGCTATCCGAGGGTTTAACGCGTAGTCTGCTTTCTTCCAATGAGTAACTATTTGCGAACAAGTGCGAATAGCTTACTTGGGCGGAAGGCTCGACGAACCAGCCGTCGCCAAGCTCGAAGCGTTTGCCGAACTCGAGGGAAAAGCCGACGGCGTGGTTTTCAAATTCGCCGCGTTCGTTGCCGGACTTAAATTCCGAGGAGAAGTATTGTCCTTTCAGCACGCTATCGACGAACCAGCCGTCGCGGTGTTCCCAGGTAAAGTAGCTGCCCAAGGTGGCGGATTCGGTGTCGCCGCTGCTTGCTTGGCGGTCGTGGAAGCTGAGCCGTGAGATTTGGTAGCCTGCGAAGGCGCCGACCCAGAGCGTTCCCGAGTCGCCGAGACCGAAAGTGCGGTCGAGGCCTACGTCGCCGCCGTATTGGTGTTGGCGCAGTTTTGAGACGCCCGTCAAGCCGAGGTCGGCGTTGATTTGTGCGGCGTAGGCGCGGAACCAGAAGGCGTTTTTGTCGTTTCCGTTGGCGGGTCCGAGGCGCAGTTCGCCGAGGCGTTTGTGCAAGTTGTCCAATTGGTTGAACCAGCCCGTTGCGAGCACGCCGGCGGAGTTCACCGCGCCCTGTCCGCTGCCGCTGTAACCCGTTGCGCGCAAGGTCGCATTGCCGCCGCCGACGACTTCAAAGGAGTAGAGTCCCGCCTGCACGGGCGCGGCGACGCTTACGCGGGCGGTGTCGTTGATGACGCCGCCCTGTATCAAATCAATCGTGGTCTCGCGTGTCGCCGTTGCGCCGCCTTCGACATTGCGCACGATGAAGACGTGTTCGCCTTCGACGATTCCGGCGGCGTCGAGTTCGATGTGGTCGCTGCGGCTGGGGTCGGCGAAGTCCACCTCGACGTTATAGGTGCCGGGGGTGCCGAGCGTGGCGTTTGCCAAGTTGCGCACGTATAAGTTTTGCCCGAAGTTGTCGAACCAGACGGTTCCGGAGTTTTTCAACGTCCCGCCTATCATGTGTTCGTTGTTTTCGGCGTTTAAGGTCAACGTCGAGCCGTAGTGGTTGACGACATCGCCATAGACGAAGTCTTTGATGCGCGTGCTTCCGCGGTTCACCAAGTTTCCGTTAACGTAGCCGATCGTCGCCACCGCGCCCGCCGTGGCGTTGTCGAAGTCGCCGGTGACGGCTCTCGCTGTGAACACGCCGCGGTTCTCGGCATCGCCGTCAAACACGTCGGAAATTTCGACGACGCCCTGTGGCGCGTTCACCAGCCCGCCGGTGTCCAAACTTGCTGCTGCTGCGCGGATTACGCCGCTGTTGTTCACGCCGCCCTGGACGATGAGGTGGCCGACTTCGACGACGCCATTTCCGGAGTTGAGGAGGCCGTTGTTTGCCTGCAGCAATACAGCCACGCCCAGCGTGCCGGTGTTCACGACTCCGCCGGCGGCCTCGACGTTTCTTGCGCTGAACGCGTTGTGGTTCACGAGGGACGCGCCTTGGGGAATGCTTACTTTGTTCGCGGTGAGGGTGCCGTTGTTTTGCAGACCTGCGTTTGCTTCAATGTTTTCCGTCACCGTGAGCGTGCCGCTATTTTGCAGAATCGCGGCGGCGTTTGAACCCCGCAGGAAGAGGTAATTCGTGTTCAAGGTGCCGGTGTTCGTCACGCCTTTCAGCAGCGTTTCGATGGTGTTGGCGGTGAAGTTGCCGCTATTGTCCAACCCGCCGCTGCGCAAGGTCACCTGTTTCACGTCAAAGGTCGCGCTATTCGCTATTTTTTCCGTTTCGAGGTCGCCCGCTATGGCAGTTGTGCCGCCGGTGTTCTCGAAGCTGCCGATGTTGTGGCGGCGCGAGCTGCCCGAAATGGTCAAGGTTCCCGCGCCATTTTTAACGAAGCCGCCGGCTCCGTCCAAGGTTGTCGCCAATTCCAGTGCGCGCCCCTGCGTCAGTGCCAATTTTGCCCCGTCGGCGATCGATATTTCGCCGGTGCTGATGTGCCTGCCGGAGGCGTCGGGAGTTCCAAACTCGCCGGTGATTTCCAAGGTGCCGCCGCTGACAATGGTCTCGCCGGCGTATTCGACGGCGCCGGTCAAGGTCAACGTCCCCGTGCCTTTCTTTTCAAATGAACCCGTGCCGCTGATCGTTCCGCCGAAGGTGGCGACTGCGTCCGACTGGATTGCTCCGCCGTTTGTCCCTAATGTCCAAGCTTTTGCGTAACTTCCGCCGCTGATTTCCAGCGTCCCGCCGTCCAAGGTGTTCAAGCCGTCGCCGATATTGGCGTCGGTGTCTATGGCTAAGGTTCCGCCGAGCACGCGGGTTTCGCCGGTGTAGGTGTTTATGCGTGTGAGCGCGACGCGTCCGCCGCCGGTTTTCTCGAAGGAGCCGCTTCCGCTGATGACGCCGGTGTGCGAATAGTTTCGACCGGTGCTCTTTTCTATTGCGAAAACGCCTTCGTTGCGGACGTCGGCTTCGAGGATTCCGGTTGCGCCTGCGAGGACCAATCTTCCACCGGCGGAGACGTCGATCACAGCGCCGGAGCGTGTCCGCGCCGAAAACTCGGCTGTGCCGGAAACCGTTATCTTGGTGAACTCCACGGCATTGTAGAAGGTCGCGGACGCACCGTCGGCGACGATGAGCGCGCCGTCGGCTTCGGTCGTCACAGAACCGCTCGTAAACAACGCCGTCCCGACGATTTTTCCGCCTTCAAAGACATAGCCTTCGCCTTTGATTTCCATGTGGCCGACGATCACGCCGCCGCCATTTGTCGAAACTTCGATCCGGCGGGCGGAACCGCCGTCGGTGAAGGTCACGAGGTCGCCGTTTAAGAATATCGCGCCGGCTGTCTCGTCTTCTTTCCAATTGCCCGAATCGAGGGCGGCGTTTTCCCAGACATTTGTCCCGATCCCGCCGTCCCATTCCATTTTATTTCCGGCGGAAGCGTAAGTGCGCAACACGAGGCTGCGTCCGTCCGGCGCAATTTCGAGGGCTGCGCGGACGCGCCCGCCGGAAATCGTCGAAATGTCTATGCCGCGATAACGGAACAAAGTATCGTCGAAAAAGTCGCCCGTCTCCAACGCCCCCGCTGCGGTGAATATCGTGTATGAGCCGTCCGCCCAGACGCCGGCGGCGGCGCCGACGGTTGTGACGTCGATTATGTTGGCGGCGGTGGTTGCGAATTGCGCGTTGCCGGCGACCCAAACCAAGTCCGCGCCGCCGCCGGCACCGACGTCGATATTGAACGTTACGTCGTTGAACTTGGTCAATGTTCCGGGCGAGCCGAGGTTGATCGTCCCGATGGTTCCGGCTTCGCCTGGGGAGATTGCGGTTCCGGCGGCGAAGGTGGCGTTTGTGATCGTGCCGTTTCCGCCGATTGTCCCGTTGGTCAGGATCAGGGGAGTGACGACGCGTCCGTTAAACTCCAAGGTGCCGGCGCCGACTTTTGACAAAGTGCCTGCGCCGGTGATGTTTCCGTTGAAAACGCTTGTGCCGCCGGGTGTTACCGTGGAGAGGGTGCCGTTGTTTGCCTCGATGATCCAGTTGCTCCCGTATTGCGTTCCGGTCAAGTTCAACGCCCCGCCGTTTAAGCGGTTTTCGCCGCGTCCGAGGTTGGCGTCGGAAGCGATGCTCAACGCGCCTTCCAACACGGAAATTCCTCCGGCGTAAGTGTTTTCCGCGCCAAGTGTCAGCGTGCCGACTCCGGTTTTCACCAAGCCGCCGTTGCCGGTCAGGGCGCCGTTTAGGGTGGAATTGCGGGCGACGGCGATGGTCATGCCGTTTGTGCCTATTGTCCAAGCCTTTGAGTAAATGGTGCCCAGCGGTCCGGCGAGTTCCAAGGTGGCGCCGTTGATGGTGTTTACGCCGATGCCGTTGCTGCCGTTGTTTGTTAATGCCAGCGTTCCGGCGGTCACGATGGTTTCGCCGTAGCTGTTTTGCGTGCCGGTCAACAAGAGCCGTCCGCTTCCGTGTTTGGACAATCCGCCGTTTCCGGAAATGACGCCGGAGAAGGTCTGGGCGGCGCTCTGGACAAGATCGAGGTTGCCGCCGTCCAACGCTATCCCGCTGGAATAAACCGCGCCGGTTGCCCCGATCGCGCCGATGGTGCCTTCGATGCGCAAGGTGCCGCCGTTGATGCTTGTGCCGCCGGTGTAGGTGTTTTCGCCTCTTAAAACCAGTGTGCCGGTCCCGCTTTTCGCCAACGCCGGATTGAGTGTCTCGTTTGCGCCGCCGGAGCCTGTGAGCGTTCCGGCGAAGTCGCCATTGCCGGCGACTTCGAGCGTCCCGCCGTTGCCGAGTGAAATTTCGGTCGAAACGTCGCTCGCCCACAGCGAACGCACCGTTTGGCGGAATCCGCCGAGGTCCACGGTCGCGCCGTTGGCGAGGGTCAGGCGCGAGGTGTTGCCGAGGCCGTTTGCCGAGGAAACCAAGAGGGCGACGCCGTCAACCAATGTCGCTCCGGTGTAATCGTTGCCTGCCCCCGAAATTTCAGCAGATTCGCCGCCTGTTCCGATGAAGGCGAAGCCGCCGCTGCCGGTGAGGTTTGCGTTGAGTTTCGCGATGGAAGAATCCGCGTTCTGGGCGAGCCGGAGTTCCACGATTCGCCCTTCGTCGGCGACTATTTGCGTGAGTATCGTCGAGAACCAGAAGCCGTTTTCGCTGATCACCGCGCTGTCGGTGCGGAGTTCGCCGGTGTGCACGAATGCCGCTTCGCCGACGCGACCGGCGGCGCCGTCGTGCAAGACGCGCCAGAGCGTTTCGTCGAGTGTTTTTCCGGCGAGGTTGCCGTATGTCACGGAGCTTTCGTCAGCGGGCGGCGCCAAGGTTTCCAACGCCGTGGCGAGCTGCCAGCGATTGGTGGCACTGCCGTCCCAGAGCGAGTATAAATCCGCGTTTGCGCCGTCGAGGTCCAAACTCGCGTCGAGGTCGATGCGCACGGCGACGCCGTCGGTGAGGTCGAGCGTCTTCGCCTCCAACAGCGCGGCGGGCGCGAGTCCGTTCAAGGCAAAAGTTATTGTTGCGCCGTGTGTTTCGACTCCGCCGAGGCTTCCGGCGCCGACCGCGCCGACTTCCAAGGTCGCGTTGGCGCCCAAGGCTAATGTGGCTTTCCCGAGTGCCACGGTGCTTGCGGTGTTTACGGCGAGCAACCCGCGTTCAAATTCAAATTTTCCAGTGAAGCCGTCGTCTGTTCCGGCGAAGGTGAAACGGGTGCTTTTGGAGTCCAACACGGCTTTCAATACGCCCGCGCCGCTCAATTTGTTTTCAAACCGTGGCGCGTGTATTTCGAGTGTGCCGGCGGAGATGTTTATTTCGCCGGTGTAATTTGTCAGCGCGGCGGGATTTGTCAGCGCGAGCGTGCCGGCGCCGCTTTTTTGGACGACGGCGTCATCGCCGATCCATTTGCCGCTTAGCACGGTGCGTCCGTCGGCATCCACGTTCACCTTGCGCGTGCTGTCGTTGTCGAACTCTATCTCATTCGCTATCACGAGGTCATGCGCTATCGTGAGAACGCCTTGGCTGATGTGGGTGAGCTTTCCGTTGGCGACGGTGGAGCCGAGGGCGTTGTTGTGGGCGAGGACGAGTGTTCCGCCGCGGAAGATCACGCCGCCGGTGTGTTGATTTGCGCCGGCGAGCGTCAAGGTGCTTAAGCCGGATTTTACCAAGGTGCCGGTGCCGGTCAAAACGCCTCTGATTTCGCTTCCTCCGGTGCCTTCAACATGTCCGGATGCGTCTGTTTCCCCGATGGTAAGCGTTTTTCCGCCGAGGGCGACGTAGCTTCCTTCGGAGGCGATTATGTTCTTGATCCTCGTGCCGTCAGTGGTGTTGGCGATGCTGAAGGTTGCGCCTGGGTCAACTCTTACGAGCAACGATGCCGCGATGCTTCCGTCGCCGCCGATTGCGAGTGTTCCGCTCGCTATGTTTGTTCTTCCGGTGTAGGTGCTTACGCCGCTGAGCGTCAAGGTGCCCGTTCCGTTTTTATTCACGGTGCCGTTGCTTCCGGCTATTACTTTTGAAAAAGTGCCGCTTGCGGAGTTCGCTATGTCGAAGTTCAAGATCCGCGTTACGCTGGTGTCACTGCCCTCGAACCTCACGACACCGCTGCCGGCGCCCGCAGCGTCTGTTTTGCGCAGGGTCAATGTGCCTTCTTCGATGATCGTGTCTCCGGTGTAAGTGTTTGTGCTCGCGAGCACGAGTTCGCCTTTGCCGCGTTTCCGCAATGTTTTGCCGTCCCATCCGTCGAAACCGGTGCCGCCGGACGCGTTGCCGTTATCCGCCAAGCTCGCGATAATGTAAGGCTCGTCAATCGCGCCGATTGTAAAGCGTTCGTCTTGGGCAATGTAAAACGTCCCGTGCTGTGTCCCTGGATCGGTATTGTTCCAGGTTAATCCGCTGCTGATCTTCAAGGTCTGCGAGACGTTGGCTGCGCCTTCGACCTTGATGTCGATATTCATGTAGGTATCGATTGTTATGCCTGTCGGAATTGGTTCGCTGTTCACCGTTGCCACATAATTTGTGTTTATAGTCGGAGCAGTTGCTACGATGTAACTTTCAATACCGGTCATATATTCCGTCACGGTGATGTTTGTTGGGGCATCTACGCTTCCGGTGCTGGAGTCTATTCCGAAGGAGATATTGGTGGAGGCGCTTAATGCGTTTTCGCCGCTGATGTAGAGTGTGCTACCTGCTCCGAACACGATATTTGCGCCGGAATGAATCGTGTTTCCGGAGCCGACGGTTAATTTTCCACCGTCTGCGATTTTGATCTCATTTGCGCCGATAGGAACCGCGGCGGTTCCGGTTATGCTCCCGCTGATCGTCGCCTCCACGAGGTTTAGGTTTCGGTCGGATGGGATAGTTCCGCTCAACGCCAAGCTGCCATTTTCTTCAATGGTTAATACGGTGAACGCCTGCGCCTTTGTCGTCTCGAGCCTGCTGTCAGCGGAGATGGTCACGCTTGCGGCGTTCACTAATGCGTCGGCGGCGTCCAGCAAGAGGGTTCCTTCTCGCACCGTGAGGTCTCCGGTGAAGGTTTTTGCGCTGGTGAATTTCACCGTTCCGCTTCCAAGGGTGGCGAGGGCGCCGGTTCCGACGATATCGCCAGGAATGCTCAATATGCCTGCTGGCAGAGTTTCTTTGATCCCCCCGCCTTCGTTGCCGACGGTGATTACGCGACCTACCAAGTTCACCGTTGATGTCGCGAGCAAGGTGCCGCCGTCCAATTCTATCGGGGAACTGGCGGCGCCGAGCGCGTTATTCGAGCTGAAGCTCACCGTTCCGCCTTTCACCTGTGTCCCGCCGGAATAAGTGTTGCTCTTTGTCAACACGACTGACCCGCCACCGGTTTTTGTCAGAACACCTCCGCTTAACGGAGTATCAATGGTCAAGGTCTGTGCGGCGTCGGGGACGTGCAAGGTGCCGCCGCTTGCGCCGAGCGCGACGCTGCGTGCTGGAAGGAAGGTCAGTGCTATTGTGCCGCCTTCACTTATTGGGGCGATTGCAAATGTTCCGGCTATTTCCAAACGGGCTGTTCCGATGGAGGCTCCCGAGAGCACTTCCAATTTGCCGCCGCTTTCCACGGCGAGCTTCCCGTTGAAAGAGGCGTTGCCTGTGCCGAAGCGCACGTCGCCGACGACGGTCACGGTGCCGGCTCCGCTTAATGCGTTCCCATGCGTGCCGTTTCCGTCTATCCGCAGCTCCGTGTTGTTAGCTACTGCCACCGCGCCACTTCCGGCGGCGGTTGGGTCGCCGAGGGCGAGTATGCCGCCAGTCAAATTAACCGCACCACTGTAACTACTGCCGCTTCCGTTCAGGATCAAAGTGCCGTCGCCGCTCTTTGTCAGCGTGCCGGTGCCGAACAATGCGCCGCTGCTGGACAATTCGCCGCCGGCGCCCACGTCCACCGTCCCGCCGCCGTTCAACGTAATGTCGCGTGCGCTGAGGTCGTGGGCTCCGGTATTGTTCAACGCGAGCGTCCCGCTTGTTGCCGTGCCTTCGGTCCCGCCCAAGACGATGTCTCCGTCACCGATTGCGGTGACGGCGTCAAAGCGCAGCGTCCCCTCTTTCACGTCCAGCGTCGCAAAGTTGTTTGTGCCGCCGCCCAAGTCCAAAATGCCGCTCCCGCTCTTCGCCAACTTCCCGCCGCTGATAACCCCGCTCAAAGTCACCGTCGCACCAGTGCCGACGCTGACGGTGCCGGTGCCTGCCGCCGGAATTGTTATCGCAGCGGTCGTGCCCAACGAAACGCTCGCTGCCAATGTCGCGCCCAAGGTGATTTGCGTCGCTCCGTTCAAGGCATTAGTACTGCCTTCGATAGCAAGCGTGCCTTCGCTCACCTTGATTACGCTCGTCGGGTCAAAAGTGTTTGATGAGGCGAAGGTTAAGGTGCCGGTGCCGAGTTTTTCAAAAACGCTGTCGGCGGCGACGTTCATCCCGTTGGTCAAGGTGGTTGTGCGGTTACCGAGTGTCTCAAATTCTGCGCCTTTGCCGCTAATTTCTATCGAGTGGGCAAGCAGCACCCCTCCACCGGAACCTGACACGCGCAGGCGGACAGTTTCGCTGGCGTTGCCGAGTAATAACTGAGTATTGGAGTCACCGAGGCTTTGCGAGGAAGTTATTTCGAGCACGCCGCCACTGACGATCGTTTTCCCTAAGTAGGTGTTTGTCCCGCTCAAGACTAATGCTCCCGCACCGCTCTTCTCCAAGACGATATTGGTGTCGACAGTGTTTTCACTTTGGATTGCGCCACCGATCGTAAGTGTCGAACCAGCACCGACATCCACGGTAGCGTGAGCGCTTGTGTTGCCGATTTTCACCGTGCCGGAGGGGATCGTTGCGTTAACGCCGGCGGGCAGGACCAAGGTCGAGGTAGTCGCTCCGGTGTGGGCGAGTTCGAGTGTCGTGCCGACGCCGATGCTCACCGCCCCGCTTGCGGGCAAGGTCAGGCTGCTGCCGCCGTTAATGCTGATTACGCCGTTTGCGGTCACCGTGAAATCGCCGTTGAAGACGGCGTTTGCGCCATCGCTTACCACCACCTTTTCGAGGTCCACCGCATTGCCAAAGCTCGCCGTCGTGCCGCTTCCGGTGATTGTTAATTCGCCCGTCGCAGTGGCACCGCCTTGCGCCGCGTTGGCGCGCACGGTGATTTTTGCACCGCTAAAATTGTAATTACCGCCCTCAATTGTTATCTGGCTGGCGGTTACGGCGTTTGCCACGTTCACCGGCACCGTATGCACTCCGGCATTGTCGAATTTCAAGAGGTCGCCATCTACGAAGGCGGCTTCGGTGGAGCCGTCGCCGAGCAGCCAATTTGTCGCGCCGCCGTCCCAGACATTGTTCGCGCTGTCGCCTTTCCAGGTTAAATCCACGCTCAAAATTTCCAACGCGAGCATCAATGCCTTGCCCTCGTTAGCCAGCGAAAGCGAAGTTTTCTGGTGGGCTTCCGGTTCCACACCGGCTACGGAGACGGCGAGATTGTCTTCGCCGCTGATGGTGTCGGCGGCGCTCAAAACCGTAAAGGTTCCGGTCATCCATTCGGGCAAATAGATCTGGTTGCCGGTGCCAAATGTCACTCCGGTGGAAGCCTGATACTGCGCGCCGGTCTGGTTGTTCACCGTGAACGTCACGTCCTGCGGTGCCGCCAGCGAGGAGATCGCGACGCCTCCATCGCCTCCGTGCGTTGTCAAGACGGTGTGCTCCGTCACGCCGCCGATGGCTCCGCCGGCCTTGATGCTCCAATTGCCCGCGCCGAGCGTGCCGTCGCTGAAACTCTCCGCCTTCACCACGCCGTCGCCGGTCACGGTGATCGTGCCAGTCCCGCTTATTACGCCGAAATCGATGGACGCGCCGGCGCCGACCGCGATTGTGCTGTCACTCGAAGCAGTTACGCTCGCCAAGCCAGCCAAGTTTATCGCTCCCGCGCCGCTATTTTCCAAGGTGCCGCCATCGAGGGTGAGGCTTCCGCTGCCCAGCGCGCCGACACTCGTGATGGAAATCGTTCCGGCACTTATCACCGTCGCAGTGTGCGTATTGGCTGCGTTTGACAAAGTCGTCTTGCCGCTGCCGTTCTGGGTCAATGTCCCGCCGCTGGTGATCGCACCGGCAATCGTCAGGTCAGTCGTATTTTTCAACGTAAGCGTTTTTCCCGTGGCGATGGCGACTTCGTTTGCGGACGTTGTTACTAAATTGGATACTTCGTTATCTTCATCAACGGCGAGTTTCGCGCTGCCGCCTAATTCCACTTTGGAAGAATTTGCCACGGCGTTGTTTCCTGTGAGGCGCAGAGTGCCGGTGTTTACGCTTATTGTTCCGGTGTGATTATTACCTGCGCCGGTGATGGTTAATTCGCCGGTACCAGTTTTTGATAGCGAACCACTTCCGCTAATGACGTCTATGGTCGCCGCCGCAGCGTTGCCCAAGGTCAGGGTCGCGCTCGCGCCTATGTCAACGGTGCTTCCGGTGGCGCTTTCCAATCCGTTGAGGAGGTTGCTGGCGGAGACGGAGAGCGTCGCACCGGCGGCCAAGTTCACGCCGGAAGAAGATGCCACGGCACCGGCGACATCGAGCGCCAAGGTGCCGCCCGATACGCTTGTCGCTCCGGTGTAACTATTTGCCGCTCTGAATTCTAACTCGCCGTCTCCCTTCTTTTCGATTCCGCCGCTTCCGGTAATGGCGTAGCCGAATGCGACGTCATTTCCGTTCGTGTCAAAGCTGGCGCCGTTTTCGCCGATGGCATTGAGCTTCCTCGTAATACCGTCTGTGTGTCCGGCTGCCCAGCGCAGCCCGCCGCCGTTGATGGTGATGTTGCCACTACCAAAATTTTCGGCAGCAGAAAACTCTATCGCACCATTAGTAATCGTTGTCCCGCCGGTGTAACTATTTGTCGCAGAGAGTTTTGTTATCCCGCTACCGATCTGCGCGACGCTGCCCGCTCCGCTGATGGCTTTGCTTATTACCAATCCATCGTCGCTTCGGTTGAAAACGAGCTTTGCGTTGGCACCGATGCTGATGCTGGCAGTGTTGTCAATCGAGCCGCTGCTCCCGCCATTGCCGAGGTGAAGCTCCCCACCATTTGCCTCTATCGTCGTCGCCATGGTGTAAGTGTTTGTCCCAGAAAGAATTTGCACCCCAGTACTACCTGTTTTGGTGAGACCTATTTTTTTGGTGCCATCTTGGATAGTGCCGGCGAAATCATTATTTTCGGTGCCGCCGTAGACTTTGAGGGACTTATCGGCATCCGCGCCTTGAACCCAGGTCGCGATTCCGCCGATGTGGATGTTGCTCTTGGAGTTACCGGTATTGGTGACAATGCTACCGGCTACACCGGAGAGCGCACCAATGGTTTCTTCCGAGCCTCGCATATCGAACGTTGCCCCTGTGCCTGTGAGGGCGATATACGCGGCATCTTTAATCTTATTGTCGCCATGCAAATAAATTGAGGTGCCGCCCTGTAGCTCAATAGCGTCACCCTCAAAGGCGTGGGAGCACATGAGACTGCCTTCGGCAACGGTGATTTTGACACCCGCAATCACACCGCCAGTCGCGGCACCACCCAGATAAAGAGTGCCAGCACCGGTCTTGATTAAATCTTTAGTGACACGTTCGACGTCTATAACGGCCTCTGCGTCGGTAATCTCCACGATGCCGGTGCCGTCCCCGCCAATTTGGAAAAGGAGTTTTGAGAGGGTATTCGGATCGCTCGCCTTGTTCGCCGTGCCCGTGTAACGGAAGGTGCCACCTTCGTAGAGGTTAATGCTGCGGCTACCGGAACCATTGCCGGTGGTCACTCCCAGCGTGGAACTGGTGGCGGAGTTGGTGCTGCCGTCGAGTAGGGGCACCGACAACACACCGCCGGTGACGTTGATCGTGCCCGTGAACTTGTTACCGTTGTTGGTGAGAACCAACTCGCCGTCGTTGACGGTGATCGTGTTCGTGGAACTGTTTGCACCGGAGAGAGTTAACGAGCCTTCGTTGACGGTGAGCGTGCCCGTGAAGGTGTTTGCGCCGGAGAGAATTGCCGCGCCGCCGCCGGTTTTTATGATGGGGCGGCTGCCGCTGATTACGCCCGAAAAAGTGCCCGATCCGTCGCCCTCGGTGCCGGCAGCGACACCGTTTTTGCCGATGGTGAACTCACCCAACGCGGCATTGGTCCCGAGCGCAATCGTGCCCCCATTCGAACCAGCCGAAAAACCGGCAATTTGCAGCGGAGCCGGACCGGTGAGGTCGAGAACCGCGCTGGTGTTCAGGAACTTCAACGTGCCAATACTGCTCACGCCAATCGCCGTGGAAAAGTTAATCGTCGAGGCAGAATTAAAAATCGTTTCGCCGCTGTATTGAAGCGCACCGGAAAGGGTCCAAGTGCCCGTGCCCTCCTTTTGCAAAGAAAGATTCCCCGTAATTGCCCCGGCAAAAGTGCGCGCATTCCCGTCTCCCGTGATGAGAAGAGAGCGATTTACGTCGTCAGAGTTGGTGAGCGTGCCGCCATCGAAATCCAGACGAAGAAAACGCTCGTTGCGCCCATTGAGGTCTAAAGTGCCGGTCTTCAGCCACACTACCGAATTTGAGGCAATCTGGTTTCCGTTGGCGTGCGGTTGTTTTATGTCTCCCCCAATTTCCACCGTGCCGCCGCTGATAAGAAGCGTGCATTCATTGGCGTCCCGGAGGGCGTGGACGGAGCCGTCATCTTTGAGCGTAGCGGCGAGAATCAATTTGCCTTCCCAGACAGAAAAATGACCCTCGTTTGGCGGGTTGACAGTGTTGGACAACTTGACCGTGCCAGCACCCATCTTATTTATGCGACGGTACGGCTTTCCATCCGAGTAATTGCAGAAAGTCTTGATGGTCAAGGTAACACCCGCCTTTGTCACCTCGAGTCTATCTCTGTCGTAGATGGTTTGCCAGTTGTCGTTGTGCGATTGGGCATAGAGACCTGCAACCGTGACGTCTGTATCCCCGCTGTAAATGTAGTTGCCGGGGTGAGTCAAAAGATAAGCGTTCGAATCCGCGCCGTCCACGCTGCCGAGGGCTGCCGCACTGGTAAATTCAAGTGTTGCGAACTGTACACCCTCGACGAGGAGGCTGCCTGTGGTGATTCCGCTAAGACCAGCGTTGCCATAGTAACGTCCAAATGTGTTGTTGCCGGAAAGTGTAACGGTTTTATAGGTCGTGGCGTTAAACCTGAGACCAACATCATGGAGATTGGCGGCAATGACGGTGCCGTTGGCAAGATTGTTGAGCCTGATAAAGTTGTCTGAAGCATTGCTCGCCATATAGACATCGTCGCCCGCTTGCGGCAGGGTATAGATGCCGACACCAGCGTTGGAACCGTCTGCATTTAGCGACCAGTTGGCGTAGTCTTCCCAGTATTGATTCGCGACCGCCCCCACCCAGTAATAAGTCGTGGCAGCGGCGGCGTCCGGCGAGGCAGCGAAAAAGCCCGCGGTCGAACTCACGACAAGCGCGGCGGCAGAGGCGAGAAAACGCGCAAGCGGACGGCGGCGGGCGGAAGTCTTGGGTAGGGCAACCCCGTCGAGACCACCGTCATCGGCGGGAGTGGCTGCGGGCAGAGCGGGTTGGCGAGAGCAAACTTGAGCGTGCGTCATGGAAAAAGATTTGTTAACGGTTTGTAGTCTGTGGATAACGAAAATGAAAAAGCAACCGGCTTCATCAACGGCACACAACAACACAACACGCGTGCACACGACGCAGGCATTGGCAAAGACGTGCTCATGGGAATGACGTGGATAAAAAAGGTTGACGAGAAGTGAAAAAGACCAGCGACCCCTCGGCGGCAAAAAAACCGCCAACACCCCCGCAAAGAACCCCAACACGCCCTTTCTTTCAACAAAAAAAACAAACTGCGCCTTACTTTTTACCAAGGTTTTACACGAAAAAGGCGGAGGTGGGGAGTGAGATGATGGCAGAGGAGGGCAGGGGAGGGAAGGCAGAGGAGTGAGAGGGAAGAGAGGGAGGAGTGAGAGGGTAGTGGAGAGCCTCCAAAGGGGCGGCCCTAATGTAGCATAGCCCCAAAGGGGCGACCCTAACATAGCCCAGACATGGGAGCGCAGGCGTCCCGCCTGCACGACTGCCCGCAGCCCCAACGGGGCGACCCCAATATAGCCCAGGGCAACGCCCTGGGTACCGGGCAACCCCACAAAACAAAGCCCCAACGGGGCGGCCCCATTCCATCCCAGGGCAACGCCCTGGGCTACCGTCCGAATGCGCCGTTGGCGCGGGTAAATCGGTGTGCGCCATCGCCTTCGCCACATCCTTCCCCCAGGGCGTTGCCCTGGGAAATGCTTGGTGCCGCCCCTTTGGGGCTATGTTTTTGTGGTTGCCCATTACCCAGGGCGCTGCCCTGGGCTAACTTAGAGCCGCCCCTTTGGGGCTTTTTTCTTCCCTTTTCCTCCCAAACCTCAGGGCAACGCCCTGGGCTAACTTAGTGCCGCCCCTTTGGGGCTTTTTTCTTCCCCACCTCCCCCACATCTCCCCCTCCTCATTCGTGCCCATTCGTGTCCATTCGTGGTTTCTCCCTCCCCCCGTTTACGGCGTCATCTCCATTCGTGGTTGAAATCACCCCACCCACCACATTCCCTTCTCCACGATGTTTCCAGAGTCACTGCGCATTCTCATCCTTGGTTCGGGGGGGCGTGAGCACGCCCTTCTTCGAGCCTGTCTTCAAAGTCCTGTGGTCAAATCGGTTACCGTCGCTCCCGGCAACGGCGGTATGGCTGCCGACGCCCCTTGCGTCGCGCTCGATCTCACCGACGTTTCCGCGACCGTGGCGTTGGCGCAACGCCTCGGTGTCAACTTCGTTATCATCGGTCCGGAGCAACCGCTTGCGCTCGGTGTAGCCGATGCGTTGCGCGCCGCGGGCATTCCCGCTTATGGTCCCGGTCGCGACGGTGCGCGGTTGGAGGCCAGCAAGACCCACGCCAAGGCCTTTCTTGCGCGCCATGCCATCCCGACGGCCCACGGCGAAAAATTCACCGACTCCGCCGCCGCCATCGCCGCCATTGCGGGGCGTTCTTTCCCCGTCGTTATCAAGGCGGACGGGCTGGCGGCGGGAAAAGGCGTTGTCATCGCGCAAACGCCTGCGGAAGCGCAAAAAGCGGTCGGCGACATGCTCGACAAACGCGTTTTCGGCGAAAGCGGCGCGGAAATCCTCGTCGAAGATTTTATGGAGGGCGAAGAAGCCTCCATCATGTTGATCGTGAGCGGGCGCGATTACGTGATGTTGCCCGCGAGCCAAGACCACAAACGCGTCGGTGACGGCGACTCCGGTCCAAACACCGGCGGCATGGGCGCCTACGCGCCCGCCGATGTCGTTACTCCCGAAGTAGAAAGGCGCGTTGTGGCGGAAATCATCGAGCCGACGCTGGCGGGCATCGCCGCCGAAGGCGTGGATTACCGCGGCACGCTTTACATCGGCATCATGGTCACGCCGGAGGGACCAAAGGTCGTCGAGTTCAACGTCCGTTTCGGCGATCCGGAGACGCAGGTGTTGCTTCCCTTGATCGAGACCGATCCGGCGCAGCTTCTCTACGCTTGCGCGACGGGAGAATTGCACGCGCAAGACGTGCGCATCCGCGCCGGCGCCGCCGTTGTCATCACGCTGGCAGCGGGCGGTTATCCGGCGGGCAGCGTCCGCAAAGGCGATGTCATTTCCCTGCCCGAAACTTGTCCGGAGGGATCGTGGGTTATCCATTCCGGCACCGTGTTTGACCGCGCAAACAAGCATTTCACGACAAACGGCGGGCGCGTCCTCGGCGCCGTGGCGCAAGACACGACGCTCGCCGGTGCCGTCGCACGCGCCTATCGCCTCGCCAAAAAAATCCATTTCGAGGGCATGCACTACCGCCGCGACATCGCCGCCCGCCAGCTTCGCCGCGAACATCCGCCGTCGCCTTAGGCGTTCCCCGCCAACGTCTCCCGCCCCGCGACAAAAAATCCTGCCGTGTGTTGAAAAAGATTCCTTTCCACAATGTTTTCGTTTCACTCCGCCGCTTTCGTCGTTTGACGTTCTTGCAAACAACTCGAAATGCACACCTCGCCTCTAAACGCCTTTTCCGTTCCTTCGCCGCCGCCGCTCCGGTCGCCGCGTCCGGAATTTCGCGTTACACAGATATTGAGCGCGGGCGGAACACGCAAACCGGAGGTCTTCAGAGCGGTCGAACTCGCGACAGGGGCGGACTTTATTCTCAAAGTCTTGCGCGAACACCAGGGCGTCTCCGATGCCGACCTCAAAGAATGGTTCAGAGAAGCCGCTATTTTACGCGAGATCAACGACCCGGGTCTCGTCTCCATCACGCGCACGGGCGAATTTTACGTCGAACGCGATGGCGAAACCTCGCTGCGCTACGGCTTCGCGATGCCTTATGTTAAAAACGGAAAAAGTCTCGCCGCCGTTTTCGCCAAGCTCACCGACTCGGGCACGAAACTGATTTCGCCGCGAAACGCCGTCTTCGTCGTCATTAAAATTTGCGCCGCGCTCGACCGCCTCCATTCGCGCCACAAGCCCATTATCCACCGCGACCTCTCCTGCGATAATGTCATCGTCGATGACTCTCTCCAAAAAGTCCTGCTCTGCGATTTCGGCCTCGCCCAATACTTCGATTACACGCGCCCAGGCCTCCCGTTCGCAGGCACGCTCGAATACAAATCCCCGGAAGCCATCGCCGCCATCATCGATAAACGCAACGAAATCTACCCCCGCGACGATGTCTGGGCGGCGGGCATCATTCTTTACCGCCTCCTCACAAACGCCTTCCCCTTCGATATCTCAATGAACGTCCTCAAACAGGACATCAAAGAAGAACTCTCCATCTCAAACGTCCTCAAAGACCGCAGCCCTTCCAAACTCAACCCCGCCATCCGCGCAATGGGCGCGGCAAACGCCGAAGAAATTGACCTCATCGTCTCAAAAGCACTCAACTACGACCCCGACGAACGCTATTCGGCAAGAGATTTTTTCAACGCACTAACAAACTGGCACGACAAAACCGGCGGCAGAGAAGAACCCGAAAAATGGCAAAAAATCCTGATTCCGGCTCTCAGCGTCGTCGTCGCCGTAATCTCCATCACCTATTTCTTCGCCGAAAAAAGTAAAATCACCGCCGAAACTCCCGAAAAAACACCCCCGACCCTGACACCGCGCCAGCCCGACATTCCCGCCGCCACACCAAGCGTTTCCGCCGCCGTCTCGCCGGTTTCTGTCGCGCCTCCGCCCGCGCCACCGATTCTCCCAACGACACCACCGCCGCCTCCTCCCCCGCCCGAACCGCCTCCGCCACGCATCACCGACTTCGGCACCTTCTACGACGCCGCCACAAAACCGGAAACCCTCCGCACCGCAGGCCTCGAAGCCACTTTCTACGACCTCGCCCAAAAACCTTCCGGCTCCCTAAATCCCGATAGCGAAAAATTCTGGGAAAACCTCCACCTCTTCGTCACAGAACGCCAGTGGAACGATACCTTCCTCTCGCTTAATTTCTTCCGCGCCCCAACCACCGCCCGCGTTTCGCACATCTTTATCCCGCGCCAATCTGCCATTAACATTCGCAACTCGTTTGTTATTAACAAGTTAT
>JAISZI010000095.1 GCA_031269335.1 Puniceicoccales bacterium
CCTGCGCCCGCCGAACCTGCGCCTGCTGAACCTGCCGCGCCAACACCGCCGCCCGCCGAGCCTGCCCCTGCGCCCGCGCCAACTGAACCTGTTGCGCCGCCACCGGCTGAACCAGCACCCGCGCCCGCGCCTGCTGAACCTGCCGCACCAACGCCGCCACCGGCCGAGCCTGCGCCAGCGCCTGCTGAACCTGCCGCGCCAACACCGCCGCCCGCCGAGCCTGCGCCAGCGCCTGCTGAACCTGCCGCGCCAACACCGCCGCCCGCCGAGCCTGCGCCCGCGCCAGCTGAACCTGCCGCGCCAACGCCGCCACCAGCCGAACCCGCTCCTGCGCCCGCCGAGCCTGCTCCCGCGCCGACTGAACCAGCACCCGCGCCCGCGCCTGCTGAACCTGCCGCGCCAACTCCGCCGCCCGCCGAACCAGCACCCGCTCCGGCTGAGCCAGCACCAGTTTTTCCGCCGCCTGCGCCCGCCGAGCCTGCTCCCGCGCCCGCCGAGCCTGCTCCCGCGCCGGCTGAGCCAGCACCAGCTCTACCACCGCCGCCGGTCGCCGAGCCTGCGCCAGCTCCAGCTGAACCAGCACCGGTTCCTGTGGCTGTGCCTGTCACGGAAGACGCACTTATTTTGGAAGCCCTTAATGCTAAAAGTGCCGGCAACTTGCCTTTAGCGAAAACAAAGGTGGAAGAACTCTTGAAACTCTTCCCCAATTCTGAAGGAGGGAAAAAGTTGCTTGACGAAATAAATGCTGGCACGGCTGCCAAACCTGCGGACGCGCCACCACCTGCCCCACCGCCACCAGCCACCCCCCTTGATCGCGTTGTTCATCAAAACGAATCCCTTTACCGTGAAGTTGAAAGTGCGCAAGATACTGCCACCAAGCTCGCGGCAGCTGGACGCTTTGGCGAAGCAATTAACCTCCTGGATGCTGCATTGGACGCATTGCCCAAAAATGCGGCTTCCGAGAGACACAGAGAACGCGTCAACCTGCTCCGCCAAAAAATCGTTGGTGCCCGCGAAGGGCGCGGCATTGCCGTCGAGACCAATGCCTCAATCGTCCTTGAAGACACCGTTCATCAAAACAAACGCTACGCCGAGGAGGCGATGGCATTGCTTGATGTGGCGCGTAAACAAATCAAACGCAACCAATTGGACGCTGCGGAGGTCACGCTTGCCAATGCCGGCGCCAAACTTCCACAAAACATTGCCTTTGATGAAAAAGCGAAGGAAATCCGCCGCGTTAAAGCCGGACTCCTTTACGTTCGCTGGCGGCAAGCCGTCGAGGCAAGAGATTTGGACAGAGCGCAGAAATACGTAGATGACTATGGGGTCATCTTGGGCAAAGATAGCAAAGCGTATCTCCGTTTGGTAGAAGAGTTTGACCTTGTCAAAAAAGATCCAAAGTACCGACCGATTACCGTTTCCAATCCAGCCTATCCCGCCGTCGAAGCCCGCGTGAGTAGTTTGTTGTTAGACGCGAAATCACGTTACCTTTATGGTGATTATGAAGGTGCGTTGGTCTTGTTTAAGGAAGTTCTCCAGCGCGCTCCAAACAACGCTGAGGCGAAGTCTTATATCCTGCATATAAACAACGTTCTCGCCCCGACCGGAGCCGCCAGCAGAGAAGTCACAAAGTCAATCTTGTTAAAAGATACGGCTGAAAGCTGGGGACTTCCCGCAGTCTTCAACAAAGACCTCGCCATCAAGGAAACAAAAGAAGACCCGCTGGTCGCCCGTCTGCGCCAGACCATCTTCCCCGTGCTCAACTTGCGCGATATACCGCTCATAGATGCGTTAAACACCATTCGCGAGCTTTCGCGTGATTACGACCCGAAACAGGAAGGTTTCAATATCGTGTCGCTTGACCCCGAAAATAAGAACCCGCGCGTATCGCTCGCGGTCCAGAACATGTCCCTTGAGCGCATCTTGGAATACGTTGTCAAAAGTGCTAATTCCAACTGGTTCGTTAACAACGGGATCATCGAGATACGCCCCACCACCGGCAGTAGTGATGTGGATACCGAAACCTTCCCGCTTTCAGCCCAGGCTCTGCTCCGCATGACGGGTGTCCCTGCTGCAACGAATAGAGGTGAGCCAGCTGCGGTGGGGAGTCCGTATGCCACCGGAACAACGCCCACCATTGCTCCCTCACCTGAAAACACAACCGAAAACTCCATCAAAGGTTACTTCCAGAAAATGGGCGTCCAATTCTCTGATGGACACGGTCTTGCGTTTGAAGGTTCAAAGATTTCCGTCACGCAAAATCGGCGGAACCTCGAAAAAATCCGCCGCATCTTGGAACGTTTGAACGACGTCAAACAGGTAAACATTTCCACCAAGTTCATCGAAGTTTCGCAAATCGCGCTAAAGCAGATTTCGGCAAACTTCATTGTCCAAAAGGACACGAATAGCGGGACGCGGATTCGCGCCAATACAGGATTGCGCACTCTGCAAGATGTTTATGGTGAAAAGGCTACAGGCTCCAACGGCACAATTCGGACCACACTTTCCTCCACTGACCCCGTGACGGGACTGGTTATGGAGAGCGACGTCTCCGAGACCACCTTCTCTGGCGGGATGCCAAAGTTCGGCGCCAGTTCCCTTGGCATGACCCGTAATGTGCCTCTCTTTGAGGGCGTCATCGGTTCCCTCGGAAGTTGGGACCTGAATCTTCTGGTTGATGCCATTGAAGGGCAACAGGGTTCGGACTTGATGGCAACGCCAAACGTGACCGTGATAACGGGGCAAGAAGCGACAATCAAAATTGTTCAAGAGCTTCTCTACCCAGAACGTTACAGCCAAGGACAGATGCAGCAGCCGCAAGTTAACAACAGCAGCTGGGGCAATTCTTCGTCGAGTTCCACCTCTGTTTCCTTCCTCTCTGGATCGCCAGAAGAATTCAAAACGCGTGAAGTCGGCGTAACGCTCCGTGTCAAACCGGAGTTCCGCGAAGAAACCTCTATGATCGACTTGGAGCTTCACCCTCAAGTTGTTGAGTTTGAAGGCTTTGTCGAATACGGCGGTCCCTCCGTAGCAGTCGCCGGCACCACGACCATTGTAGCGCCTTCAGGGTTCTATCAACCAGTGTTTGCCCTTCGTCAGGTGGATACCTACGTCACGATTGCCGACGGCGCCACCGCCATAATCGGGGGGTTGACACGTGAAGAAGTAAAAACCGTGGAAGATAAGATACCCGTCTTAGGAGACATTCCCATCATCGGTGCCGCATTCCGAAGCAAAGGCCGCAACAGCAGTAAACGCAACCTGATGATATTCGTCACCGCCAACATGGTCACGCCAAACGGCGCAAACCGACGCCCAGTTGCAGGCGTCGCACCAGGCTCAACTTACGCCAACCCAACGGTTTTGACACCCTCCGGTCTGGTATGGGAAGCCGTCACCGACAGTTCGGACTCCACTCCCAAAACCGCAGCGGGATCGGAAGCTGGTCCGACCGCAGTCCCAGTCGCGGTTCCCGCAGAACCTGCAAGGTAAATAGTCCTACCAACAAAAAAACGCACGACGGCGGCAAGGGAAACCAGCCGCCGTCGTCGCATAATAAGCATTCCCAAAATGCGGCAACATCTGTGAATACAGCGGGCGCAGCGCGGTGGACGTAGTGGAGTGGACGGCGGGCGCAGTGGGCGTAGCGGACGCAGTGGGCGTAGCGGACGTAGTGGGCGTAGCGGATGCAGTGTTGAAATCCCCCAAGGGGGGATGACGTAATCCGCACTCGTTTCGCTGCGCTCCCCCGAAGGGGGATAACGTGAATAACCGGCAGTGGAGCACAGCGGAACTGCCGGACAGTGCCCCCTCTCTCCCCGCGCCCCGAAGGGGCGCGACTAACAACCGTTGCCGTGCTCCCCCGCAGAGACGCGGCGCGCCATAAGCACAGTAGAGGCGCAGCGGGGGTGTAATTACAGATGTAGCGCAGGTGCAGCACGGGTGGATCCGAGGCGGCGGCGCGTAACCGAGGTCTGGAGTCGCGCCCTTCCGGGGCGCGGGTGGGTGGGTGGCTGATCCGCCGGTTCCGCGCTCGCTGCGCTCGCGCTCTACCGGCGGTTATTCACGTTGTGCCCCTTCGGGGGAAGAGGTAAGAGGGTGAATGAAGCCCCAAAGGGGCGGCACCAACATAGCCCAGAGCAACGCCTTTGGTTATCATCAGAATGCGCCGCTGGCGCGGGTAAATTGGGGTGCGCCTTCGCCCCACCCTTCCCCCAGGGCGCGTTGCCCTGGGAAATACTTGGTGCCGCCCCTTTGGTGGCTTTTTTGTGGTATCCCAATACCCAGGGCGTTGCCCTGGGCTATGTTGGAGCCGCCCCTTTGGGGCTTTGGTTTCCCTTTCCATTCCAAACCCAGGACGCTGCCCTGGACTATATTGGTGTCGCCCCTTTAGGGGCTTTGTTTGTGTGGTTGCCAAAATACCCAGGGTGCCGTGGGCTAACATGGGGTCGCCCCTTTGGGGCGCCATTCACCTCCCTCCCGCCGTTTACGGCGGGCGTTCCCAGAGCAAGTGCTGTGCGAGCCGTTTACGGCGAGGGCTTTTCTCACCCCTCCCTTCCGCCGTTTACGGTGGGCGACCACGCCCCCCCCCATTCGTGCCCATTGGTGTTCATTCGTGGTTTCTTCCCCCACCGGTCACGCCTTTGCGGCTACTTGATTCTTGTCCATTTTCTTCCGGGATTAACGTTCCCTTCGACGAGCGTGTTTTCGTCCTTTTCTACAAGGTACCAGTTGCCTTTTCCGAAAAACAGTTTGCCTTCTTCTTCTGAATACCTCCATTTGGTCGTGCCTCGACCTCCTGCCCACGTATTTCCTGCTTTTCCGTTTTCCTCGAATGTAATTGTATTGGGTCCGGCTGAGCTTTTATACGTTCTGCCAATAAATCTTTGGGGGTCTTCGCTTCTTTCAAGTAAGGTATAGCGCGTCTGATTGTTTTTGCGTCCTCATATTTTTCTGATGCGATGGCTCTCTTTAGTAGTTTTTCCTATTCGGGTTTCATGCGCTGCGCGGTGGTTTTTGCAGTTGCAGTGATGTGTTTTGCGCGGGTGTCGCGCAGGGAATCGTATTGCTTTTGTAATCCTTTGTCTTTTAGAATCGCTGAGAGGATTTGGCGGTTTCCACTGATGGCGGTCTCGGCTTTGGAAATTGCCTGCAACGCATCAAGAGACCGGTCTCTGCGCGTTTTTTTATCAAAGACAGGGCGGCAATGTCTCGGCGGTTGCGCTCGGGCATGTTCGCCGCGATGGCGGCGGAAGCTCTTCTGGCGTTCAGTGCGGCAAGCTCGCGCAGCAGGGGGCTGTCCTCGGTGTTGCTTTCGCTGTTGTCCCCGCCGCTGCTCCCGTCGCTCCTTTCGCCAAAGAGCGTATCGGCGTAGGCTTGCGAGGGCGAGAAAGAGCAGGCAAGTAGCAGTGCAAGAGTGAGGATGGTGATGGTAGTGACGTTTGTTTACTTCATGACGGGTAGCGGCTTTGTCCGCAAAAGCACGTGAGTCAACCACAATCTGCCCTCGCCGTAAACACCTTGCTCTACTCTGCTCTGCTGCCTCTTAAGGCTTCGTGTGAAAAAGGAGCGCAGAGCAGCCAGCCCAGCAAGTGTGGTGAGCGCCGTTTACGGCGGGGCTATCCTCTATTTCCTATCCCCTATTCCCTGTCTCCTAATTCCTCTGTGTGGCGAGAACAGATTGTGGTTGACCTTTCAAGATTCGCCCTGTTCCGCTACCATTGTTTTGGAGGGTTACTGGGAATCGTACGCCGTGTTATGGGAAAATCTACGTTTTTCTATTTCTTGTGTGAGGATATTTAATGCTTCTTTCGTTTCACGCTTCGCATTCGTAAAAAAACCGTGGCAGTGAGTAACTCCGAACTTTATGTTTGAGGGGGGAATTTTTCCTATTATCATCTGCCGGTAGTATGACCGAAGATTGGTTCTGGATTCCTCTACAGAAAAATGGATGAAATCATTTTTAACAGAAACAAAGAAGAAACCATTACAGAAATGAATTTTTTCGTAAGGTAGGAATGCACACCGGTAGAAAAAGCGAGAAAGAAAATTGGGTATAAAAAAGATTCCGTTGTTCGAGATAGAAACACGGAGAGATGCCCTTAAATTAACATCCCCCATACGGACGACACAAGTTACTCCTTTTTCCTTTTTATGAGAGAGGAACTCACTTTCCAAGATACCCCATTTTAACTTTTCCCGGAGAAATTACCTCAAGAGGACCGCTATAATGAATGAAATGAACAAAAGTATCAGAGTTACGACGAGTGGCGGAACTCCTTGCAAGTGTGAATTAAGTGATTCCACAAGGGCGGAAGAAGAGGAACAGTTTGTTGACATTGGTGTGTTATTCCCTGACGGGTTGTTCGCGGCAAGGGCGGTGCCGGAGCCGAGCGTCGCGATGGCAGCCGTTTTGAGGGCGCGGGGCGCGTGTTTGAAGGAGAGCATAGTCGGAGAGATGTAGAGTATCAAAGAGCATCTTGTTGGATGTTTATGAGGCGATGAGTTTCTAAGTCTTGAGTGATTTCACCCTCAGTTCCAAAAGCAAAAGACAATCCTCGTTCGAGTAAATATTTGCGGACTTCCTTCATGCTTCTAAAATGGAGAGGAGAACGTAAGACTTCACTCATTAGTTTTTTTGCGTTAGTCGTCGGATAAACAAAATAAGATGTATTCTTGTTGTGTTCAATGGCATACACAGAGATTCCCTTTGAATATTTATTTCTCTGATAAGGAATCCAACTACCGCCTTTAGAGAGACTTTCAAATAAACGATGTGTCTGATAAGAAGTGCCAAGATCAGAACTGGATAAATAAGAGGTATTCAAATCAGAACCGGGTGAATAATAGGTACTCGAATCAGAACCGGATAATGATGGCGCATTTGTTTCCTTTTGCTCCGCGGTAGTGCCGCATCCATTCAGAAGCAAGAGCAAGAGGGAGAGGAACGATAGTTTTGATATCATTTTTACTTTACGCGAGTTAGATGTTAACATTGATACCTCTATTTGGCATACTTCGTTACAGGGGTTGTAGGTGAAGACGCCGACGGTGGTGTCGGCGGCGGCAGAGGACGGAGAGTGCGACGGCGACGGGAAACAGGCAAAAGAATCGCCCCGGTCGCACTTACGCGCCGCCGCCCGCAGCATTGTTGTTCAAGTCGAGACAAGGATGTTCCATGCCCGCACGTGGAAACCGCTTTCCCGTCAGCACGCAAGATGTTTTTTTTGGAAAATGCGCAAAACTGAAGCCATCGAACCGAAAAATTTTAACCGCAGAAAAGGCAGAAAGGACGAAAACGCACTTTCGGGAAATTCTTTGCGCTTTGCCGGACACGGGGGTTCCGGTCTCACACGAAGCTGCGATGGCAAAGAAAAGAGGAAAGGAAAGGAAAGGAAAGGAAAGGAAAGGAAAGCCCCAAAGGGGCGGCTCTAAGTCGCCGCGGCATGCTTAATCCTTTTTGATTTGATCGCCTGCAGTTACTTCCGTCGTAAAATTGTAACTGTAATTACAAATGTCACATGCAGCGATGGATGGCATGGGTTTTGCCAAAAACCGCAGTGCCTGTTCGGTAAGAGAATGTCCCCATTCTTTGTTAAGATCAAAAAAATCGTCTTCATTTTTTTCTATCAGACCCAAATCCGTGCCGTGCGCAGAACGTGGGCAGATATGCAGTTCGCCGCGATAATAACTCCGGCAATGCCCGCAGAGACAACCAGAAAAAACTTGTTGTAAAGTGGCTTCATCCCGATGGTGGGGAGTGCTTGCTTCATTTGCTTTCCACGGGGAAGATGTTTCGCACCAGTTTACGTTATTTTCAACGAGTGAAGCCTTGACGGCTTTTCGTTTTTCCTCCGGGACGGAATCGTATTTGGAAATTTCTACCAAAAAACGATTACGGCGCAAGGAGTCGAGGAGTGGCTGAGAGGGTTGTATCGTCCCGTTTGTGAAGATGTGTGCGTCTCCATACTGATCACGGTATTTAACAAGATGGTCGAGAAATTGATCGAGTTCGGGATAAAGAAGAGTTTCACCGCCGAGGACGCATATTTGCCCAACATAAGGGATAGTTGCAAAAAGGTGATCTGCGTAGGTTTTAAGTTCATCTATGGTTTGTTGCTTATGCTGGGATGTGTCGTAAAATTGCATGAGGTTGTTGCAATGTCGGCAGCGAAGCGTGCAGCGTGTCTCGACGACAAAATCAAGGTGTAGTTGGGAGACTGGACTTTTTTTATAGTGAGTTGCTGCACGGGCAGCGAGAAGGACGGATCGAAAGTGCCCGGAGTCTTCCACAATCTCGTTTTCTTCGATAGTTTTCTCGCCGTCGAAAAGGCGGGTAACGGCGTAAATTGTCCGTTCGGGATGGGTGTCCAGCATCGGAAGCAAAACTCCCGACTTCACGTAATCCGGAAGAATGTCGTTTCGGGTTGCGTAATTGGCATCTCGCCATTCGCCAAAAAAGCGGAAAAAGCACCGTATTCCGGCCTTGTTGCCTCGTGTTGCCACGGTTTCAGATTAACGATAAAACGGACTTGTTGATGATTGCTGAAGGTTCCGTAAATATGGTTCCAGCTGCCGGGGAGAAGCGTCCAGTCGTTGCCAAACGCAAAGAGGAGCAAATCCTCGTCTGGGAATTTTGCAAAGTGCGCAGTCTTGCGCATGGTCTCTTGGAGTTTGGCAAAAGGAACCTGCGCGACGGCGCGATCCCGATTCCAGACAAGGACGCCTCCATTGAGATTCTTAAGACCGTTTTTAACACGATATTCGGGGTCTTTCCAATTTTCGAGACGAAATCCGGCGAAAGGGTGGTTCGTGGGTATTTCCCACTCGGCGAGTGCGGAGATATCGGCACGCGGCAGGATGTCGGTGTCGAGGACTATGGGGCGTTTATCTTCGAGTAAATAAGGGACGAAACACTTGCCAAAAACGGCACGGGTGTAATTAAGCCAGTTAGCATCCCGCAGCATTTCGTCCGTCAACGGGTGAACCGTGATCCGAAAGAAGGACGCGAGTTTCGGGTGGCTTGCAAGCCAGGCTCGGCTTTCCTCCGGCGCGGTGCTGATTGCGGAGAATAATCGGGCGCGGCGTGTGTCGGGCGGCACTCCATGCGCTGGTCACCGCGTATTCCGTCCACTTCGCATTGTTGACAGAATAACACAGCGTGACCGGTTCTGGGTGCAATGTCGCAAGAACACGGCGGTATTCCGCGAGATATGCCTCGCTTCCACACCAAGTTTCACAACGCCATGGTTTTTTATGCCCGTTCCAATGAACAATCACGGGGTCTTCACACAACTTTCGTCCTGCATCGTAGTTTTTAAGTGCCATGCACTGCCAGTTCCACTTATTGTCGATGCAACGGGTTTTACAGTGGACGTTGATGAGAAACTGGTCACGCCAATAACCACCATCACACTTCGGATCGTAATTATCTATCCAGCGATGCAACTCATCTTCCGAGATGGAAAGTGTGTTGGGTCGGAAAGCAATAACGCCGGTGTTTATTCCTGTTAATCGGCGTCCACTTTCGCAGTCCGCGACTCCGGAGATTTCACCGGGGACGGCGAGTGTGAAAAGCTCATCAAGGGGCGCACGCACAAGGACATCATTGTCTATTTGCACGAGGGAATCAAGATGTTTCCAACGAACAAGATGGTAGAGTTTAAGAAACATGCTGTCTTGGGGTCGGAGTTCGTGGGAGAGGGGAACCCTTTCCTCCTTGGTGGTAAGCACGCCACCCCGCGCCTCGACGAACGCACGAAACGACACGACATCCAACCCCTTGGCAACAATGGCGTAAAACACTGTGCACGGGTGGAACTTCAGAATGCTTGCAACTACGGGCTCGTAGTGGCGCAGCGCCTCTTTATTCCACGCCGTGATTGCTATGTTGAGGGAAAAAGAGTGTGGCATTGAAGCGTATTTTATAGTTTTTGGATAAACACCGATCTCGTGCTGTGTTCTTCTAACTTATCTCCTCCTTGAAATGCCTTTTGTTTTTCTTTTTGATAACTTTTTTTCCTCGTCCCACTTTTCCTTTTTCATGGTAAGCTTGGTGACAAAATGCTTTGGACCACTTCCTATTGTTGCCGAATTACCCGATGCCCATCGTTTGCCGCCATCTGGATCTACCACAATGAAGTAGGGATAGAAGGGAATATGCTGTTTTTTTAACAGCTCCCTGTATTGTTTTTGTTCAGCGGAATTCAAATCACTTTTCGGGAATTCAACCTTAACAGTAACGAAATTTTTTGCTGCATAATCGTTAAATTCCGACGAGCGGAAAAGGTCTTCAAAACGTCCTTCTTCCCATCCTTTAGATTCATCCTCTGGACCGGTAAAATATGCAAAAAGACTTTTTGAAGAGGATTTTGCCGTCGCATAAGCCGCATGGTAATTGGTGCGCCACGACTTGGAAGGTGCCGGTTTTTTTGACTTTTCAATGGGTTTCGGTTCGTTCGTGAGTGTTCGCTGTTTTCCCGTCGCTATGGCATCGGGAGAAAACAACAGGAACCCGGACGTGAGAGCACCCAGTGCTGCGAGTGTTGGTATGAGCTTTTTCATGGACGTGTGTTTTTAGTCGTTGGTGTTGGTTGTTAACTGTTGGTTGGTGTGTTGGTGGTAGTTTAAATGTATTTTTTTATCTGCATTATCTTATTTCGGATATTTGTCGTGCAATTTCTTCTCCTTCATCATTTTTTGTCTTTTTTACATTTTGTTTTTTATTTCCTCCATTTTGATTCTTCTTTTTTACATCCTGATTTTACTTATGCATTGATAAGTGCGAAAAGTGGAATAGCAGGAATTGTGGCGTTTCCCTGCGCCTGAATTCCTCCTACTGTGGCGCATGCGGGCGGCTGCGTGAGAGATCCGTAAATCGTGGGCAAGTAAAACAGACTATACCCATAGAGCGTCGGCATATCTATGTTGATAGTGCTGTTGACATCAGTTAGGTCGAGTGTCGCGTAAATGTCACCTCCTGGGAGACTGCCGGATAGAGAGGATATATCGAATGAACCGTTGGTCGAGAAACCGAGACTTCCACCCCAACTGCCATAAGATTGCAAGCAAACATATCCGCTTAAGATTGCCTCTTCGAAGTAGAGATCTGCTTCGCCATCCCAAGCTCCCACTGCATATAAAGTCGCGTAACTTGCGGTCCAACTGCCATGTGGAGCAAGTATAGCGAAACCTCCCCAATAACCTTGGGCGGTGGTGCTACCATCTCCGCTCCAACTACCGTAGGTTGCGAGGTTAACATATCCGTTCCAAGTGCCATACGCATTCAAATCCGCGTAGTAAGATGCTAATAGAGAAATTTCGTTTTCTCCCAATTCGTCAGAGTTGATACGAGAGGTGGAGCGTATGCCTTGGTCCGCAAACGAAGCCGGAGAGATAGAGCCGGAAACCTTCCCCTCCCAGTAACCATGAATATCACCCCAGCATTGTCCATCCCAAGAACCGTTTGCTGTGCCATACCCCTCTCCCTCCCATGCTCCGAACACATCACCGTAACTCACCCCTTCCCAATACCCCCCCCCTATCTCGCCAGTCGCAACGCCGCCGAAATAACCACCCGCAGCCCCCACGATTGAGCCAGCTATATCCGCATTCATGGTCCCAAAAGCACCTCCTTCCCACCCCCCCACGCCGTGCCACCACCATTACCGACAAAATATCCCCCGCCGGACAAATTCAGCGCATCTTGGGGGGTGGTGTTACCCGTGATATAGGCGAGTGCAGACGTGTAGGCGTTACCGTAGAGGGTGGTGCCAGTCAATTCGAGGGTTCCCGAAACGGCATCGCCCCCGTTGAGTTCGAGGGTGCTGGTTAGACCGGGTATCGCGATTACGATGTCGGCACTCGCGCCTTGCTGGATTCCTAAATCTACGGAAATGTAGCCGGGGTCGAGTGGCTCGCTGCCGGCGATCCAACGCGTGACGATCACGTCTTTGTTGTGAGTGTTGAGCGTCCGAACCTCGTTGTCCTTGATGCGCCCGATGACCGTCCACGTCCCCGACGAGGGTGGGCTGTCCAAGACCTCAATGTTCACGGCGGAGACTTTGGGCGTCCCTTGTGAGACTTGCCACTGGGAGTCAACCTCCGCCGACAGGACGATGAGTGCGTCTTGGTCGGGCGTAAAAGGCGCAGTGAAGTCCTCCACGAGGTAGTTTGCGACATGACCGTCAGTGACGCCAAAGCCGTAGTAGCCATACTGGAACGGAGATAGAAATTTCATGATAGAGCAGTTGAAAGGTTAGAGAGAGTGTTCCAACGCGGGTAAAATAGATCTCTTTGGGGTGGATGCAAATATTTTTTTTGTAAAAAAACCGACATGATATCCCTTCCCGTTTGGCGCAATAAATAGCTGACCAGAGCGCACTCGTCGGGTGCGCCGCCTGTCAGACAGGTCGATTTCGCAAATCCCGCACTCCATCGCGAATCCGAGGCGGCGGGGAATTTCACCCTTTGTCCGCCCGTGCAACCCCACCCACTTTTTCCTGTGCTGCACTTGTCGTTTGAAGGCGGGTTTTGCGGTGCTGGAAAAATTAAAAATTAAAAAATTCGCTTTTCCATCTCGCGCTTCCGCGTAAAACGGCATCTCTCTTCACTACAAATCATGTTGAACAACACCAGTCTTGAGGCACTCGATCCGGATATTTTCCAAGCGATACAAGCCGAGAAAAAACGTCAACAAACCCACGTCGAGCTAATCGCGTCCGAAAACTTCACTTACCCTGCGGTACTTGAAGCGCAAGGCAGCGTGCTTACTAACAAATACGCCGAAGGTTACCCGGGGAAACGCTGGTATGGCGGGTGTGAGCATGTGGACGTCATTGAGCAAATCGCCATTGACCGCGCAAAAAAGCTCTTCGGCGCCGACCACGCCAACGTCCAAGCCCACTCTGGCGCCCAAGCCAATTTTGCCGTCTATGCCTCCGTCCTTCGACCCGGCGACAAAATTCTCGGCATGAATCTCGCTCACGGCGGGCACCTCACCCACGGCAATCCTGCCAATTTTTCCGGAAAGCTCTACCAGTTCGTCCAATACGGCGTGCGGCAAGACACGGGACGCATTGACTATGATGCGCTTGCCGACATTGCCGCCCGCGAAAAGCCGCGCATGATCACCGTCGGTGCCAGTGCTTACCCGCGCATCATAGACTTCGCCCGCATGGCAGAAATCGCCCGCGCCGTGAACGCCTATCTCTTCGCCGACATTGCGCACATTGCCGGACTTGTCGCGGCGGGTGTCCACCCTTCGCCCGTCCCAGTCGCTGATTTTGTGACTACGACCACTCACAAAACCCTGCGCGGTCCCCGTGGCGGATTGATTCTTTGTAAAGCCGAGCACGCCAAAGTCGTTGATTCCGCCCTTTTTCCGGGTTCCCAAGGCGGTCCGCTCGAACACGTCATCGCCGCCAAAGCCGTTTGTCTGGGCGAATGCCTCAAACCGGATTTCGCCACCTACGCACGCCAAATCGTCAAAAACGCCGCCGCCCTCGCCAACGCCTTCACACGGCGCGGACACAAACTCGCCTCCGGCGGCACCGACAACCACCTCATCCTCTTGGATTTGCGCGCCAAATATCCCGATCTCACTGGTAAAATCGCACAAGAAACTCTCGATCTCGCCAACATCACCTGCAACAAAAACGCCGTCCCCTTTGAAACGCGTTCTCCATTCCTTGCTTCCGGCATCCGCCTCGGCACGCCCGCCATCACCACTCGCGGGTTCAACGAGACCGACATGGATACCATCGCCGACGCCATAGACACCCTGCTTGCCGCCATCGGCACGCCCACACTCGACGAAACCATCGTAAAAGTGCGCGCCGACATCATCGCTCTGACGGGACGTTACCCCCTGCCCTACTGAACTTAAACTTCCAGAGCTAAAAAAAAGCTTCCTTAAAAACGGGAAATCCACACACAAGGGGACAACAAGCTTACGGCAAAAGACGGCGGTCGCCTTAACCTGAGCGAACAAAACAACTCAAACAACAACACCCAAACGAGTCATGAAAACTTCAACGCAACGCACACAACACAAACGCAATCGCGGTTTTACCCTGATTGAAATTTTGGCAGTCATTGCCATCATCGGCATCCTCGCCGGAACAATCGGAACAGTTGTCCCGATGGCACGCGAGCGAGCAGCCCGGAACACAGCCAGCAGCAACCTCCGAAACATCGTCCTAGGATGCCTCTCCTACGCGGACACCAACAACGGTCGTCCCATCAAAGAAGGCAGCAGTATCGAAAACGGTGAGGCGAACACCCCTGCCGACTTCGCGGCAATCCTCGCCAGATCCGGCAGCGAGTTTAACCTCGGGAAACTTTGGTATATCCCGGAAGACCCCGTATTCGACAAATCCGGCAAAGAGGTCCCGCAGCGCGTGTTACAGGACGGCAAAACCGGCAACCTCCTCACTGGCGTGAAACCTATCGCCTGGGCGGTCGTGGTAAACGCAAACAGACAAAAATACAGCAACTCGAAATATCCTCTCATCTGGACACGCGGCCTTGGCACGGGTGGCGAATGGGTGGAAGACGCCCCATGGGGCATCAAAGGCGGTCACATCGCCTTCGGAGATGCCCACCTTGATTTTTTCCAGAATCTCACGGCGACCAGTAGAAAGCTGGAAAAATTCGACGGGAAGGGTGAAACCAGCAGTTACCTTGAAGCCATTGGCGACGGTGCCAAGGTCAAAGAAGATTCCTAACTTCTCCGCGACGAAGGCGTCCCGCTTGCCAAAAAAGAATCCGACTACGGTCGGATTCTTTTTTTTGCGTGCCCAACAACAAATCTCTCTCCGCAGCGACCCGCCCTAATTGATCGACATCTGGGAAAAATAGCGCCGGGCGCGCCCAAGAGCCATGAGCGGGAAATAATGACGATACATGTTGTAGTTCAGCATAAAACCGCGTGCGAGTTCGCGTCCCTGCAAGAGCGCCGCAGTGTTCCCGCCAAGGCGGATACGCTCGCCAACCCCGTAGCCCGGAAAACCCGTGCCGGTGTATTCGCGCTGCTCCCATGTGTTATCTTTTTGCGTAGCAAGTAAATAATCTACACCACGGCGCACGGCTGGCTCATAGTCACGCGATTGAGTGGCAAGCAAAGCCATCAACGCCCACGCCGTTTGCGAAGGCGTGCTGGGACCGACGCCGCGCAGAGCATCGTCCATGTAAGAGCCACAGAGTTCGCCCCAGCCGCCATCGCCGTTCTGTTTCGCCACAACCCACGCGGCAGCTTTTTTGATGCGCAAGTCATTCATGTCAAAGCCCACAGCACGCAAACCGGGAAGGACAAGGGCGGTGCCGTAGATGTAATTAACACCCCAGCGTCCAAACCACGGTCCTTCAGGCTCCTGTTCGCGCAAAAGATAGTCAACGGCACGACTCACAGCAGGATCGTCAAGCCGGCGACCAAGCAAACCGAGTGCTTCCAACTTGTGCCCGGTAAGATCGGCACTCGGCGGATCGATGACCTCGCCGAAGTCGCAAAAAGGAATTTGGGTGAGGGCGGCGGTGTCGTTATCCTTGTCAAACGCGCCCCACCCGCCGTTGGAAGATTGCATGGCGCGCAGCCAAACCTCGGCACGCCGCACGGCGTCATCAATGCGAGCGTGAAAATGGCCGGGGGCAGACTCGCGAATTTGGAGGAGGATAGCGATGGCGACGGCGGTATCATCGAGGTCGGGATACCAAGTGTTGGCGCGCTCAAATGCCCAACCGCCGCACGCGACACCGGGGACAAATTGCGCCCAATCGCCCTGAACAAGGATTTGTTTGCCGAGGACGTATTCGAGGGCGCTTTCTAAAGGGGGAAAAGTCTGGCAGGTCTCGCCGCAGTCGAGCACGGCTTGAATGGCAAGCATGGTGTCCCAGACCGGCGACTCGCTGGCTTGGACGTGGATGGCTCCGTCGCGCTCGTAAGTCCAATGCTTGTCCCACGCAGAGAGACCAGCGGCGATAACGGGGTGATCGGCGCGGTAACCTTCGACATGAAGGGCAATAAGAGCATACACCCACGGCGGCTGAATACCGCCCCACGCACCATCGCCGTCTTGGTGTTTAAGCACCCATTCGAGAACAAGTTTTACAGAAAGCTCGCGGGCAGGCTGCCAAGGGAGCAGTCGCCAAAAATGGAGGAACTTGTCGGCTGCGCGGAAAAATGAAGACCAGAACCCCGTGAGAGCCTTTTGCGGAAAGGTGTAGTCAAACACCGCCCGCCCACCGGGGAAAAGCTCGTCAATGCGCCGTTCCGGCGGAGCGGGAAAAACGGGGCGACGGGCGGAAACAATGCTCATAGGAAGAAAGGTGGCGCGTGCCCAACTCGCGAACCTGTAGATGTTAAAGGGTGCCCATTTAGGGACAAAAATGACTTCCGGCGGGATGACAGGAAGCGATTCCCACGGCCACTCTCCCACACAGGCGAGCCAGAAACGCGTGAAAAGACGGATTTTGGCAAGCCCGCCGTTTCGGAGAATCCATTCACGCGCGCGCCGCAGCGGCTCCCCGTCGGGCGGATGCCCAGCAAGGCGCAGTGCCGCGTAACATTCGACCGTGGTGTTGATGTCGCCAAGCGGCGCATCGTGATAGACGTCCCACGACCCATCGGGGCGCTGTTTCTGTAAAATTGCACGGAGGATGCCCTCATACTTGCTATCGTCCGTGCGCCCAAGGATATGCATCGCCATCACCCATTGCGCCTCCATGCAACAATTAGATTCGAGCATACCGTTCCAATACCCGTCCGAGTACTGATTCTGCGTGAGCCAGTCCAGCGCATTGCGAATTCCCCGATCAAGTGCCAGTGCCGTTTTCATGCCCGAAAAAAATGACAACCACGCTTTTTTGACAACAAATCAATGCGCGCAGGGATATTCCGTCTTGTTCTCATCGCACTTCCTCTTTCTCTCGCATCATGCCTTCAAACCTTCACGCCGTAGCGGCGAACTTCAACATCCACGGCGACTATTTCTCCGCCGAACCGCACGGCGCGGGACATATTAACGACACTTACGCCGTCACCTTCAACCAATCCGGTCGCCCAGTCCGCTACATCTTCCAACGCGTGAACCGCCATGTATTCAAAAATACATCCGCCCTCATGCGAAATATCTCCCGCGTGTGCCGCCACATGCGTGCCCGCCTCATCGAAGACGGCCTGCCCGATGCCTCCCGCCGCGCCCTCACCATCGTGCCAACCACCTCCGGCGCAGACTGGTTCGTTGACGACACACAAAACTACTGGCGTTGCTTCCTCTTCGTCGAAGGCGCACGCGCACACGAAATCATCGAATCCCCAAGTCAAGCGTTCCAAGTCGCCGCCACCTTCGGCAACTTCACAAAACTCCTTGAAGACATCCCGAGCGGACGCCTCGAAGAAGTCATCCCCGACTTCCACAACACGCGCAAACGCTTCGAGAACTTCCAAAAATCCCTCGCCGCCGATATCCACAACCGCGCCAAAGACGCAAAAGCCGAAATCGACTTCCTCCACGCACACGAAAACGACTGCTCCGTCGTCGTCGATGCCATTGCCCGCGGGGAAATCCCAGAACGCGTCACCCACAACGACACCAAATTAAACAACATCCTCATAGACGACACCACCAAGCAGGGTCTCTGCGTAATAGACCTTGACACCTCCATGCCCGGCAGCGCCCTCTACGACTTCGGCGACATGGTGCGCACAGCCACCTCGCCAACCCTCGAAGATGAGGTCAACCTGTCCCTCGTAGTCGCCCGCCCAGAATACTTCAACGCCCTCGCCACCGGCTTCCTCTCCTCCCTCGGCACTACCTTGAACAAAACCGAAAAAGAACTCCTGCCCTTCAGCGGGAAACTCATAACACTCGAAGTCGGCATGCGCTTCCTCACGGATTACCTCGACGGCGACGTCTATTTCAAAACCAGCCGCACAAGGCACAACCTCGACCGTTGCCGCAACCAATTCGCCCTCGTCGCCTCCATCGAAAAACAGTTCGACGCCATGAACAGCTTCGTTGCCACCCTCTAATCCCCCGCTTGACACTCCGGCATTTTTTCCCACACCTGCGCCCCTCTATGGCCAACACGCCCGTCAACAACATCCGCAAAAAGAACATCATCCGCTACAACGGCGACATTTGCCTCGTGCTCGAATGCAACGTGCGCACCCCCCCTAACAATGCCTCCTATTGCCAGATGGAATTGCGCTCACTCAGCTCCGGACGCCAAATCCCCGTCCGCACAAACATCGGAGCCTCTTTTGAAACACTGGAAAACAGCCTCCACCGCCTCGAATTAAGCTACGAAACCGATATGGACTTCGTCTTCATGAACCCTTCTTCCTTCGAGGAAACCTTTGTGCCCCGCAAATCCGTCGAAGACAGCGCGGCATTCCTCGTCCCAGGGCAAACTTACGAAATCATGTTCGTTGACAGCAAACCAGTAGCCGTGAACCTCCCCGCCGCTGTCGAAATGAAAGTTATTGACGCCCCCCCCGCCGTAAAAGGCGACACCTCCGGCAATGCCAACAAGCCCGTAAAACTCGAAACCGGTCTCACCGTGAACGTCCCCCTCTTTATCAAAGAAGGCGAGATCATCCGCATAAGCACCGAGGACAAAACCTACCTCGGGCGCGCCTAACACCGCCTCCGACCGCCTCTTATGGGCACCGCCCAAAACACGGCAGACAACGTCGCGCACGCACTTTTCCCAGCCTCACGCCGCATCTACCTCCGCGGCTCCCGCAGCGATTTGCGCGTGCCAACACGCCAAATCCTCCTCTCTCCCACACGCCTCCCAAACGGCACCACCGAAGAAAATCCGCCTGTAACGGTCTATGACACCTCCGGCCAGTGGGGCGACCCCGCCTTCCACGGCGACCCGCACCGCGGTCTCCCGCGCATACGCGAAACATGGGTGAACGAACGCCGCAACACCCGCCAACCGACGACCCAACTCCAATGCGCCAGAATGGGCATCATCACCCCGGAAATGGAATTCGTCGCCATCCGCGAAAACCTCCCGTCTGAACTCGTTCGCGCAGAAATCGCCCGCGGACACGCCATAATCCCAGCCAATATCAATCACCCCGAGTCCGAACCCATGATAATCGGACGGCGTTTCCTCGTAAAAATAAACACCAACATCGGCAACTCCGCCCTCGCTTCCTCCATTGACGCCGAAGTCGAAAAAATGCGCTGGTCGGTAAAGTGGGGCGGCGACACCCTCATGGACCTCTCCACCGGCGCAAATATCCACCAAACCCGCGAATGGATACTGCGCAATTGCCCAGTCCCCGTCGGCACCGTCCCGCTTTACCAAGCATTGGAAAAAACCGACGGACGCCCCGAATCTCTCAGCTGGGAAATCTACCGCGACACCCTCCTCGAACAAACTGCCCAAGGCGTCGATTACTTCACCATCCACGCAGGCGTCCTGCGCGACTTTGTCCCCCTGACATCCCGCCGCCTCACCGGCATCGTCTCCCGCGGCGGCGCCATCATCGCCAAATGGTGCGTCTCCCACAAACGCGAAAACTTCCTCTACGAACATTGGGACGAAATCTGCGACATCCTGTGCGCCAGCGACACCGCCGTCTCCATCGGCGACGGCCTCCGACCAGGTTGCATCGCCGACGCCAACGACGACGCCCAGTTCGCCGAACTGAAAACTCAGGGCGAACTGACCCGCCGCGCCCAAGCCCGCGGCGTCCAAGTTATGAACGAAGGACCAGGACACGTCCCCATCCACAAAATCCATGAAAACATGACACGCCAGATCGACTGGTGTAACGGGGCGCCCTTCTACACCCTCGGACCCGTAACAACCGACATCGCACCCGCTTACGACCACATCACAAGCGCAATCGGTGCTGCCATGATCGGCTGGCACGGCGCATCTATGCTCTGCTACGTCACCCCCAAAGAACACCTCGGCCTACCGAACCGCGATGACGTGCGCACAGGCGTCATCACCTACAAAATCGCCGCGCACGCCGCCGACCTCGCAAAGGGACACCCGCTTGCCCGCATCCGCGACGACGCAATGTCCAAGGCACGCTTCGACTTTCGCTGGGAAGACCAGTTCAACCTCGCCCTCGACCCCGAATTATCCCGCAGCTACCATGCCGAAACCATGCAGGGAAACAGCGCGAAAAACGCCCACTTCTGCTCCATGTGTGGTCCCAACTTCTGCCCCATGCGCATCACGGGCGACATCCGGCGGTGCACCCACGCCAAAAATTAAAACAAATCCCCTCCCCTAATCCCCTCACCCCCAAATACAAAATGGAGCCACTTGTCGGGTTCGAACCAACGACCTGCTCATTACGAATGAGCCGCTCTACCAGCTGAGCTAAAGTGGCACGCGAAACGGCGCGCACTCTGCGCAAGACCAAGTATCGCGCAAGTTTTTTCCACAACACACGCCAATTACGGCTTTGCACTACGCAAAACCCTGTGCGAAAAATGCCCCTTTCCGCCGCAATCGCCTTCATTCAACGAATGCCACAGCCAGACTTCACCACGATCCTCGCCACCGTCACCGTTCACGGCGACAAGCGCGTCTTGCTCGCCTGCGCCACGGCTGCGCTCATCGCGATGATTGTCGGCACACGACGCGGCTACTGGCGCGGTCCCATCCGCCAACTCGCCCCCACACTCGCCCTCCTCGTCGCACTTCCCGGCGCATGGCTCGGCGGCGTCGCCTTCGGACATTGGGCATTGGGAAACACCTTAGTCCCCTGGCTCCTGCGCGGCCCCGTCGGAATGCTACTACTCGGCTGCGTCCTCTGGCTCGCCGCACTCGCCCTCCTCTGGCACTTCGGACGCCCACGCACCGCTAATGCACTCGGCGAAACCGATAATCCCGTCCTCGGAGCCTTCGTCGGCTGCTGGACAGCTATCCTCTGGAGCGCAGCAGGATTTCTCCTCCTCGCCACAACCGGCGCCATCGCCCAATTCTGGCTCGATAACACACCGCAAACGCAAAACAGCATCGCCCGCCCAGTCCTCACCCAACTCGTCCGCATCAAAAATTCCCTCGCCCTCCTCAACCACCTCGCATGGCTACGTCACTGGAACCCGCTCCCCACCCGCATCAGCCGCACCATCGAAAAAGGAATCCGCATCCTCAACACCCCTGACGCCTTCACCCGCCTCAAAAAAATCCCAACTATCCGCGCCATCGCCACCGAGGCGACCTTCTACCCCCTCCTGCAAAACCCCGAAATCCTCAAACTCGCCGCCAACCACGACATCGAAGCCCTCATCGCCCACCCGCTCATCCTCAAACTGCTCGCCGACGAAGCCCTCCAACAAAAACTCGCCGATATCGACTTCGAGAAATTGTTCGACGATGTCCTCGCCGCCGCCCCCCCACCCCCCCAACCCGCCACCCGCACCACCATCTCCCCGCCTCCGTGAACCACCCAAAACAACAAATCGCAAAAAATCACGTTTTCCAAAAAAAATCTCCTTGCAAACGCCTCCACTTCTCCCTCAATCCCGCCTTCTTCTTTTTTCACAACACGGCAATTCCTTTCTTTCACGAATGAAAACTCATCTCCGAACCAGCCTCTCACTCGTCGCACTTCTCGCGGCAAGCTCGCTCGCAGCACAGGTAGTCGGCGGCAACGCGACTCCAAGCACAACACCGCCCACCACAGTAGGGCAACCCGCTACGACGGCTGGTGTAACCTCGTCAGAACCCCCTGCCGTGCTCGAGCAAGGCGGACAGAAATTCCATCGCATCTGCACCATCAAATCCATCCCAGCTAACTACGAGTTCCAATCCAACGTCCAAGTCATGCAAGCACGCCGCGACGCCCTCGCCGAACTCCACCGCCGCCAAGGACAGGCCATCACCACCCCGGAGAAGGAAGCCCTCAAATGGCAAATTGACGACGTCTTCAAACAATTTTCCGCCGACGACCAGCAAATGCTGAAAACCTACGGATTTTCCGTCACACGCAACTATCTCATCCAAATCGTCCGGTCTCGCATCTACACCCCCATCTCCGACGAAGATTACAACAAGCTCCCCGAGGCAGAACGCAACAAAGCCGACCACATTATTTCTCGCCCATTCACCCAGGAGAAAGACGGCAAACCCGTAACCACCAGCCGCCGCCTCGTCCACCTCACCACCATTGAAGGCGTCGCCAGCAACGAAGTCCTCCGCCAAGACGTTCAGCAATTCCAAGCCCTCAACAACCGCGCACGCCAATTAACCCAGCTCCTCAACCAAGTAAAAGCCCCAGAAGAAAAGAAAAGAATCGCGGAAGCCCTCGAAAAAACAGACGCCGACATCCAGAAAAGCAGCGAAGAACTCCGAAAAAAACACAAATTCGACTTCGTCCCCCTCAAATGGACACTCGAAATCGACGAATGCAGCCTTTACACTCACTTCACCGACGAAGAGTTGAAAAAAGCCGAAGAAGCTACACAGAAAAAAATCGAAGAAGATAAGAAAAAAGCCGCCGCTGCACCCCCAAAACCCTAATTCACCAGCGCACACTGAAGTTACTCTTCAAAAAAACTCCTTTTTCTCACAAACATCCGGCAAACACACACAGCAACACCATGCCAACACAAACACCCACTCCGGCTCCTGAAATCATAGAGCAGAACGGACAAACACTCGCGCTCGTCGCCACTATCAAGACGGCAACAACGAACCGCGAGTTTCAAAACAATGTCAACATTGTCCAACAACAACGTAATGTTGTCATTGATCTCAAAAAACGTGCCGACCAAGCACTCACAATCGCTGAAAAGGAAGCACTCCAAAAACAGCTCGATGAGACGCTTAAAAGCCTCAATAATAACAACGCGCTAATGGCGAAAACTTACGGTTTCTCGCTCCAACGCAATTACGTCCTCTTCTTCGACAAAACGCGCCTATACACGCCGCTCACAGACGAAGAATTTGGCAAAGTCTCCCCGGAGGACAAGGCAAAGCCCGACCTCATTAAAACGGTCGAAGGAAAAGTCTTCCTCTTCATCGCCTCCATCGACGGAACAGAGGCAAACGACCTCTTCCGCCAAAATGTCCAGCTGGTTCAAAACCAACGCAATCGCCTCGTTCAGATCAAACAGACCCTCGACAAAACAACAAAAGAGGACGAAAAGACAAAACTGAATGAAGAATTTGCCAAATCCGAAGAAGTCTTGAAAAAGAACAATGACGAGATGATAAAACTTTATGGCTTCAGCCTAATACGGAATTATCTCCTCGAAATTGAAGAATCTCGCCTTTACACCGTCCTCACAGACGAAGAGATACAGAAAGTTAAAGAAAACAAAGCCACCACCGAGGTAGCTTCGATAGCCTAACTCTTAATTCAAAAAAGAGTCCGCTATCCATACCGTAAAACGTTTCTCCCAGCCCAGATTTCGCCCCAAAAAAGCGTGTCTGGGCTGGAGAGATGGTATGGCGTGGTGTGGCGCAGTGTAGTGTGCACAGCACAGTATAGTATAAAAATTTATCCTGCCCTATCGTGTATTTGCCCGCGATTTAACCTTAACTTCGCTCCCGTTTCATCCCCCCCCCCTTCCCTTCTTTTCTCTATCCGTAGCGTTCCAAATCTTGGTGTTTTTTCACGTCCTTCCGCTTTTTTAATGGGCGGGCAGCTTCTCCTTCTCAACGCAGACAAACATCCTGCCGTCGATGAAATATCTGGTGTGCTGACTTGTTAATATCTTTACAATTGAGTGAGAGACTTGTCGCCTGTCTTGCCGCCACCCCGCGCTATCCATTGCCAAGCTCCTCGCAGCTCAAGACCAAGCGCGCTCTGAATGCAAGCGATTGTGGCGTGCCGTTTGCCTGCACCAGCCGCTTGAGTTCCCGCCGTTGCATTTCGTCCAGTATCGCTGGTAATGCTTTTCGTGCCATTCCAGTCATGAAAATAACCCCCGTTGCCTTGTAAAGACATTAACAAGTCAGCACACCAGATTCGCGGTCAACATCTGCTTGTCTCGCCAGACGGGAGGTCTATACAGATATTGACCCTGGGGAGGGTCAATACCTGTATAGACCTCCCGATACGCGAGAATGGTCAGAATTTAATTTCGATGCCCGCTTGGATGGCATGTCCTTTGTCGGGCAAATTAGGGGTAAGGGTGGATTCGATGGGGAGCTGGGAAAAGTCGTAATTGATACGAAAAATGAGGTTGTCGAGCGGTTCCCATTCGGCGTTGAAGCCGGCGTGGAAGATGGGGAGGATTTCGTTTTTCGGTTCGCGTCCGATATCGCGCCCTTCTTTTGTCTGGCGCAAGACGCCGGTGCCGGCGGTGATATTGGGGCGGAATCGACCTTCTTGAAAGGTGCTGATAGGGTAGAGGATAGAGAGTGTGATGGGGGAAAGTGTGGTGAGGGCGGCTTGGTTACTTTTGCGGGGGAGAAAGGAGGAGGGGGTCTGCAATTCCCAGTCCCAAGATGGCGGGGATTCTGGCGGTGGCGCGGTATATCCGAGCGTGATGTCGGCGGGATTCAAAGGAGACAGGGCGGCGTGGTCGGAAGTGTTTTCTGTTTGTCTGGGGAATAAAGCAGACTTCGTGGTCCGGAAAGTGGGGCGTGGTGCGGTGTAATAAGGTGCGGTGTAGTGGTAGGTGGATTTGTAATAGGGCGGAAGTGTGTTGGTGATGAGTTCGGCGGACAGTCGAAAAAACGCCGGTGCGGGCACAGAAGCGGGCACGGCAGCTACGGGCTGGGAGGTGTTTGCGGCTATGCAAGCTACTGCGAAAGAAAGAAGCGCAGCAGGGCAAGCAAGCCACGTTGCGTAATTATGTTTCCGGTTCCTGTGCATGACGAGAGCAGCAGGAGGATTTCAGGTGATTCGTCCTTCGTCAAAATCTATCATGTCGGCAAAGGAGAGGAGGTCGTCGCGGTGGGAGATGCCCATTCGTTTTTTGGCGTCGGTGAGGGCGGCGCGTCCCATTTCGCTCATGCCCCGTTGGACGAGTTCGCGGTTCCATTTTGCGGTTTGTGTGTCGGCGGGGAAAAGGGCGAGGAGGCGTTTGTCAAGGGCGGCGGTGTCGGAACCGGATTCGCGGACGGCTGCGATGATGGTGTTTGGTTCGACGCCGAGGTGGAGGCAGAGGAATCCGTCGAAGCCTTTTGTGAAGTTTCTCTGATAGGAGACTGGGAGTGTGTTTTCGAGGTGTTTGCGGATTTTTGCGATGAAGCGTGGGAGGTGTAGCAGTCCGGTCGCGGGGTGAGGGATGTAGGGAGAGGGAAGATCGTAGCAGACTTCACCCGTGGCGGTTGTGGCGGATGTCGTTGTTTTTGGCATGGTTAGATTCGTTGTGTATTATTTTTTCCAACTTGAGGGGAGAACCCAATCACGGGTTTTGACGAACTCTTCTAATTCTTCGTTGGAATGGACGGAGGCGAGGTGCTCGCTGTCTTTCAAGACCCAGCCTGCCCAGAGGAGTTTTTCCATTCGGATGGCGTAGTAATCTTTGAGTGATTTGCTCGATTCTGAGTCGGTGACTACGAAGGTGTATTCGGGGGCGAAAGTTCCGGCGAGGCCGGTGCCGCTGGGTCCGGCAACGCGATAAGCGACGTATTTGCCTTGTCCGGCACCGATTCTTTTAAGAGCCGTCTCGCTTGCGGCTTCTTCGCCGCTGCCGAAGCTCATGCCTTCGCGACTTGAGGCGACGGAGACGAAAAGGATGATCACGAGCAGCAGTATGAGTCCGCCGAAGACGGAGAGGATGATGATGCGGCGTTTTTTTTGTTCGGCCTTCATGCGGGCGATGGGGTTGTCGGGCGTCGGCGGGCGTTGCTGTCCGTAGAAGTAGGCGGCGGCTTGCTGTTGTTGGGCGGCAGCTTGCTGTGCGGCGTATTGCTGCGCTGCATATTGCTGCGCTGCATATTGTTGGGCTGCGTATTGTTGGGCTGCGTATTGCTGCGCGGCGTATTGTTGCGCCGCATACTGTTGAGCGGCGGCTTGTTGTGGGGCGGCGGCTTGCGGCTGCCGTTGTTGTTGCGGCTGCTGGTGCGCAGGGGCGGGGGCGGCTTGCGGTTGCTGCGGTTTTTGTTGTTGTGGCGATACTGGTTTGCGCAGTGGTGGACGGGAGGACTGCGGCGGAGTCTGGTTGCTCATTGGTTGGAGGAGAGGATGGTTTGAGAAGGAAAAGGCGTTTGTGCCGACGAAAAAACAAGAGAACGGGTGTTACCTTGACACGGGAATTTATAGCACGGGGGCAGGTTGATCGTCGAGCAACGAAGTGTGATTGGCGCGGGATTCGGTGCCGTCATCTTCGGCGAGGCCGACGTCGTTGGCGGTTAATTTGACGGGGTTTGTGGCACGGGCGATCCATTCGCTAATTTGGCTTGGGGAGAGGACGTCGGAGGCGGGCAGGTCGGCGAGGCTTTTCAGACCGCAGAAATCGAGGAATTTTTCGGTAGTTCCGTATTGAATGGGGCGTCCGGGCAGGTCGGCGCGGCCTGTTACGATGGCGAGGTCGAGGTCGAGGAGGCGGTTTAGGGCACCGTCGGCGGAGACGCCGCGGATGGATTCGATTTCGGAACGGGTAGTGGGTTGGCGATAGGCGATGATGGCGAGGGTTTCGAGGGCGCCTTGGCTGATGCGAGTCGGTTTGGAGTCGTTGCGCAGGAGGCGCACCCACTCGGCGTATTCCGGGGCGATAGCGAGGCGGAATCCATCCGGGCATTGGAGGATGCGGGTGACGTCGCCGGCGAGAGCCATTTCTTGGTTAAGGGTTTCGGCGGTTTCGCGGATTTGGGTGGCAGTGAGGAGGGTCGGCACTTGGTCGATGATGTCTTGCATCACGCATTGGGTAAGCTCTTTTGGGGAGGCGGTCCGGGCAATGTGCGGGACGCCGGAAAAAGGTTCATCTGCGTTCGTGTCGGCGGCGTTATCTTCTTCGACGCAAACCCTTTCGCGCTGTTCATGGTAGCGAGTTATAACGGTCTGAATCTCTTTTATAGAGATAGGCTCCGAGGTGGAGATCAGGAGCGATTTAAGGACTTTTTTTAGGTTGAAATCCATGCGGAACAGAAGTGCGAGCTACGGCTTTTCAGAGAAAGAAATGATGGGAAGGACGCAATGCGGAAAGCGGGCGAGGCGCGGTGGACATGCAAAGCCGGTGTGGCGTTGGCGCAAACAAACTTTGCACGTCTGCGGTGGCGGCGGGGTGAATCAGCGTTTGGCGTATTATTTCGCGTTGCCAAGGGAGGGGCATTTACACAAAGAAGGTGAGTTTCTCGCACGGGAAATCCGCGCACACACCAGCACACGAAAGCAGCACAGAAAGAAAATATGACCCAAACACTCACAGGTAACTTGCTCGTCGCGCAAAGCGGCGGACCTACGCCCGTCATCAACGCCAGTCTCGCAGGCGTTATCGGGGAGGCATTGCAACACGAGGACGAAATCGTCGAAATCTACGGTGGTCTCAACGGGATACTGGGGATACTCAACGAGCAATTCATCGACCTCGCTACCGAATCCCAGCAAACTGTCCGCGCCCTTGGTCGGACTCCCGGTGCCGCTCTTGGCTCCTGCCGCTACAAAGTGAAAAAAACGCGTGATTTCGACCGGATTCTCGAAGTGTTTGCAGCGCACGATATTCGCTACTTTCTTTACATCGGGGGCAACGATTCGCAGGACACGGCGGCGAAAATCAACGCGCTTGCCATTGAGCGCGGTTACGCCCTGCGCGTGATCGGCGTGCCTAAAACAATTGATAACGATTTGTCCGTGACGGACCACTGTCCGGGCTACGGCAGCGCGGTGAAACACATCGCTGCTACCGTGCGCCAAATGGCACTGGATAACGCCGCAATCGGGCGGCACGACCTCGTCTCTATCCTCGAAGTCATGGGACGCGACACCGGTTGGCTCGCTGCCGGCTCCGTCCTCGCCAAACGGCGCAACGCCCTCATCGAAGACGCGCCCCACATCGTCCTTTTGCCCGAAGAACGCTTTAACCAACAGGTGTTTATAGACGCTGTGCAAAATACCCTGCGCAGACAAAAGTTCTGTTTCATCGTTGTCTCCGAAGGGCTGATCGATTCCGAAGGCAACTTCCTTGGTGCTGAAACCGGCAGTGTTGACGCTTTTGGTCATGCCGCACTCGGCGGCGTAGGCGAACGCTTGCGCACCATTGTCGAACAAAACATCGCCGGCGTGAAGGCGCGTTCCGCCAAGCTTGGCATTTCGCAACGCGCTGCTGCTCAAAGTATTTCGCAGACCGATTCGGAAGAAGCGGCTCGCGTGGGGAGGGACGCCGTTCGCGCAGCGGTGGCAGGTGAGACGGGTAAGATGATCGTGCTCGTGCGCGAAGACAAAGACGGCGTTTCCTATTCGATTAAAACGGACTTAGTGCCACTGGAAGACGTGGCAAATGCCGTAAAACCGTTCCCTGCCGCATGGATTGGCGAGGACAAGGTGTCCATCGGCTTCCAGTTCACGAAATACGCACAACCGCTTATCCAAGGGGAAGTGCCACTTGCCTACGAAGGCGGATTGCCGAAGTTTGCGACGCTTGTTGCCAACCGCGTCGAGAGTAAGCTCGACCCCTACGAGGTACTTTAATCCCGCTTTACCTGCGCCCCAAACCGCAGCGACAGATAGGGCGTTGTCCGCGATAAGGCAGGGGCTGCCGCGGCGGACGCGCCCTGCCTTTTGATGCGGCGGTTTTTTGCCGGCGGGGCAGCGAAAATTTATTATGAATCTCCGAGAACCACACGTCGCCACCATGACTAATTACCCGAACCGTTTTAAGCCGCTTCCTTTGGGAACCCCCGTCCCGAACAGCCCCCATGCCGTTGTTGTCAGCCTGCCGACGATGACTGATGTTATTGGCTACGAAGAACGTCGCCCCGATACAATGGACGTCGTGCGCAGTGGTTACCCGCGATTTTTGCAACACCCGTTCGTAACCCAAGCCATGTGCGAACTTAGCAATTCGTTAAAATTGGGCGCACGTGCCCTTTTCCCGGTTGCATCGCTCGACGTCGCCCGCCGCATCGCCGACCTATGCGGCGTGGAATCGGGGGATGTTGGCATTGCTCAAACCGATGGCTGGGTCCTGCTCCACCTTCCGCCTGCCGACGCCGCGCTTGCCGCCCGTGTCCGTAAGATCATCCAGCACACCGGCGTTGCACTCGGTTCGAGGCAAGCCGAAGACTGGCTTGTCGCCCGTGGTTTGCGCGACGATATGTTTCCAGAGGAAACGTTTGACGGCGACGCCTCCGCCGCTGTCCGCCGCGTGCTTGCGCACTTGCTCGCTCCCGCTGCCGCAGACGACATCCTGCTGTGTCGCTCCGGCATGAATGCTTTTTACGCCGCATTTGAAGCGGTGCGTTCCCTGCAATGTCCCCGTGGGCGCACGCATTGGCTCCAGCTCGGATGGCTCTACACCGATACGACCGAAACGCTGCGCAAATGCCTCCCGCGTGACGAACCGCTCACCCTCATTAGCAATGTGTTCGACAAGGACGCCGTCGAAAAATTTTTCGCCGATAACGGTGACCGCGTTGCCGCCGTCGTCACCGAAGTCCCGACAAATCCGCTCATTCAGACGCCCGATATCGAGTGGCTCTGCGCACTTGCGCGCCGCTACGGAGCTATCCTCGTCCTCGACCCCTCCACAAGCGGTCTCGTCAATGTGGATTTGTTGCGGCACAGCGACGTCCTCGTTACCAGCCTTACAAAATATGCGGCTCATGCAGGCGACGTCATGCTCGGCGTTCTCTGCGTGAACCCCTGTTCGCCCGTTCACGAACCGTTACTTGCGGCAGCTCGCCGCGAAATTTCGTTTGCCTACGAACGCGATATTTCTCGCCTTGCCGTAGAGATCGAGAGCATGTCCGCAGTCGCCGTTCGTGTTAATGACAACACCGCCCGCCTCGCCGCATGGCTCGCCGCGCACCCTGCTGTGCGCCGTGTTTTCTGGGCTGGCGAAGCCTCGTCTGCGGCAAATTACGCCGCCATTGCCCGTTCGCCGGAAAGATTTGGCTGCGTGATAAGTATTGAGCTAACTATCCAACCGGCGCGTTTTTACGATAGAATCAAAAGGGTCAAAGGACCGAGTTTTGGGACGGATTTTACCATCGTTTCCCCCTTTATTTACATGGCGCATTACGACCTTGTCACGAGTGCGGCGGGACGCAAAGGACTGATCGCCTGCGGCATCGATCCCGAACTCATGCGGATTAGCGTCGGCTGCGAACCCTTCGAGGAAATTCGCGATGCGTTTGCGTCTGCCCTTGCGTAGTTGACAGGGCAGCCGTTCACGCTTTTAGCGCGAACAGCGTTAGTTGCCGTTTTTTCGCAGAACCCAAAAACGGGTGTCGTCTGAAAACGCGTGCACCGTGGCGGGTTCGCTACAAATTTCGGAGCGCATGGCGCAAAAAAGCACCTCAAAGCCGCAGCGTTCTGCGAGCGCGTGAGTTTCCTCCCGTGCAGCCACGTGGATGAACATCCGCCCCGCATCGGTCATGCAGGCGCGGTCGCCAAATTTTTCAAGTGTCCGGTCGCGATTCCCCGCCTCCCAGCGTTTTTGTTCTGCGCGCCAGCGGGCAGCGTTGCGGGGCGTGTCGCGTTCGTGTCCGGTAAAAATCATCACGCCGCCCTTTGCCAAGACACGGTAGGTTTCGTGCAAAGCGGCTTCGCGTTGCGCCGCAGACGGAATCATCATCAAACCGTTGAAGGCAAATATCACCGATTGAAATTGTTCTGCATCAAAAGAAAGAGACACAGCATTGCCCACGGCAAAGGTCACGTCCGCGTTGCGTGCCAGAGCCACTTCCCGCGCCGCTTCTATCATCGGAGGCGAAAAATCTATTGCCGTGATATGCCGCCAGCCGTTTTCCCATAGACCCAGCGCGACGCGCCCCGCGCCGCAACCTAACTCAAGCAAGGGGCGGTCTTTAGGAAAATACTGTTCGCACAACAAGCGTTCCGATTCCCATAGCCCGGTGTTTGCGGCGACACGGGTGTATTCCAACACGGTGTCAGGGTGCGCAAAGTAGGCGACGTTGGAAGGGGGCAAGGAAACTGTGGCAAAAGGGGGTTTCATGTAAAATGCCGTTGGACAATCAGATGAGGACAGGGTCAATTTTGCTGTATTCTCGCGGCGAGCAGACGTTGGTGTAAATCTTCGCGTATCCGCACGTTAAGCAATACGCCGGGGCGCAGTCCCACAAAATCGGTGACGTATTTCGCCCGCAAACGCGGGGCAACCTGCTTCTCCGTGTTCTCGTCTGTGATTACGACGGGCGCATCCAAGAGTTCGCCTCCCGCCTCTTTCGACGGCGGTGGCACGCGTCGCCAAAAACCAACACGCCCACGCAGCACGTCCCATTTCTTCATATACCACGGCAACGGCCAGTATTCGTCTGAAATGACGCGTATCAGCAACGCATCCGTATCCACCGCAAACTCCGTGAGTTGCATTACCAGCCGTGCCATGCCTTGCGCATCTTCCGTCGTGTGGACGTAGGCAAGCGGATTGCGCATGTCTGCCGCAAAACGCGTTGACAGGAAACGCGCCGCACTCGCATGGGCGATCACCCCCGTCGTCACCACCGCAACGGATAACGCCAGCAGCACGCCGCCGCCGATAATGCGTTTTGGCACAGCCTTGTCGGCGGAAACGGCGGAAAAGAGGCATTGCCAACTCCAACGGCAAAAGACCGCAAAACCCGTCCCCGCTGCCAACCACAACGGCGGCAATACGCCCAACATCAGCCACGGCGTTTTGTAAGTAATGAAGGAATAGAGCATTAACAGCACTCCACCGGAAACCAATGCGAAGACAACGGCACGCCGTTCCCCTTTTGACATGGCGCCTGTGAACAAAAATACGAGCGCGACCAAACAGCCGATACCGGTGAACAACTCCCGCGTGCCCGAAACCGAGACGAGACCAAGCGAACGAAGAAAACGTCCGCCCGCACCGAAAAAGACGAGGGCATCGCGGGCAAAGGGTTCAGGATCCCATAACAGCGCAAAATACCACCCAAACGGCTTGCCGTGCGCACCGCCGGAAGCCTTGTTCGCGTAATTGTAGTAGGTTTTCAGCGAATCCACGACGCCTTGCGGATTTTCCCCAAACGAAGAAAAAAATGCCGCTGCCACAAACATCGCCGTAAAAACAAAAACGATTGTCGGGATAAGGAAACGCCTCACGAAAATGCGTCTGTTTTCGCCACCGTCGGCACCCTTGGCGTCGGCGATGATTTTCGCTATTTGCGCAGCAAAACCCCTCTCTTTTGCCGCAACCACCGCCTCCATCAGTATTAATGCCGCGCCGCCCGCCACTGCCGCCGCCGCCATAAGCACCCAAGTCTCTTTCGACGCCACCGCTAACCCAAGCAAGACGCCTGCCGCTGCCGCCAACGCGTTTCGCACAGCAAGCCGCTTCGCCACAGTCGTCAACGCCCGCCAAAGCAAAACGACAGCACCCCAGAAACACGCCACAAACATCGTTTCCTGAATAAAATACCGCGCATAATAAACCGCCACCGGCGAGATCGCCGCAAATGCCAGTGAAAGGAGCACCGCAGGCATCCCGACACCGCCGTTACCGGCGACACGTCGTCGCCGTAGGCACAACAACGGCAACAGCGCAAGCACCACGCCAAACACAGCGGGCGTGCACCTCACCGCACCCACCGTCAACGCTTCGTATGAATTTTGCCCGGCAAGCCTACACAGCGTCGCCGCGAAGTAATACAAGGCGGGACCGTGGTGTTCGACCGGATTGTAACGATAGCCATCACCATTAAGCAAAAGTCCGAGGGTGTAAGCCTGCTCAGCTTCGTCCGCATGCAGGGGCTTGGCACTCAAGTCATCAAACCGCAGCCACGCTGCGGCACCACCAATTGCCACCACCGCAAGGGCAAAAAGCAGTTTACCACGAAAAAGGTTTTTTATCACGCGCAGTGAATCACGCACGCCGCCTCCAATGTTGCCAGCCAAATTTCGCCTTTTCCCGAAAAAGCGGCATACACGGTTGCGCACTTGCCCTCGTCTTATGCACAGGTAAAAGTTTCCAGAAATGTTTCAAGAACCACTAAGGAGACGATGGGGAAAGTTCAGACGCGATAAACGAGGAACACCGAAAAAAGTGTCACGTGAATCCGAAAGAGCACTCTGGGGCATGGTTCGCTACGAACGTGACCCAGACGGCGAATACTGGGTTTTGCGCCCAAACTGGCGCGTCCTCCTCCCCATCCTCTTCTTTCTCGTCGCATCCGTTTACTTGTCCGCCGTTTTTATTCGATACTGGCTCGACCGCTACTACTACGGCTGCGAAGCGACCGAGCTTTCAGACATGTTTGTCTGCGTCATTCCCAACAGAATACCGGTCATCAACTACGTTTTCCTGCCCAACTACCTCAACAACATCGTGATGGACGCCCGCGCACGGCAGACCAAGAAAATGAGCGCAATGTTGAGGAATGACCCGCGCACCATCAACGACTTGCTCGTCGCCGCACACCTCGCCCCCGAAAACCTCGACCTCCAGTTTCAAGCCGCCTACTACTTCATCTCGCCAGATTGGCTCTCCCTCCCCGAAACGGGCTTCACCGTGTTGGACGCCACTCTCCCGCGCATCATCGCAAAAGGCGACGCACTCAACGACTTAACTCGCTACGTCCAATTCTGTTTTCAATACGACCAAGATATCCGAATCATCCACGCCGCCGAAGCCTACCTCGACGACCCCCGCTTAAACAACGAAACCCGCTCCGCCTTCGCCATCTCCTACGCCGAAGCCCTCTTCCTGCGCGGCGAACTCGAAAAAGCCTGCGCCGTATTGGAAAAATATAAACTCACCGACACTCTCGCCGGCTTCCTCCTGCGCACACGTATCTTCTGGGAAAATGGCGAACAAGAACGCGCTATCCTTCTCCTAAAACATTTTATAACAAATTCCATCGATGGAAGAGAACGCCTCCTCTACGCACTCGCCACATGCCAACGCGAAATCGGACGCACCGCCGAAGCCGTCCAAAGCATCGAGCAAATCACCGCCCTCAATCCCACCGAACCCCGCCCGCGCCTCTTCCTCCTCTCCCTGCTCGACGAAATTAACGACACCGCACGCCGCAACGCCCTCATCGAAGACTATGTCACCCGTTTCGGCTCCGATGAATCCGCCATGCTCGCCCTCAGCAGCTACGCCGCCGACAAGGGCAATGTCCCGCTCCAAGAACGCCTTAACAAACACGCCCTCGATAACAACTTTTCCAACCTCGCCAACTTCCGCCTCCTCATCATCGAAACCCTTATCAACGCTGGCTCCCATGCCAAAGCACTCACCCAGATCGCAGAATTGTTTCAAAGCAAACCCACCTGGCTCCAACGTAACGAAAGCATCCGCACACAATTCGAAGCCATCCGCATGTTCGCCTACTTCTCCAGCGGCCAAGCAGACCTCGGCGCCATCTCATTCAAAGAATTTATCAAAAACCGGATCAAACTGCCCATGATGATCGCCACCGCCCGCAGCCTCCTCAAACTCAACCGAACAAACGAAGCGAAAGAACTCCTCCTCCAAGCCTACAAACGTAACCACCAAAATCAAAGTATCCTCCTCGAACTCATCAAAATAGACCTCAAAAGCAAAAACACCGAAACACTCGGCGAATACCTCACCAGTTTCCTCAAATCCCGCCGCCCCCCGCGCCACGTCCTCCGCGAAGCCTACGAACATCTCGGCAGCGACCGCTACCTCTTTACCCCAAATCGCGACGAACTTCTCGAAAAAATGGACTCCCTCCTGCGCTCGCGCTCATACCCAATCACCGAAATCGAAAAAAGTTGGCCAGTCCCCTCGTCCGCTCCCCCGCCCATCACCCCTATCCCCATCCAGCCATTATGAGACAAAACGTCGTAACATTGTGAAAACCATGCGCTAATACAGGCGCACGAAGGTCCCCCGTCTTCTCGTAAACTAAACAAAGATAAACACCAAAAAAGGTCAGGGGCAAAAAAGCCGGCGCACTAAAATGCGCAGCTCCAAAGATAACCCCCGTCAAACATGCCGCCGGAAATACCCCGCAAATCCGTTTGAAAAGCGGATACAATAACCCCCGAAAAAACACTTCTTCCAAAACCGGCGCAGCCACCGCCACCGATAACGCCGCCGACACCATAAACCACCCATCCCCACGATGCCGCATTATGAGAAGCACCATCGCTTGCTTCTCCTCCAACCCAAGCGATACCCCCCAACCTTGCCTCAAAAAAATGTCCACCACCTCCGCCACCAAACCGCCCAACCATACAACCGCCTCCGCCCCAATTAAAAACAACAGCGGATGCCACTCTCCCCAACGAAATACCCGCGCTAACCGCCTCCGACAAAAAAATGAGATCGGCTCAATAAAACCGACTGACCTCATTAAGCCAAAAATCACTCCCAATGTCGCCGCCGCCCCCAATAAATGTTTCCAAAACATCACACTCTCCCTGTCCCCCTTTCCAAACAAAGGAAACGCCCCAACTACCGTCGGTATTACCATGAAAACAAATCCCGACAAAAATACCACCACCACAAAATCTTCAAATCTTCCCCGCCACACCCCCACATCTCCCTCCTCGGGGTCCGCCATCGCTTTCCTCCGCCTATACACCCATTGCAAGGCAATTACCCCCAAACCCGCCACAACCAACGCATCCCCCAAAAAGGTGACAATGGATTCAACTGAAAACATACAAGCACCTACGAAAACACCCAATCTCAACATCGCGACACAAACTTTCGATTGCACGCAGGATTTCGCAGAGCGGGGGCGGAGCGGAGGCGGAGTGGAGGCAGGGGCGAAGCGATGGCGCGTAACGGAGATAGGAAATAAGGAGATAGGCTCGATCTTCGCCCCAAAGGAGCGGCTCCAAGTTAGCCCAGGGCAGCACCCTGGGTACGGCGACACCACACAAACAGAAGCCCCAAAGGGGCGGCCCTAATATAGCCCAGGGCAACGCCCTGGGTATTGAAGTGGAAGGAAAGGAAAGCCCCAAAGGGGCGGCACCAATCCAGCCCAGGGCAACGCCCTGGGCTATCATCAGAATGCGCCGCTGACGCGGGTAAATTGTGGTACGCCGTCGCCTTCGCTCCAGCCTTCCCCCAGGGCGTTGCCCTGGGAAATGCTTGGTGCCGCCCCTTTGGGGCTTATGGTGTTTAATGGACATTCAAACCCAGGGCGTTGCCCTGGGCTATATTGGTGCCGCCCCGTTGGGGCGTATGGTGTTTTAACAACCTTCAGACCCAGGGCCCTGCCCTGGGCTATGATTGGTGCCGCCCCGTTGGGGCTGCGGGCAGTAGTGCAGGCGGGACGCCTGCGCTCCCATGTCTGGGCTATGTTAGGGCCGCCCCTTTGGGGCTTTTCTTTCCCTTCACCTCCGAACCCCAGGGTGCTGCCCTGGGCTATATTGGTGCCGCCCCTTTGGGGCTTTTTCCTTCCCTTCCGAACCCAGGGCGTTGCCCTGGGCTATATTGGTGTCGCCCCTTTGGGGCTTGTGGTGGGTGGGTTGGTAGCGCATCCGCCGATTCCCACTCGTTCCAACCGTGCTCCACCCGGTCCTCACACGAAGCCTGCTCGCCCCTAAATTCACTCGCGAAACCGCGCCCAAAAAAAAGACCGCCCGTTAGGCGGTCTTTTTTAGTGGAAGCTATGTGTGTTGTAAGATTTTTCGCGATTTAGGCGAAGAAACCACCGTCGGCGGATGTCGCCTTGATGAACGCGTTGGCTTCGTCGTCGTTGATAAACTTCCCTGCTTTGGAATCCCAGTTGAGGGTGCGCCCGACGCGTTGTGCGATGACACCGAGCAAGATAACTTCGGCGAAGGGACCGGAATAGGCGAAGCGAGAGCTTGGCAGTTTGTTTTCCCTGATGCCTTCAATCCAGTTGAGGTAGTGGCGACCTCTGAGGCGTGGGTAAACTTCCTTTGGCGCCTTTTCCTCGAGTTTGGCGAGTTTTTCCTTCGGCACATAGGCTTCAAAAGCACCGCCCCAGCCAGAGACGGAAAGGGTAAATTCTTTGCCGTGGAGAAGGCAACCGTTGCTACCCAGTCCTTGTGCGCCGGTGGGTGTGGCGGGTTTGCGTCTTCCGTCATACCAAACGAACTTAACGGGACCGCGTTTGTTGTTGCCCGGGAAATAGTAGGTGACGGTGCTGGCTTTCGGATAGGCGATTTCGCTTTTACCGGAGACGTTTACTTCGATCTTTGTGGGTGCTGTGAGGTCGAGGACGTAGAAGGCGTCGAACATGAGGTGGATCGCCATATCGCCGAGTGCGCCGCAACCGAAGTCGTAATAGCCGCGCCAACTGAAGGGGTGGAGTCCTGGGATGTAGGGGCGTTTTTTTGCCGGTCCGAGCCACAAATCCCATTTCAATCCAGCGGGGACTGGTTCGGAGGCGCGGTATTCTTTTTGTCCCTGGGGCCAGATTGGGCGGTCGCTCCACGATTCTGCGAGGGAGACGTCGCCGAGCAGACCTGCTTCATACCATTCTTTGGCTTTGCGGGTGTGGTCGGATGATGCGCCTTGGTTGCCCATCTGCGTAACGACTTTCTTTTCAAGGGAAAGCGCGGTGAGGCGGCGCACTTGGTCAATTGTATGACAGAGCGGCTTTTGCACATAGACGTGCTTGCCGAGAGCGACGGCGGAGTATGCTGCTGTAAAATGGGTGTGGTCGGGAGTCGAGACGGAGACGGCGTCAATATCCTTGCCTATTTTATCAAGCATTTCGCGGTAGTCCGTGAATGTTTTGGCTTCTTTGTATCGTTTGTTTGCTCCGACGAGGCGTCTTTCCTCCACGTCGCAAAGACCGACGATTTTGACCCCCGGGCACTTTGAGATGCCGTTGAGGTCGCCTGCGCCCATACCGCCGATGCCGATGCCGGCGACGTTAATGCGGTTGCTGGGAGCATCTGCTCCGCGCAGGAATCCGGACGGCAGGATGAGCAGACCGGACGCCACGCTGGCGTTTTTTAAGAAGTCGCGACGCGACAAAACTGGTTTTTGCATGTCTGTAAAAGAGTGGTTATTAGACAAACCGCGCAGACAAGGCAATGCGCTGCATGTTCCGTATCGGGCACATTTTTTACGGTTTGCGCCGGGAAACTTTGTTTTCGGGTAATTTTAGTCGCTTTGAGAAAGGTGGTTTTTATGAATCCGGCGCATGAGAATTTTTCCGCTTTTTGTGGGGGTCTGGGGCGTGTTTTTCTGTGCGGCGGTGACCGCTGTTGCGGAACCTGTTGGATGTCAAGGGCGTGTGCTTCCGCGTTCGCGGGTGGTGCGGCTTGCATCGCCGACCGATCAAGGCGTCCCCATCGTGAGTCGTTTGCTTGTTGAGGAAGGGGACACGGTGGAACTCGGTGCGGTTGTTGCGGTGCTTGCCGCCGAAAAGCCTGCTGCGTTGCTTGTGGCGCACGCTGAAAAAAAACTCGAAATCGCCCGTGTCGAGCTTGCGCTTACCCGTGCTACGGTCGCCGCTGATGCGTGTGAAAACGAGGTGCGGGTGGTTGACGCGAAAAGTGCCGTTGCCGCTGTCGAGGTCACGCTCGCTTCTGCTCGGATAAATGCCGCCCGCCGCCGTTTGCCCGATGGTGCGGTGCGCGAAATTGAGTCCGCGTTTGCCGTGCAGACCGCCGCGTTAGCGCGGTTGCGCGTGGACCGCCTTGCCTTCATTGCGAAGATTGATGCTGCCGTGGAGACGGCGAAGGCGCAGGCACGCGAGGCGGGCGGTGGGTCGGACGGGCGTATCGCTGCTGCGGCGTTGGCGGAAGCCTTGGCGGCGCACGAGACCGCGTTGCGCGAGATCGACGCACGCGAGGCGGTTGTCGCGGGAGAGTTGGACGTGCTGCGAGCGAAGATTGACGCAGCGCGGGCACTGAATGCGCAGTTCGAGTGTGATCCCGCCGAGATTGCCATGTTGGAGCGTCAGGTTTCGCTTGCGAAAGAGGCGGTTTTGGCACGGGAGAAGGCAGCTATTGCCGCACGCCATTTGGGCACTGCGCGGATTGCGGCGGCGGAAGCTGCTGTTGCCGGTGCGGTGGCGGAGGTCGCAATCGCTGCGGAGCGATTGGCGTTGACGCGTATCAAATCGCCCCTTTGCGGAACTGTTTTGCGCGTGTTTGCGCGTGTTGGCGAGGCGGTTGGCGGTGTCGGGGTGATGGAGATTGCCGACATTTCGCGGATGGCGGTTGAGGCGGAAGTTAGTGTTGCCGATATTTCCCGTGTGAAGAACGGAGATGGTGCGGAAATTCGCGTGCCGGGCTTGGCAAAGATAGTTACGGGAAAAGTCGTGCGAGTCGGACGACGGGCGGTAGCGGGCGCATTGGCGGACGAGAATCCCGCCGCGTTCAAGGACTTACGCGTTATTCCGGTGGAAATAGCGGTGGATTCTGCTGCGGCGTTGGGTCACCACACCGGCGCACAGGTGCAAGTGCGTATTGGTAAATGAGTTGAGCCATGAGCATAGCTGGTGTTTTTTGCCGCGGACGCCGTTTCTGGCAGGTGTCGGCAAGGGCGGTCGCGGGCGAACGATGGTGTTGCTTCTTTATGAAATCTGCGTTTCCAGAGCATCTCTTTCACACACTTCTCCTATGCAAACTCGTGCAAAAAAATACATCGTTGAACTCGTTGGGACGTTTTTCCTCGTTCTGACTGTTGCTACGGCAGCGATTCTCGCGCCAGGGAATCCCCTCACTCCGCTCGCCATCGGGTCGGTGTTGATGGTGATGATTTATGCCGGCGGGCATATTTCAGGCGGGCATTACAATCCCGCAGTGACGGTCGGCGTCTGGCTGCGCGGGCGCATAGCGGCTGTGGAGGTGCCTTTTTACATCGTCGCCCAGCTTGCGGGTGCCGGAATCGCTGTCTTGGCGGCGAAGGCACTTTATCCCGCTGCGGCGGCTAAATTGGCAAGCGTGGTTCCTGCGGCGGCGGGTGCTTGTTCCGCTTGCGACGTGTTCGCGGTCATCCTTGCCGAGTTTCTCTTCACTTTTGCGTTGGTGTATGTGGTGCTCAATGTCGCCACTGCGAAACGTAATGCTGGCACTGGTTTTTATGGTCTCGCGATTGGTTTCACGGTGTTGGTGGGCGCGGTTGCCGTGGGCGGCGTTTCCGGCGGTGCCTTCAATCCGGCGGTGGCGACGGGCGTCGCGCTGCTTTCAAAGAGCGGACCGCTCACCTTTTGCTCCATTTGGCAGCATCTTTTAGGCGAAATCCTTGCCGCCGTTGCCGCAGGTGGACTCTTCCGCCTTCTTAACGACGACGACAAATAACGCCGTTTCGCCTTTCCTCCCCCCGCGCCCGCCGTGCTTCTGCGTCAAGAATGCGGCGGCGGCGCGTGTTTTTTATTCGTCCAGCTCGCGTAGCCAGAGCGCGGCGGTGGCGTCGCTGGGCATGCGCCAATCGCCGCGAGGAGAGAGGGCGACGCTGCCGACCTTGGGACCATCTGGCATTACGGAGCGCTTATATTGTTGGGAGAAAAAGCGTTGAATGAACACCCGGAGCCATTTGCGAATGGAGTCTGGGTCATATTTTCCAGAGAAAGCGTGTTGGGCGAGGAAGAGGATTTTTTTGGGACCAGCGCCCGTGCGGACGAAGTGGTGGAGGAAAAAATCGTGCAACTCGTAGGGACCGATAATGCGTTCTGTTTCCTGAGAAATGGTGCCGTTTGGAGTCGGAGGAAGGAGTTCTGGGCTGACCGGCGTTGCGCAGATATCGTCGAGGATGACGCCCACGTCGCCCGGATGGCGTTCCCGCGCCGCCCATGCGACGAGGTGGCGCACAAGGGTTTTAGGGACGCCGATGTTGACGTGATACATTGAGATGTGGTCGCCGTTGAAAGTGCACCAGCCGAGGGCGGCTTCCGATAGATCGCCCGTGCCGACGACGAAGCCGCCTGTTGCGCCCGCGATGTCCATGAGGATTTGGGTGCGTTCGCGAGCTTGGGCGTTTTCGTAGGTGGCGTCGGGCGCATCTGGCGTGTGACCGATGTCGCGCAGGTGTTGTTCAAAGGCGGGAGTGATGGGAAGTTCTCGCGGAGTTGTGCCGAGGAGCCGAGGGAGTCGGGCGGCGTTGTTTCGCGTGCGAGTGGAAGTGCCCGGTCCCGGCATTGAGACCGCGAGGATACCGCGCAGATCGAGGGAAAGGCGGTTGAACGCTTCGACGCACACGAGAAGGGCGAGGGTAGAGTCTAATCCTCCCGATACGCCGAGGGTGACGGTGCGGGTGTTGACGTGGCGGATGCGGCGGGCGAGACCTGCGGCTTGGATAGAAAATATCTCGCGGCAATTGGCATCGCGTTTTGAGGGGTCGGAAGGCACGAACGGCGTCGGGGAAACGCGGCGGCGCAGGCGAGATGTCCCGCCGGCAGGGGTGCCGAGGCGGAAAGGGACACGACGGAAGGTCGGGGCGGCGGTGCCGAACCAGGTGTTGTTGAGGTGCCGTTCGTGCAGGAGTCGTTGAATGTCCACTTGCGAGACGAGCATTGTTTCCTCGAAGGAGAAACGCTCGGACTCGGCGATGAGTTTTCCGTTTTGGGAGATCATGCCGTGTCCGCTGAAGACGACGTCGGAGCTGGACTCGTTAGGACCGCTGTTGGCGTAGGCGTAGGCGGCGATACAACGGGCGCTTTGTTGGATAACGAGGTCGCGCCGGTAGGCGGATTTGCCGAGAAGCTCGTTGCCGGCGGAGGGGTTGCACAGGACGGTGGCACCGGCGAGTGCCTGTTTGCCACTGGGCGGTTCGGCAGCCCACAGGTCTTCGCAGATTTCAATGCCGACAATACATTCACGCATGTTTTCGGCTTGGAAAAGGATGTCTGTGCCAAAGGGAACCTCGCCGCCGTTGAAGTTGACAGTGTCCCCGCCCGTCCACGTTTTGCCGGAGGCGAACCAGCGTTGTTCATAAAATTCGCCGGTATTTGGCAGGTGGGTTTTAGGGACGATGCCCACGACGCGCCCACCGGAGAGAAAGGCGGCGGCGTTGTAGAGACGGCCGTTTGCGACGAAGGGCAGGCCCACAATGAGAGAGACGCCTGACGCAATTGTCGTGGCGGCAAGCTCGTTGAGGCCTTCTCGGGCTGTGCGCAGGAGTGCCTCTTGATAAAAAAGGTCGCCGCAAGAGTATCCCGTGAGGCTTAATTCTGGGAAAACGACGAGGGCTGCACCCTCTTCTGCTGCGTGTTGGGCGGCGGTTTTGATGAAGGCGGTGTTGGCGGTGACATCGCCAAGATGTAACTCTGGCGTGATCGTGGCGAGCGTCAGATAACCGTGTTCGAGCAGGGTCGAGGCATTCATTTCGGAAAGGTGAAGTGGGCGGTGAGCAAAAGGTGAAATCGCGATGCAGGAAAGGGAAAATCCCAGCGGAAAGCGCCTGTGTGCTTTTTTTGAGTTTTCGTCCCGATGGGCATCGGGCATCTTCCGGCGCATGTTTCCGCCCATAACCAATGTCCTCGCGGAGCGTTACGCTTCGGAGGGAATGAAGTCCATCTGGTCGCCCGTCGGGCGGGTTGTGCTCGAACGCGAGTTTTGGATCGCCGTAATGAAGGCGCAGCGCGACCTCGGATTGCCCGTTCCGGAGGGTGTTATCGAGACCTACGAACGCGTGAAAGACGTGGTTGACCTGGAGTCCATCGCCCGCCGCGAAGCGGTGACGCGGCACGACGTAAAGGCGCGCATAGAAGAATTTTGCGCACTCGCGGGTTGCGAGCACATTCACAAGGGAATGACGAGTCGCGACTTAACCGAGAATGTCGAGCAGCTGCAAATTCACCGTTCGCTGACGTTTTTGCGGGTGAAAGCGGTAGCGTGCCTGTCGAGGCTGGCAGAGCGGGCAGTCGAGGCACGGGACATTCCGCTGGCGGCGCGCACGCACAATGTAGTGGCGCAGCCGACTACGGCAGGACGGCGTTGGGCGATGTTTGGCGAAGAGCTTTTGCTCGGTATCGGGCGGCTCGACGCGCACATTAACAGCTACGCGGCGCGGGGACTCAAAGGGGCAGTCGGCACACGGCTCGACCAGATGACGCTTTTTAAGGGCAACGACGCTCTCGCTGCGGAACTTGATGTGCGCACACTCGCGCATATCGGTATCCCGCAAGGGCTTGAAGCGACCGGGCAGGTGTATCCGCGTTCGCTGGACTTTGACACGATGGCTGCGCTGGTGTCGCTCGTTTCGGCGCCGTCATCGTTTGCGACGACGTTCCGTTTAATGGTCGGGCACGAGCTTGCGGGGGAAGGTTTCTTGCCGGGGCAAGTCGGGTCGTCCGCCATGCCGCACAAGATGAACAGCCGTAATTGTGAACGCTTGAACGGATTCCTCGTCATCTTGCGCGGTTATTTGGGGATGGCGGCAGACTTGGCGGGCAACCAGTGGAACGAAGGCGATGTGTCTTGCTCCGTCGTGCGCCGCGTGATGCTTCCTGACGCGTTTTTCGCAACCGATGGCGCGTTGGAGACATTTCTGACCATTCTCAATCAGATGGAGTTGAACACCGCCGTCATCGCCCACGAGACGCGCCATTACCTGCCGTTTTTATTGACGACGACCCTGCTCATGGAAGCCGTGAAAGCGGGCGCGGGGCGCGAGGAAGCACACGAAATTATCAAGCACCACGCCATAGCAACCGTGCGGGAACTGCGTTCTGGCGCGATTTCTCAAAACAACCTTCTCGATCGCCTGGCGGACGATCCGCGCCTTTGCCTGTCGCGGGAGCGCGTGGGGGAAATAGCGAAGGATGCCGCCTCTCTCACGGGCGCGGCAGGCTTGCAAGTGGATGCTTTTGCGCGACATGCCACAGCGTGGGCACGGCGTTTTCCCGAAGCGGCAAGCGTGAGACCGGGACGGATGTTGTGACGTCAGAAAGGGATTGACGGTGCAGGCGGGTCTCCCCAACTTGCGCCCCCGTCCACTAATTGCCAGTGTAGCTCAGTGGCAGAGCGCGGGTTTCATAAGCCTAAGGTCGGCGGTTCGATCCCGCCCACTGGCACCAAACACTTAACTGGCTCGCCCGATGAAAAAGTTCATACCGTTGTTTCTCCTTCCTCTGTCCGTGTTGTTTTTCACTGACACAGGTGCCCAAGTTTCCCAACCGCCGCCGTTGCTCAATGCCGCCGTTGACGATCCGGGTTACTCGCGCCTGCGCGGCATTACCCAATTTTTCCTCGACGTAACGTCCAGTGATCTCAACTCCGATGCAGAGCTGCGCGGCGAAGTGCGCGATATCATGGAGTTAGAGTTCCGGCGGTCGAACATCGCCGTCTCGAGCATCCCGACGACATCGGCGGTGACGCCTACGCCGGTCTTGCAACTTCACTTGAAGATAGAACGTGGTCCTGGTCGCGTGAGTTGCGAACTGCGGCTGTCCGTGTTGGATAAGGTGGAAATCGTGCGGAACAAAGAACGCATAAACGCCGTTACCTTCGATACCAGCCGACAAATCGGTTTTATGCCTGAACAAAACCTCAGCCGAGACGTCAGAAACCGTGTTCGAGAGATGATCCGGGAATTTATCCGCGGCATGAAGCGCAACCCCTGACCCATCGCCCCTTTTTTGGCGGGTAATTTTGAGAACGCGGGCGTTTCCTGCATGGGTTGTTACGTTGCGTTACATTGTCTTAAAGGAGTTGCCAATGGTGGGGCGAGGGGTAGTCAATGGGGGTGACAAAGGTCAACATGTCCACTTCCAACGAGAAAAATCCGCCGACAGGAGTGTCCGTGCCCGCATGGGTGCTGGGTGTCGTGTCCGTCGTGGGCGTCTGTTGCGCGTTTTTCGGAGGATGGCACCTTGCAAAGCAAAGCGATAAGCCGCGTCCGCCCGTTTCCAGTCACGCAATAAAGGCCGCAGAGGGCGCCCCAGCTTTTCCCGTGTCAGAAGTGAAGGCCAATACCAAACCAGCAGGCGAAACCGCGCCCGCTCCTGCCCCTTCTCCACCGCCAGTGACCGCGCCCGACAACGCCGGTCGCGTAGAAGTGGCTTCCGTTGCCAAGACGGCGCGGATGGACATCGCAACTCAGCCCAATGCAAGGGTTTCCATCGTTCGCGACGGGGCGGCGGAACGTGCCCTCGGCACCGCAGACGCGAACGGACGATTCGATGCTGCCGAAGCTGTCAAGGGGGAAACGGACGTAAGTTTAATTTTTGAACACATTGATTGCGAAAAGGTTAAACGCGATGGAGTCCGCCTCGTCCCGGGCAAGACAGTGCACGTGAATGCGCCCCTGCGCCTGCGTCCTGCCACTTTTACCATTATCACGAATCCCGCGAGGGCCGAGGTGCTGCTTGACGGCGTTTCGATTGGACGCGGCGTGGTTACGCTTGGCGACATTGCGCCACGCGTGCCGCACACTGTCGAAGTGCGTCTCTCAGGCGGTGAGCCGGCGCGGCGCGAGGTGGTGTTTGCACCAGGAGAGTCCGCATTGATGCGCGTCAACATCACGCCGCCGCCCTCCAAGGTGGGCGACATCCTCTTTCTGGGTGCCATGCGCACCTTGGTGACAACCAAGGGCGTCACCATACGCGTAGATGGCAAGGTCGTCGCCGCGCCGGACGGGCTGGCGCGCGACATCGCGGTCGGGGCGCGGAAAATTGAGATTATCCGCGATTCCGCCGTTGTTTGGAGTCGCACGGTGAAAGTGGAGGCAGGCGTGGCAGCGAGTTTTGGCGATGTTGACGCGCCCCCGCCCCCGCTTACGGCGGCGGAGTTGAAGATGGCGCGCGTCGTTCTTTCGCTTCTTGACCGGAAGGGCGTTGGGGTTCCCGTTGCGAATGCAAAAGTTTCTTTTCGCGACAAGCCCCTTGTGGTGCTGAAAAACGGCACATGGCCGGTGCCGACAGGCATTGCCGGCACCTTGCGCGTGTCCGTGTCGGGATTTGCCCCCGAAGAACATCCGCTCAATTTCAGAGTTCCCGGCGAGTATTACGTCACCTGTATCCTGCAACCAGCGCCCGAGCCTGCCATGAAAAAGTGGAACACCGCCATAAAAGCGGTTTCACGAGAAAACGGCGTAATCGTGCTGCGCGACATTCAAGGGCAGGTGCTGGACGCTGGTTTGCGCCTCGAACTCGTCCCGCCCGTTACCGCTGCTGCCGTCGGCGTGCTCCGGATCGCCGTCATCGAGGTCAAAGGTGGCAATGTCGTTTGCCAAATCCTGCCGGGTCAGGGAGGCATGGCACTGCCCATTGCGGGAGATGTTGTTACGGTGGTCGTAGCACGCCGCCAACCTGCAAAATAATCCAATTGACACACACCGCCACTCCTGCCTTTCCTTTCCTTTAACCTTTTCCTTGCAACGTCCGCTTCTCGCCTGTTCGCCTTAAACCTTTTCCAAAAAATCGACCAAACTCTCTTTTCACCTTTTCCTCAGTCTCCCTCTTTTTTTTCTCCATGCGCCTCTCAAAAACTTTGTTTCTCGCCGCCGCCGGCGTCCTGACATTCCCAGCCGTCGCAACGGCGGAAATCATAAACGGGAACCGTTTTTATACCGATTCTCCCACTTCGTATCAGACCTACCTCGATGTCCCCGACGCGGTTATCCCCGTTTCTTATGGCGATGGTTTTGGATTTACGATATATGACGCACGGGGAAGTGGAGGGACGCTGCGCAACCTCTCCGGCTCTGCCCGTATCATTGTGGACAAAGGCACGACCCTCATCCTCAACTCCGAATACTCATCCACTTTTAACGGAACTTTCTTCGGCGAAGGCAACCTCGTCAAAAATGGCACGGGTTCCCTCGAATACACCGGTTTCTCGACGGCATTTGGCGATGCCACTTCTTCTGTTGAAGTCACCTCTGTGTTCAGCCTAAACGGATGGTTTGCCGCAATGGACGCCTCTGCCTCGCCTCACCCAGGCTTCGGGTATTTTCGCAATTCCACAAGCATAGCGACTTATTCCCTTTCCGAACTCGATCCGCGAAGCAACTATTGGAACGTCGAAAACTTAGGTGGCGATGAATACTATGTAAGCGGAAAAACTGATCAGGTGGGAACTTTGCTTATGCGAAATGAGGGGGCGCTTCCTCGTTCTACCGTGGCACATGATTATTCCGTATTTCCACCCCGTTACCCAAACTTCAGTGACGGAGATGGCTACAGTGACCGGACTGTTGTGCGAGCCTTCACAGGACCTGAATTTGGCATCACGCAGCTCGGAGATGAACCCTACGCCAAGATACTGACAAGAACTGGGCTTTACAGCATAGATTTTGTGCGCCCAACGGTGGTAGAGGGTCAAGTAATACCGCTCGAGCACGTTTATTATTCAAACATTCTCATTGAAGGGGGCGGATTGTTGGACGACTCATTAGCCTTCGGGGGTTTGTCCGGAACGGTGACCATTAACGCGGGCGAACTGGACGTAAAGGGATACCTGACACACTGGCGCGAGTTTCCCTCCTCACCCTCAAGCTCGGGTTTGGCAACGAGTATGTGGAACTATGACGCCGTGCAGACCGGAGCGGGAATAAACAAGATGGTGGGTGTCTCCAACATCGTGTTGAACGGAAGTGCTGTAATAACCTTTCGTAATACTGAATTGAATATCACCGCCGTAGAACCGGACTGGATGAACGCAGTTGATACTGTCACTAATCCCGATCCCCATGCACCCAACGTAATCCGGTTGAATTTTGTTCACAACTTGCAGACAGGACCAAAAACAGGCGAAATTATACGCACGGTTTGGGGAACAGAAAAACAACTGGTTTATTCAGTGGAAGACCCCGAACAACCTGTCTATATAGGTAATTTCCCCGTTTATGAGGACGTCCCAGTTCTCGTCCAAAGCACGATCCCCGTCCACACTAACGACCAATACCAAACGGAGTTGGAAGTCGGTTTGAGCAGCGAGTTTCGCGTCGTAGCACACATAGACCAATACCACGAAGGTTCTATCGGTATCATTTCCGGCATAGGTCGTTTTTTTAAGACAGGTCCAGGATATTTTTCTATCCTAAATAGAAGCACACTAAGCGGGCACATCTTCCTCGCGGGAGGACAAACTATACTCGACCCGAAGGTGCCCGACTCCACAGGATCGGAACTTCTGGCGTCTGTTTCCAGTGTCAATCTTGTCGGCTCAGACGGCACGCGCGGGACGCGCATCGCCCCGGAAATACGTCCACACACCGAACCCAATGGCACGATATTAGACGCAGGCGATGTTCTCGAGTTTACCATGGGTTACGCCCCGCCGCAAGAAGTAGGCAGCACGATGGAGGCATGGGTTGATCCCGATACTTTACTCGAACGAACAATTCACACGGATAAATATGCGCAATTAGTAGTGCGAAACGACCAGACCATCCACAATTTACAGGTGCTTTTTGCTGAAAGTTCGGGACCTACTGATGCACTGCGAACAGTGGAATCCGCGATCTTGGCGGCACAACAGGCAAATCCCACCGAAATCTTTATTGCAGGGCAAGGGAAAGGCACAAACATTCAAATGGATACGCACACTTTGACTGTTGTCCAAGAAAAAGATGGTGTGTATCGCGGAAATTTGAATTTGCAGTGGAGTTCAGTAGCCCTTGATGACCAAGCAGGCGGGGTTCTACAAAACGTGAATATTACGCTTGCCGATGGAAACGATTTTTATGATTCCAATTATTTACGCCGTGACTTGATCCTCGCTTCCCAAGCCATTCGCAGCGCTCAAGATTTGCTCGAACAAAAAAGGCTGAATTTTAACGAGGTGGGTTCTAATAGTGAGCGCTACGAGATACTTCTCCGTGAATTAGAAAAGTCGAAAGACGCCTTCGGTGTCCAGACCGAGGATTTGAATTCGTTGGACGCCACCAATGTCATGGATTGGGGAAAGGTAAATTTGGAAGGGACAGACCCGGGTAAAATTGACAATGTGGTGAAATTAGTGCGCCACTTGCTCCTATTCTCCCGTGATGATTACGCATTGTTCGCACTCGGAATAGAGACCTCGGCAGTTAAAGCATTTTACGATTATTTGTTGGATTCCAAAGACACCAATTCCGCGTTGGAAGTATGGCTCGGAAGAGAAATTGCTGCGGGCGAAGACAGGGCAATTCTTTGTGCGGCCGCCGTCGGGGATGTGTTCGGGGTAAAGAAAGGCTTGACAGACATCGAGGTCGCGAAAGAGATTCTCGCCGACGGGGTTAAGTTGACAAATGCAAAAGTTGAGGCAGGAAACACCATCCGCTACAGCACAATTTTAGAAGCCGTAGAAGCAGGAGAAATACAGCGGGCAAAACAACTTTTTGAGTCGGCAGGCACTTTTGAGAAAAAAGGTCCGGCGACATTGGCTCTGCTTGTAGATTCAGCAAAAATAGAAAATTTACTCATTACCGAGGGCGAAGTGCTCGCCAATGTGCAAGCATTAGGGACGGGTAATGCTGAAATCAGAGCAGGCGTGCTCAAAATCCTTCAAAATACCACCGGCACCCTCAACGCCAGCATTTCTGGCGGTGCAGACGGCTTTTTAGTGTTCACAACGCGGGGTTATGTGACAAATGACAGCGGACAAGCGATGCTTGTCGGTGGAGATAATTCGGGTTCAGCCTTCATAAGGCGCCGCCAGGATAAATTCTACGGAAATGTCATCATCGAAGAAGGTGTAACCGTTTATTTGTCGGCGCAAACAGATGAGGAAGGGAACGCTACGGTAGATTCTCTGAACGATTCTTTTTCAAACGTGAACTCCCTCGTTATCCGTGGTGGAGAAAGCCAGCGCGAGACGACGCTCTCCATGAACGGCACCGACCAACGTATCCGTAATTTGTCCGGCGATAGCTACGGACGCATACGCCTCGGCTCCGGAATTTTGGTGATAGACCAGGAGATCAATCAATCATACGACGGAAAATTTTCCGGGCAAGGCAGCTTTGTAAAAGAAGGGGACGGCGTGTTCACCTTGGGCGGAGTGAGCGACTTTTATGGCGTCACCATCGCACGCGCCGGCGACCTTGTGTTGCGTGCACAGAACGCATTGGAGTTCACCTCGGCAGTGATAATTAAGGGGGGCGCAACGCTTATTACCAGCGACATGCCTCAAGTGGTTGGGGCGCTTTTCGGCGAGAAGGAAGCCGTGATTCGCATCGGTTCAGGCGGTCTCACCGTCGGAATAAGCGACTTGCGCTATGATACCTTGGTAAAAAATGACCAGAGCGGCTCTCAAGGTTTGCTCAATATGAATTATTTAGCGACATTGACGGGAGATTTGAAAACCCCCGGCGGTGTCAACGAAGCAATCCTCTACGCAAGCGACCAGTCCGCACGCGCCGAAGATGGAACGACGGTCGGCTTTTTATCTTCATCATTGGTTGGTCTGGAAAATGCCGAAACGATGTCTTATTCCGGCGAGATCCAGGGCACGGGCGATTTAATAAAAATTGGTAAAGAACGACTCACGCTCGATGGCGTAAGCCCCGATTTTTCTGGGACAACAATTCTCCGCCAAGGCATTTTACGCATCAACGCAGACAGCATTAACGGTTCTGGTATAGAGATAAACACACCGGCGGGATCGGCGACAGAATACCTTGAGTTAAATGCCAGTGCCGGTCTGTCTCAAATGCGCGTTAGCGACATAGGAGGAAGCGGCGATTTGCATAAAGTAGGCAAAGGCGAGGCAACGATTCAGGGATACCTTGCTTATTCGGGAGATACCGTTGTGGACGAAGGGCGTCTCTTGGTTACAGATGTGGCGGGTCTCGGAACAAGCCGCGGTATTGTTGTCAAAAGCTCGGGTGTGATTGTCTTTGACTCGTCAAGCAGCGAGACCTACAGCGGAAATATCACCGGCACCGGCGGTGTCGAAAAACGCGGTAGTGGAAAAGTAACACTGACAGGCTCCCTCTCCTACATGCATAATAATATCGCCCTCACGGACGGTAAAACTTTGCAATCTTTTCCAGAAGCGCTTCCACCTGGCACCACTTTTGAAAATGGAATAATAAAATTCCCCGAAGGCACGACTCTTCGCTACGACGGCGTCATTCTCCTTCCTGACAAAAAGGAAGTTTTTATTCCGAAAAACTTGATAGACCTTGCCGAGCCGGAATTATCTCCAGGCGTCTATGCGGTGACCGCCCGCGCAGCGGGACTTTTGGTCAAAAAGAACGACGGTTCCCTCATCCCGCTTGCCGCCGATGTGACCGCCACTCCAGTCGGTTCCGAACTGCGTGAAAGCGGCGTCGTTGTCGAACCAAATGGCGAACGCCGAAATACACACGGCGGCGTCATAGTCCGTGGCGACGATTGGGAATCAGTCTGGGGCGAAGACGGCGAACTTTCTGCCGACGTGTTGTATTTCATTGATGACGAAGCATGGATCACAGAGAAAAAAGCACTGGCGGATGTTCCCAATAGCGAAAAAGTTTCCTCCGATAAAGTAGACAAAGATGGCAATGTCGATTGGCTTTCTTATGCAAAGGAAATAATTGTTATGGAAAGTGACGGAACGCTTTCTCTGCGGACAAGTGGCGCGACCTTCGTTGAAAATGGCGTGTTGGAAATAAACAATCTTCCCAAAACAGAAGCCGACGCGGATGGAACTCCGGGCGAATTTGAAATAGGAGAAAAGGGGACGCTTACTTTCCGCGTGAGCGGCGCGGAGCAGACACTTTCCAGCGACCTGCGCGGCAAGGGCGTATTTAATAAAACAGGCGACTTAAATTTACGGATTGTCCGCGCCCAAGACGAATTCGAGGGGCGTTTTTCGCTGGAAGAAGGAACCGTTTCTTTTGAGGCAAAAGATGTGCTAAAAAATGCCAGAGACGTGTATCTTGGCAATGGCACTACGCTTAATCTGGCAGGTGACGGAGTAGAGCACCAATTGTTTCATTACATCGTCGGCGAGGAAGGTTCTGTCATTAACGTCAACGGCGCTTCGTTGACATTGGACGTCGCAAAAAATGAAGGGGAGACACGTATTTATCGCGGTCTTCTCAGCGGCGGTGGATCATTGGAAAAAACCGGCGATGGAACGCTTATTTTGTGGCGTCCAACCAGCGGCGAAAACAACCAGCTGGACAATATCCGCGTCACGGAGGGTGTTTTACAGGTCGCGCCCGTCGCGCTGGGCGACGCAAGCGTCCATGTTGCAACGGGAACCGAGCTGCGTTTTTACACCACTGCGGACGATGATTTGCAAAATTATACCGGCGCGCTCACCGGAGGCGGTATTGTCGGGAAAACCGGTGCCGGAACAGTCTGGCTGTCGGGAGATAATCCACTCGGAGACGAGCGCGATAAAGTAGAGTTTCACATACACGAAGGCCGTCTTATCGTGGATGGTTCGCGTGTAGGCGACGAGGTTGTCCCCCATGTCCGAATTAAAGATAGCGCCACCTTCCAGTTGAACCTTTCTCTCGCAGCAGATGGCGCGTCGCGTTATCTCGAATTAGGAACGGGAATGGTGGAAGATTTCTCGCCGGGCGAACACGGAAATTTTGCCATCAGCGGTCCCGTCGGAACAATTCTTACTGTCAGCAGCACTCCATTGGGCTATTCCGGAAAAACAGAGCTAATCGGCGGATTGGAATTGCATTTTGACGGCAACGCATTTCCCGACCATCACGCCGAGTTGTTAGGCGGTTTGTCCGGCATAAAAGTAACAAACGGGGACAGTGTAGAAGCTCCCATCGTTCACCTCGGCGGTGCCCTTGCCGTCGAATTTATACAAAATCTCGAAGGCGTTTTTGAAGGCGATTTTCTCGGCTATTCCTCCGGTCCCCAAAACTTTGAAAAAACAAATTATGGTGGCGGTAGCGGACTAATTATTAAAGGACCACAAAAACTCGTTTATCGTGGCTCCGACGGCAGAGGTATTCTGCCAGAAGGAAAGACTGCCGAATTCAACGGCTACGACCAGAGAGATGTCGATGGGCGCGGCGTAGGAAATGTGAAAATTGATGGCGGAAAATTCCAAGTCGGCGTGGAAAATCTCCACACGATTGATATCGCAAACGACGGTGTTTTGTTTGTGGAAAATAACATCGATAGAGACGTTGTTTACACCGGAGTTATCACCAACAGCAATGGTTCCGCTTCTGTAAAGAGTATTTCCACAAGTGGGAATGCTGTGGTCTGGGACGGATCGGCTTTTTCTTATTTGGCTACGCAAGGTCGAAAATTAACTACTTTCGGCGTGGAAGAAGGGAGTCTCGCACGCTTGAGCGTAAACGGCGGTGATGATGTCCTGAAAGTTTTCCCCACAGAATCACTTTACACGAACGGCACTCTGGAAATTTCAGTCGCCACAGGAAATGGAAACAACGCTACGTTGGATTTCTCCATCACAGGCGCCGGAAACTTTCGTAAAACGGGTGTAGGCTCGCTTGCTATTAACGGAACGCAACAATACGAAGGTGTGACCGAGGTGAACGGCGGCGCACTCAAAGGAAACTTTGCCGTAGAGGGAGACATCATTGTCAATGCCGGCGGCACGCTTGCTCCGGGTAATTCAATCGGAACGATCACCACAAAAAAAGACCTTCTTCTCCAAGGCGGTGTGCTCGAAATAGAAATTGATGCCGCAAATAACAACAACGATCTTTTCAACGTCGGCGGAAAAGTTATATTAAACGGCGGAACAATCCGCGTGAAACCTGTAAGCATTGAAGGTGCCACCGGTGGCGGCATCTCCCGAGGCAGTAGATACACTATCGCCCAAAGCACGACCGCCGGTGCTTCCTTGACAGTAGAATCGCAAGATTGGCCGGAAGTCATAACTTTTGATTCACCTGAATCCAACGAAAACTTTATTCTTCTCTCGCCGGGCATCGGTGCAGGCACCGCTTACGCTTCTGTTACCGGTAACGGGCTGACTCTCCTCGTCGGACAAAAAGAACTTGCCCGCGTGCCGGGCTACAATGCCCATAAAGGCTTGGATGGTTTTCACGCTGCACTCGATACCATCGCCACACTTCCGGTTCCACCCTTTACGGACGCCAACCTCGTCGATAATTTTGTCGCGTGGTATAATGACAACAAAAACGTCATAGAGACACTTCCTCTCTTTCCTGTCGAAGATGCTCGCGTCAGATTCGCCAACGTTGTAAAACAATTGCCAGGCGGTCTGCCCGCTCGCTTGCCCGCCTCCGGCGTCAGCCCAGAGTTAAGACAAGTCTATAACTGGCTGATCGCCGCCTACGAGATCGGTGCCTATTTGAACACCGTTTCCGACAGTGCCCTGCGCCCCGTCGTGAACAACCTTTCTCCGTTGGGTTATTCATCGCTCGTCTCAATGCCTGCCACCGTCGCCAGCAATAATGTTGACCAACTGCGCTCCCGCATTGAACAACGCCGCTATGACCGCTCCGCTTTCATAGCCGAGTATAAATGGCAGACCTATTTCATCGGTACAAGCAGCATCTTCAAAAATGGCAGCGGTTCGGATTCGGTTACCCATGATTTTAATACACAAGGCGGTATTGTCGGCGTTGATGCACTTGCCTTTGAAGATGGCGTCCTCGGCGGCGCGGTTGAATATACCAACGGTTCCGCCACTTTGGACGACGGCGGCGGAAAAATAAAATTAAATGGCGTGCGTGCCACCGGTTACGCAAGCCGGATGTTGGGAAACTGGTTTTATGTCGATACCGGTTTGAGCGGCGGTTATATGAGCTATGAAGCCAAACGCAATACGGTGACGGGTGTCAATGATGCCTCCCCGGAAGGCTGGCAGGCGGGCGCGTTCGCTGTCCTCGGTAGCGTAATTGCCACTAATGCCAAAGATATTTATTTTACGCCTTATATCGGCGCCGAATATAACCATTATCAAATCTATGGCTTTACAGAAAAGGGCAGTCATTCTCGATTGAAGGTAGATGATTTTGACTATGATTCCCTCCGCGCTAAAGTCGGCGGGAGCCTCTCGTGGGCTTCAGGGGGCTACGACTGGAATTGGAAAGTAAGCATTGATCTTTCTTTTGCCCATGAACTTCTTGAAACCGAAAGTGATATTTCCTCCCGTTTCGCACTCGAACCCTACGGCCTCACAAAAAACACAATCCATTCAAAAACACTCTCCCGGAACGTGGTCAAGCTCGTTCCATCGGCAACACTTAACTTGACTGAACAAACATCGGTCTTCGCCAGTTACAGCTGGGAATATGGCTTCGAGGGTGAAACCCGCCACAACCTAAGCGTCGGCGTTCGTTTCCGCTTTTAGTCCGCTATCACTGTTACCAAAACGACAACCACAGACTTTTACACCAAACACACAACAACCACAATTCCCCTCTCCTCTATGAAACTTCCAAAAACACTTTTTATCGCCGCAGCGGCACTCGCAACTTCTCCTTTTTATGGAGCTGCTATACAAAATCCAACGGACAACTTGGAAGGTGCTCAAGACTATACCGTTCCCGTCGGAGAAGAGTGGGTGATAAATCAGAACTTAGGCACAACCTATAACGGACGTTGGCTCACCGCTCTGAAAGATTTTACGACCTATGACGCTTATTTTAATTTCGAAAACCCCGATGAATTCGGGATCATCCGCCTGACCGGCTCCGGTGAGCTGGAGTATCAAGGCTGGCAAGAAGCCCTGAATATTCACTCTTCCGCCACCGACGGGGGCTTTTATTTCGGACGCGTTTTCCACGGCGGGCGCCGCCCCACTTATATCAGCGATCCTACTTCGCCGGGTTCCGCCGATTATGTCTCTTTCGCAGGAACACTGAGTCTCGAAGGCTCCGTAGAACTCCGCATCGCCGGTTACGTTAACCAGTTCGACATCAACTCTGTCGCACTCTCCAATTCCATGGTCGCCGGTCTTGGTCGGGTGGTCCTCAATGACTACGCAAGGCTCTCCTTCCAAAATTCCATCCCGAATATTGTCCAGTCCGGTTTTGATGACATTGATACGGGACCTTACGACGTCCGCTATCGCTTTAATATCATTAAAAATGTCGAGTCTAATGGGAACCTTACCGAATTCCGAACGGGTTTGGACGATACCTATCGCATCGTCTTGCACATGGATAGCATCTATGACGGCTCAGTTGACCCCCTGACGGGAGAACGCAAAGAGGGGAGTATCGGTTACCTGCGCGGCAAGGGACATTTTATAAAAACAGGAGGCGGCGATTTTAATATAAAAAATGACGGCGATTTTACCGGTTCGGTAATTCTACAAGGCGGGGTGACAACGCTAAGCTCCATCGGTGGTAAAGCGCTGTCCAGTGCCTACACCGTCAACTTAGCCGGAAGCGATTCTTTAGGCGGTAACATTCCACTTGCCTTATACCCAGAGGGAGCCCAACCCAACCCCGCACGTGAGTTCGCGATGATCGCCCCGTTGGGATCAGGTTTTCTTACTCCCATGGTAAACGCTGGACGAGTCACCGTGAGTCCAAGTTCGATGTTTCCCGATAATGGCGACCAGGTACAATGGGAAATCGGAACCACGGTGGAATACTCGCTTTTTCGAACGATTCTTTCTATTGAGACCGACCAGACTATCCATAATTTTCAAACTTATTTTAGATTGAGTAAAGGACCAGATGAAATGTATGGACCGGGTGGCACGGTGGGTGCCGGAATGGACACCGCTGTGTTTTTATCCCATACAGACCCGACCGATGTTTATGGTCTCAGGACAATAGACAGCAAATTGACCATCATACAGGAATCAGGACACGATGGTTTGTATAGGGGTTTGATTATCGGTTCCTATGATTCTGTGTTGGAAAAACGCGGTTCCGGAGTCCTCGCCCTGCTTTCCATTGACGCTGATCCCGTTTATTTCCCGGGAACTATTGATATTCAGGAAGGAGGAATCTACGCCGACGGATCCTCGCTCGGTTCCGGTTGGGTGAAAATCCATGCAGGTGCTTTTCTCGGCATTATCCAAAACAATTCCGGCACGCTCATGACGCGCCTCTTAGCCACCCATCAGGGCGAGTTGCTCGTGACCTATCGCGGGCAAATCACCAACGAAGACTATAGCAACGTAGCCCTTTATCAAGTAGGTGATGGTCAGGAAGCCGGTGTCTTGCAAATTTGGCGCGCACAACCAGGATTTTTTGGAAATATAACCGTCGAAGAAGGCGTCACCATTTACCTCTCCGCACGCGAAAACGACCCACTCGCTCCCAATGATGCTTTTGCCAATGCGCAGTCAGTGACACTCCTGCAAGGCGAATACGCTGGCGGACGCGCCACAACCCTCGCCTTCGCCGATACAAACCAGCGCTTAAACAACCTCTCCGGCGATGCTAAAACACGCCTCGCGTTAGGACGCGGCACCGTTACCCTGCGCCAAACACAATCGTTAATTTTTGACGGGACTATCTCCGGTGTAGGAAATCTTATTTTAGTAGCAGTCGACGGTTTTACGCTCAGCGGGGCAAATACCTATTTCGGAGCTACGGTTGTCAGACCCCTGAGTGACGAAGCCCCGACAACTTTAATTCTCGGCTCCCGCGACGGAAACACTGCCAGAAATAGCTCCGGTCTCATTCTTTACTCCGGCGCACAAGCGGTGAGTTTAGCCCTTGACCCTGTTACAAAAATAGCACTCACAGACCCCGAAACCGGCGATTATCTTTACCAGCCCCAGCACTTCGGTATGTTGTTCGGAGAAAAAGGCTCAAGCATTGTAATGGGCGATGCAGCACTGACGATTGGCATGGACGGCAATTATCTAAATTCGCTAACAAATGAACTCGCCAACTCTACAAACAATTCTCCCGATGTCCAAGCCGCCTACTTCTTTAATACAATGGACCCCGGCGAAAAAATAAAGATGCCGGCGACACCGACAATTAGCGATTTCACCGCAGGTTCTTCCCGTTATTATTTAGACAAAGTCTTGGAATACATGACGGGCGAAAAAGTAGTGTTGCTTGACGCAGAAGGAAAACCTGTGCAAGAAACAGACAATAATGGAAACCCCATTTACGATCAGGCAGGCGATCCGGTCTATAAATACGATCCAAACGCGAAACCGGGGCGTGGTTTGAATAATGCCGACAGCTTGTCGTTCTCAGGACAACTTATTGGTTCTGGTTCGCTTATTAAAGTCGGCGACCAACGGCTTATTTTCAACGGGCAAAGTCCGGAATACACGGGTACCGTGAAGGTAGAAGACGGAATCTTTCGCTTGGACGCAGATAGCCTTCCCAATGCCAGCTTCGTCACAGTAGATATTTATAGAACGCCGGAAGTGACACGATTCGCGGAAGTCGAATATGCTGTCTGGGAAAAAGAAGCAGAATTTACTTTGGGCGTTCCCGTGGGCGGCGAAGGTGTATTCTCAAAAATCGGGCAAGGAACCTTGGTTCTCCAAAATTATTTAACGACCGGTCCCATCCGCGCAAAAGAAGGCACGCTTGTCATCCCCGTCCTCCCTAATCTAAGCGATATTTTCCTCGGAGATATAGACACCCTCACCGTTTCCCCGTTGGAGGGAACCATCGCGTTTGATGTCAAAGCCGGAGACTCCATTGTCCACACGCGCTCTATTCGTGAATCTTACCCTGGAGTGGCAATCGGTAACGTGGAAAAACGCGGTGCCGGCACACTCATTCTCCGCGGTGACCCCGAACAAAATACCCTCTATGCCTTAGATGACGGACTTGTCGTTTTTGATGACGCGCAGCCTAATTCGTTAGACTATTCCGGACTCACAACGGTAGTCGAAGGCGAGCTTATTTTCGACGGAAAAGCGAGAAATATAGATGGCTCCCTCCGAGCCAACTTTCCGGGCGGCGTAAATGGTCAAGCAAATAGCTACGAGGTTCGTGGCGGGGCTGTCCTAACGTTAAGCCTTGACGAAAGTCTCCCCGCTGCTCGCATCAATGGTTCCATCTCCGGATCGGGAACCTTCCAAAAAGACGGCACGGGCGTCCTGGAAATAGGTCGCGAAGAAGTTGATTTCACCGGTAAGATCATCGTGCAAAGCGGTGACCTCTCCCTCAAAACAGGCTATGCTTTCGAGAATAGTGCTGTTCTCGATATCCGTGCAAATGCACGCGTCCTTTTGAACGATAATCACCAAATCTTCAAAGGTATCGTCGGCGAAACCGGAGCCGTGTTGAAGATTGACGCTGCAAGCATCGTTCTTAATACCGTTGACGGTTCCGTGCAAACTTATTCGGGCATTATTTCAGGCAGTGGAGAATTCTATAAAAACGGCGGCGGGACACTCATCCTGCGCGGAGACAACACAGGCGATTTTTCAGGTCGTTTCTACGTCGGAAAAGGCGGCGTTCTCGACGTTACAACACATGCCTTGGGAGACGCTTCCGAAGTCGCTGTCCGAGCGGGCGGAACCCTGCGAATTTACTCGGATAGCGCCACCGGCGCAGACCAGTTTAATAGCCCGATTAGCGACATCGGTGTCGTGGAAAAAACCGGCGCCGGCACCGTTTATCTCGCGTGGGACGCGTACGACCCAGCCTTTGCTCTCGGCGGTCAAGTTAATGTAAAAGAAGGGGTTGTCATCGTAGATAGCGCGCGCAATAACAATGGTCTTCCGCTCGCCATCGTCGAAAAGAACGCGAAATTGCAAATAAATCTGCAAGTAGAAAGTCTCTACTACGGCGGCATCGAATTGAACGGAACCTATTACGAAGGTCAAATAAGCGGAGAAGGCGGGGTTATTATAGACGGACAAGGCGGCGATAGAACACTGTTTATGCAGACAGTCCCGCGTTACACGGGTATCACAATTGTTCAAAATTACGGCATATTAAACGTCGCGGAAATCGGCGAACTCCGTGGCGGAATCGCCTTTGACAGCACCTCTAAATTGGACTTCGGCGATTTGCCTCGCACATTCTACATTATCCAATCCGAAAAGGGTTCCATCCAAGGCACTTTTATCGGAAACGCAAATCTTGAAATAAGCGGCGAAGGTCTTCTTCAATATCTTGGAACCGGTATGGACGGTGTCGAAGGGAACCTGGATTCCTATTCAGGCGCAGTGAATATCCGCGGCGGCAAATTCCAAGTCGGTATCGGCAATAAAAAAGCAGTTGATATCGGCAACGGCAATACAACCGATGGCGTGCGCATAGGTTCCCTCTATATAAACGTTCGCGACAACGACGGTGTCGATAGCGCAATCGATTACGCCGGCGCAATTACGAGCCAAAAAGGAGAAGGTGGAAACATTATCAAAACGGGCGCAGGCGACCTCAGCACCGCCCGCCTCGGATTCCTCACAACAAGTTCCTTTGATGTCAACATACTCGGTGTTGACCAAGGTCGTTTAATTATCAATCCAGCCCATATTTTTAATGTAAAAAATATCGCCGCCATCGATACCGGACGTCTCGTCTGGAACGCTACAGGCGAAAGTAGCTCCCTCGAAGCAGGAAAACTTATCGGCGAACAAGGCACTGTTTTTGAAAAAACAAGCAGCGATAAACTTACCTTGGAGTCGCAGGAGAATTTCAGAGGAGATTTCATCGTTCAGGCTGGAGAAATTCAGGGCAACTTCACCCTCGGAGGAAATCTGACCTTGAACAATAACGCTGTCCTTTCCCCCTCCAACGACCCGGTCAGCCAAATCGGCACGGCTACAATAAACGGTGTTTTCCACCAAAACATGGACGCCACTCTTAAAATAGAAATCAACGGCGGACAGTATGATAAATTGGTTTATACCGGCGGCGCATTTATCGATGGTAAGATAGAGGTGAAATCCATCGGCTCCCCAGCCGAACGCGGAAGCATTTACTACTTCGTGGAAAAAGCCACTGAGGCGGCACCCTTGGCCGTCATCGGTGACAACGCATGGCTCCGAAATACGGATACCGACTCCAATGCCTATTATGTTCTCGTCGGTCCAGGCGTCGGTGCCGGAACTGCTTACGAGCGTTTTGGAAACAACGGTCCCGCCCTCCTCGTCGCCCAACGCGAACTCGCTCGCGTCCCAAATTATTTTCCGCATAAAGGGTTGGAACGATTCCTCCCCGTGCTTGATTCCTTCGCCACAAAAGTCGTCACCCGTGCCGAATTGACCCCGCCAGAGGCGCCCACTCCCGGTGCCACCGCCGATGAAAAAGCACTCTACAACGCACGCCTGAAGCTCCATGAAAAAACTAAAGCCGAATACGAAATCGGTGCCCACCTAAACACCACGCCAGCCGGACAACTCAACTCAGTTGTAAATAATTTCTCCCCCCTCGCTTTCGCCTCTCTCGTCTCTCTCCCTGCGAGCGTGATCAGTTCCTCCACTGAACAATTACACTCCCGCCTCGAAGAACGGCGTTACGACCGTAACCTCTTTGAGTATTACACCTTCCAAGTCTATTTGAGTGCCACAAGCAATTTCAACGATCTGGGCGGCAATGGCACCGATGACCCGGTCTATAAACTCCGAACCAACGGCGGCTCCGTCGGTGCCGACGCCCTTTTCGGAGAGAACACCGTCCTCGGTGCAGCCATTAATTACGCCGACGGGACTGCCACTTTCCACGACGCCGGCGGCACCGCAAAAATGGACGCCGTTTACGCTACCGCTTACGCAAGTCACATCTTCGGAAAATGGTTCTACTTCGATGCCGGCGCCAGCGTCGGAGTCAGCAGCTATAACGTAAAACGCGAAACTGCGACCGGCATTAACAAAAGTAAACCCGACGCCTTTAACACGGGCGCGTTTTTCACAATCGGCACCGTCCTCCCGCTCGCGCTAACCCCGCGTCGCCAACGCCTTGACCTCACCCCTTATGCAAGCGTAGAATATAACCACTACGACATTGACGCATTCTCCGAAACCGGAAGCAGTTCTAATCTTGCTCTCGACTCCATCACTCACGACTCCTTTCGCCTCCGAGTCGGCAGCGGTATAGCATGGTTCTTCGAGGGAATCGAATGGACGTGTAAGATAAACCTTGATGTCGCTTTCGCAACTGAACTCATGGATTCCGACAGTGCAATAAGTTCGCAATTCCTCACCGCCGGTGGCGAAAAAACAAGAATTAATTCCAAAGCACTCGCCGATAAAACGGTGCAAATCTCCCCTTCCGTAACGTGGAGCTTTAACGAGCGCGTCTCCGTTTATGCATCCTATCGCATTGAAGCAGGTTTCGACGGAGAAATTTACAATTCTATAAACATCGGCTTCCGGACCAGGTTCTAATAAGGACAATACGCATCTGCAATCTGCCTCCAGATGGAGCGTGCGTCGGGAAATACACCATGAAAAAAATTTCAATCGTCGGCGCTGAAGGTTCCGGAAAATCCGTTTTCATATCCGCACTCTACCAATATATGGACCCGGCGAAACCCGCCCCAAACCTGTTTCCCGGATCCTCATTCACCGCTTATTATACCGCCGGTGTATGGGACGAATTGCAGCGGGGACAGTGGCCAAAATCTACCAACACCGGAGTTATAGAAGACTTAAAGTGGACTTGGAAAGATACGCTCCAAAACGAACACCAATTGCAAATGCTCGATTGCGCCGGACAGGATTTTCGGCAAGTGTTTGAGGCAGAAGATGATAATGAACTAAGCGATCGACAAAAAATCTTAAAACAAGAATTTTTTAGCAGCGACCTCGTGATCGTCCTGCTAAATTTACAAAAAGCATTGGATATTTATACACTGCCCGCGCAAAAAAAGATACAAACAGAAATGCAATTTGCGCCCGCTTCCGCTTTGTGCAAATTAAAAGACGCTGGAATAAAAACATTTTTATGCTTTACGCAATGCGACCGCTACATGGAATTCGTCGAAAATAAATTCGGCGACGAAAGCGACGAATCAAAAACAGAAAAAAATGCCGCCTTCGCCCGCGCCGTGGCGGCTTGTCTGCCCATCCTATCTAACGCAATACAAAAAACTAAAACACCACTTTGCAAAGCCAGTGCCGTCGAAACAGAATACCGCTCCATCCCCGAAAATAAAAATTCATTGACTCTTTTGCCCAAAGAAAATTGTGCGCCGGGAAATATGTGCGAAATCATCCAAATCATAGACGATTTTCTTGTGGAGAAAACGCCCCCGCCTCTTTCTCCAAATTTATCATCTAAAAAAAATGCCGCCGCAGCTAATTCAGAATTGGACTACGCAGCCGACCTACCACTGCTGCCACCACTGCCACCACTGCTAGCCGCAGCTAATTCAGAATTGGACTACGCAGCCGACCCGACGATCCGAAAACCCAAACCTTTTAATTTAATATCGACATGTTTCAGCGTTTCTTTCAGAGGTCGCGCTTCCAGAAGGGAATTTAATAAGTTCCTCCTCTTAATGCTCTCCTTGCTGGTTCTTTTTTCTTTCGCATCTCCCTCAGTCTGGGTTTGGATTTTATTTGTAGGTTGGTTTTTGTCGATGTCCATCGTTTTCATCGGTCTCGTCATCCGCCGTTTCCATGATATCAACGATTCGGGATGGTTAATCTTCTTACTGCTCATTCCCTTCGTGAATCTTGTTATCTTTCTTTCCCTCATATTTGAACCCGGAACAGACGGTCCCAATAAATACGATATCCCCTGAAAATCCGATTCTCACGCGAAGCACTTGCTCCTGCTCTCTTAATTTTTTGCGATGAGTTTGGCGAAAAAGCGTTGGTCGGTGCTGCTGGGTGTTTGATAAACTGCGAGGTCAAATTCGCTGATGATAGCGAGAAGGTGGTCGAAGATATCGGACTGGGTGTCTTCGTAGATGCTCCAGCTTGTGTTGTTGGTGAAAAAATACAATTCGAGGGGCAGGCCGTGTTCGTTGGGTGAAAGTTGGCGGACGAGCAGGGTCATTTCTTGATGGACGCCGGGGTGTTTGCGCAGGTAGGCGAGGCAGTAGGCGCGGAAGGTTCCGATGTTGGTGAGTCGGCGTTTGTTGAAGGGGGCGAGGGTGGTGTCTCCGGTTGCAAGTTCGTTGTTTTTGTCGTTGAGGGAACGATTTTCCTTTTCGATCTGTTCTTTTTTCTGGGCGAGGTATTTTTTCAGGAGGTCGATTTTTCCCCAATGGGCGAGCAGGGCGTCGTCGGCAAATCGGATTGTTTGCATATCAATACAGATGGCGCGTTTGATGCGTCGTCCACCGGAGTCTGTCATGCCGCGCCAGTTTTTGAGTGATTCGCCGATGAGAGAATAGGCGGGCACGGTGACGATGGTCATATCCCAGTTGCGGACTTTGACTGTTGTGAGAGAGACCTCGACAACTTCGCCATCGACGTCGTATTTGGGCATTTCGATCCAGTCGCCGGAGACGACCATGCGGTTGGCGGAGAGCATGACACCTGCGACGAGGCCAAGCAGGGCGTCCTTAAAAATGAGGAGGAGAACGGCGGAGAGGGCACCGATACCGGAGAGAAAATAGACTGGGGATTTGTTGAGGAGGGTGGAGAGGATGAGTATGCTGCCGATGAGCCAGACGACAAGTTTAATAGCTTGGGAGACGCCGTGGACAGGCATTCTGGCGGCGTGACCGCGTGCGGTAGCGACGCGTCGGGCGAGGTCGAGAAGAGAGAGGAGGATAGAAGCTGCAAGCCAGATGGTGTAGATGCTGACGATGGTATTGAGGAGGTCGTAAAGTTCGGGCTTTTTGCAGAAGACGAAGTAGCCGAGGCGCGTATAGACGAGAATGGCGGCGAAGCGGGAGAGGCGTTGAAGGAGAAAAGAATCGGAGAGTAAGGTGTTCCATGCGAGGGTGTTTTTGCGTGTGGCGAGTGCAATCATACGCACTGCCAACAGGCGTGTTCCCCAAGTCGCTATGCTGGCGAGAAGCACGACGCAGACTGCGCCCGTTGCCATGAGCAGCAAATCGGCGTAACCCGGAGCGAGGCCGCTTGTGCGGGATATGGTGTTGGCAATTTCTTGAAAGAGGACTTGGGCGAGGTCATTGGAGATCGCGGTATCTGTGGAAGGGGGGAGGGTGTTTGAAAAAAGCATGGTGTAGGAAAATTGCTTGTGTTGCGGCCGAAGCGGCAGTGAAGGGACGAAAAAAAAGCACCCCGTTTTGCGGGGTGCCTGCTTTATTGAAGAACAGTAAAACTTACGCAGCTGGCTCTGCGACGGCTGGGGTCACGGGAGCTTCGATGCCTTTTGTGATTTTATAGACGGACGGGGAAGAGATTCCCAGTGTGCGTGCTATCGCGGAGGATGCAATGCCTTGGAGTTTCAGCTCCTTGACTTTGGCTTCGATCTCCGGCGTGATCTTTGCGCGTTTGCCCTTGCCTGCTTTCGCCTTGCCGCCCTTGGGTTTTGCTGCTCCCTTGGCTTTAGACGGGCTCTTGGGGGTTGTTGCCACGCTTTGCAGTGCCTTCACCAGGTCAGCGTTGCTGCGGAAGCCGAACTCTTTGTAGAGAGAAGCGAGGCGTTGTTGTGTCTCAATCTGCTTCCACTGTGTTTCAGCGCCCTTTAGCACCTGCTCGACGAGAGAGGTTTTGTATTCTTCAAACGTGTTGTATTGTGGTGTGCTCATTCGTTTAGTTGTTGTCTGTTGTTGGTTGTTGTTTGTTGTTTTGTTAGTGGAATTCCTTATTCCGAGCACTGACGGTGTGGAAAAAATCAACATGCGCAAGCGTTTTTTTTGTTTTTGTGATTTTTTTTTGCTTTCTCGGCATTACCCACGAGTGGAAAAGAGATTAAAGGGATGCGTGTGTCAGGGGAGGAAAAAGAGAGAATGCACACTGGCGGGTTTTCCATTCAAGCATCCTGTTTTAGGCGGGGAGGATGTCTTGTTGCTTACGAGGATGTGCCTGTGAGCGGAAGGGAACAATTGGCTGTGTGAGCCGTCTTATCCCTCCATGAACAAGGATGTTCTCATCATTGGAGCAGGTCCTGCAGGGCTTGCTGCCGCTGTCACTCTTTTGCGAGGAGGGGTGGAGCCGATCGTGTTGGAATCCTCGTCGCGTGCGGGGGGTTCTATTGTGACGCATCGCGAAAATGGTTTCCTTGTCGAAGGTGGACCCAACTCCCTCATGCTCGAAAAAGATGGGGTGGAAGATTTCTTTCATCAATTGGGGCTTGTGCCGTTGGAGGCTTCTTCCGAGGCGAAGAAACGCTTTCTTGTGTGTGCGGGCAGACCTGTCGCTGCGCCTGCTGGTTTGTTTGGGGCGATAGGCACACCACTGCTCAGTTTGCGCGGTAAATTGCGCGTTCTTGGCGAGCCTTTTGCCAGGCGTGCGCCAGAAGGCGATGAGACGGTGGGAGCATTTGTGCGCCGGCGTCTTGGTGCGGAAGCTGCGCTACGCCTTGTCGATCCGTTGGTTTCTGGCATTTATGCGGGCGATATCGAAAAACTCTCGTTGCGGTCTGCGTTTCCTCGGCTGCATCTCATGGAAGAGAAATACGGTTCGCTTGTCCTCGCCGGATTGCGCAAAAGGCGTGCCGCCCCTGTTCGTCGCATGGTGAACTTTGCCGGTGGCATGGCGGAAATTCCTAACAGCATGGTGCGCGTGCTCGGCGAAGACCGCATTCGTCTCGGTGCTGCCGTCCAATCTATTGAAAAAAACGCCGAGGGTTGGCGTGTCACCTGGCTTAATGACGGGGAAAAGCACGTTGCGCTCGCCCGCTGCGTTCTCCTGGCTTGCACGCCGCAAAATTGGGAGAAACTGCCCTTGCCCGCTTCTTTGTCGGCACTTCTTCGCCCCTGGCACCTTCTCGCTGCGCCGCCTCTCTCCGTTATTTCGCTTGGATACGCACGCGAACAAGTCGCACACCCAATTGACGGCTTTGGGATGCTCGCACCGGGAGTCGAACGGCGTAAAATTCTCGGCACACTCTTCCAAAGTTCTTGCTTTAAGGGACGCGCCCCCGATGGACACGTCCTTCTGACTACTTTCCTCGGAGGAAGCCGCAATGCGACGCTCACGTCCGAAGACGAGGCATCTCAAATTAAAATTGTTCGCGACGAACTTAACGATCTTCTTGGAGTGCGCGGCTCGCCTGTCTTCACCCATATTACGAGGTGGAATCGTGCTATCCCTCAATACAACACCGGGCACGAATCTCTTCTCGCCCTCCTTGCTTCAGCTTCAAAGACTTATCCAAACTTGTTTTTTACCGGAAACTATTGTGCCGGTGTCGCACTCCCCAAAACCATTCTTCATGCCATCACCACTGCCAGGGACATATTGGAAAAATTGAAATAAGGGGTGAATACGTCGGCGGCGTGCGGGGAGGGTGCCGCGGTGAATGGCACCCCAAAGGGGCACTCTAACATAGCCCGGAGCAACGCCCTGGGTCTGCTTTGGCAGTTTACCATGCTTACCTGCGTGGAATTTTCTGTCTCTCACCTCTTCTGGGAGAATCTTTGAAAAAATCGCAACTTTTCGCGTTTTTCAGTGTTTTTTCTAAACCGTCCACCCGCTCACAACATCATGGGCTACCAAACAAAAGTCCAACACATCGCCCGCAAGAACAGCGAGCAGTTCTACGTCACCATTCCGACGGCACTCGCGTACGCGCTCGAAATCAAAAAAAGCGAGCGTCTCGAATGGGCGATCTCCGACAAGGGACACTTCTTCCTGACGCGCTCCGTCGTCCCGCCCGACCCCGACACGCCCCCAAAAAAACCTCCGACGCCCCTCTGAGCGAGCATCTCGCCGCTCTCCTGAGCACCTGTGCGCCCCGCGTCGCCCGTCGCCCGCCGTCACGTGGCGTCGCGAGACCCCCTCGGGTCCCCAAGTTCCAGACCAACCTCGCGTGCGCACCCAACGCGCCCTCCAATTAGGGCTTATGGTTTTACCGGGGCGTTGCATCGGGCTACCTTAGAGCTGCCCCTTGGGGTGAAGATCGAGCCTCCCGCCGGTTCACGGCGGGCTATGCCAGAGCAAGTGCTGTGCAAGCCGTTTACGGCGAGGGCTTTTTCGTCCGCTTCATTTTTGTGCCTTCTGTGCTTTTGGTGGTTGCTTAGAGGAGGAACCACAGAGGGCATAGAGGACACAGAAAAAGGGGGAGGTGATTGCCGCCTGCCTACCCTCTCCCCTCTTTCCTCCCCTCGTGGCTTCGTTTCTTGCAACCTCCCTGTTTTGCTGGTGTCATTCCTCACGTCGGCTTGCTCCCCTCATGAACTCACACCTTCCATCTTCGCAGTCAGAATCCACCGGTTTGCCGTGGGTAGGGGCGTCGTCGTCTGCCACGCCGCCCCCCCCTCCAAACAAACGCCACTCTTTTCAAACCTAATTTCCCGACGGGAAAAAACATCAAACAAACACAATAGAACATGAAAACACAACAACTCATCTTTTCAGGAGTGGTCTTGCTTTTTGCGGCATTGCCAAAGTCTGTCTGCTCGGCAGAGCAAGCAACGGCACCTTTGAACGAAACAAAAAGTGCGAGCGAGTCACGGGGGAAAAAAACTACGGGGGAAGATTTTAAGCGCGACATGCTTCTTCTTACCGAAGAAAAAAAGGTCGAAAAAGCGCTCTTATTTCGGCGTGCGGCAGATTTGGGAGATGCCGAAGCACAATTTAAGACAGGCATGTGTTATCTCGAGGGCATCGGTGTTGCCCAAGACAAAACAGAGGCATTTCGATGGCTTCTCAAAGCTGCACAACAGAAAGACGACGTTGCGCAAAATGCGGTTGGCGTGTGTTACTTGAAAGGAATTGGAGTTGCACAAGACAACACGGAAGCGGTGCGGTGGCTTCACAAGGCTGCCGAACAAAACAACGCGGATACGCAATTGTTGCTCGGAATAATTTATGCAAAAGGAGAAATAGTTCCAAAGGATGCCGACAAAGCAATACGGTGGGTGCAAGCGTTTTTAGACAATCCTAAGGCAGACGCTGAAAAAAAGAAAACATTTTCAGCTTTTCTGAAAAGTTACAAAGAGCATGAGGGCAAACAATGAACTTTTTACAAGAAACCTCCATAAAAACAGAAACACAGTAAAATAAAATTTGATCAGTTTAGCACAGCTTCGATAAGCATCCTTTCCTTTTCCGATACAACACCTTTTACACTAACTTACCATGAAAAACACAACTCACACAAATCGTATTCGGACGATAACACGCCGGATCAATACTAACATCTTCGTGACCGCGGTAGCGACTGCGCTCATGGCGATTGTTACCGCGCAGCCGCCGCTGTTCGCGCAAGAAGAAGCAACGTTTTTTGGCAGGCGGATCGGCGGCGACAATAGCGGGACGCGAACCAGTTCATCCCGTGAAAACCACGTTTTTTACAACACGGTTTGGAGCTTTTTTTGCCATAGTAAATACGAAGAAACGGGGCGATTGGAATTTAGAGCCGACGGCAACTGTTCTTTGAAAGGAGTGGACGGCGAATGGATTCATGAATGGCATGTTGTTAATTCACGGACAGTGAAAATCGGAGACGAAGAGGGAGAAAGATTCACCCTTTCTGACGACGGGAAAACGGGTGTTCATTCTTGGCACGGAGGCAAATTCCGCGTATTTCATCGGGGAACAAGATTACCTCCGTCCGCGCCCCATGTTGTCAAGACTATCGCAAAGCCGGGAGTGGTTTGGAAAAATCTTGAAGAAGATTCTCAATACGAATTTACTGCTGACGGGAATTGGACAAGAGTCGAGCGAGGAAATAAAGAGCACGGAATTTGGGTTCAAACTGTCGGCAACACTATACAAATAGTCAGTGGAACGCAGTTTTATTTTGAAGTGCCGATCGACGGTAAATTTATCATACGGCACGATCAAAAAAAATGGCATGGCAACGACCGCACTTCCAGCGGTTCTATTTCGCCCATGGAGCCAAAGAAAAGCGAGCCAGCAGGAAAAACCACTGCGACACAGGCGATAGCTACGGAATTATCTGCGTTAAATAAATACCGCGACGAAGCACTTTCCAGCGCATTGACACAGCTCTCCAAATCGGATGAACGCCAACTCGAATACTTGAAGCGCCGTGCCATTTCAGGGCAGGTAAGGTTGGCGTTTTTTAAGGAAATTCAGACCGCGATTGAAGCTGTTAAGCAAAATAAATCCTTTGACGCCTTTCCGCTAAAATTTCGGAACAAACCTTCCTCTGTGGAACAAGAATTTTGCAAACTAAAAGAGAAACGGGATAATGGCATCTTTACGATTTACAAAGTCGTCGAGGCGCGTTGTAAACGTGCGTATGAAAATCTACGAAAACGTGCTCTCCTGAACAATGATATTCCTTTGGCGCAAAAAATCCAAGAGGAAATGGATTCTCTTTTTCCTGCGGAAGTATATGTTATCACCAATTTGTGGAAAGCGGCATGGCGGGAGAAGGATGAGGTTATTGAATTTAAGAGGAATGGCGAAATTTTTAGTTATAAAGAAAAAACGGGATGGAAACGCTGGGACGATCGTTGGGAATTTAGAAGAGAAAACGGTAAAGTTGGAATTCGCTGGACGGTGAACGGAATAAATCACCATTGGCTCTCCACCGACAAAAATACGATGGTAAATCCTGTGGACGGCGGACTGCTTCTCCGGGTCAAACGCAACTAAGCGACACCGAACAGCGCAGTGGACGCAGTGGCGGGTCGCCGCGTCGGCCGATACGCCGGTGGTCGTGGTCGGCAAAATCGTTGCAGTCGCTTGTCCGCTGCGACTCTGTTGCGCTTGTGTCGCGCCCCTTCGGGGCGCGGGGAGAGGGGGAGTCGCTGTCCGGCAGTTCCGCTACGCTCCACTGCCGGTTATTCACGTTGTCCCCCTTCGGGGGAGCGCAAATGAAACGAGCGCGGATTACATTATCCCCCTTCCGGAGGCTGCGGTGGTGCCCTGCCCTGCTGGGGTGTTTTTACTTTTTATCTTTTTTGGCGTAGTGCACGGCGACGATACCTATGGAAAGAGAGAGGATTTTCACTTGTATAAATCCTGCGGTGCGCAATTCGTCGGCGAAGTTTTTTTTATTGGGGAAAATGGCGATGGATTTCGCGAGATAATCATAATCTTCTTTATTTCCGGTTGCCAGGCGTGCGATCAACGGAAGTAAGATGCGTAAATATAAATAATACACTGGGCGAAACCACACTTGAGGTTGGGAGAATTCTAAAATAAAAACGGAACCATCAGGACGTAACACACGGTAGATTTCGTCAAGTCCACGCTTTCTGTCCTGAAAATTGCGGACTCCGTAGGCGATGGTAACCACATCGACCGAGTTGTCGGCAAGTGGCAGTGCCATGCAGTCGCCGATTTCAAATTGAGGGTTTTCGGCTCCCATTGAGGCGCGCTTGCGCAAGGCAATATCAAGCATTGGCTTGCAAAAATCGTATCCGTTGACTTTGGCATCCGGCAGAGCGCGTGCGAGGGCGAAGGCGACGTCGCCGCTTCCGGTGGCGAGATCGGCGATGATCATCGGGCTACTGCGGTGCTCCGTCGTCCGGGAAACGAGTTTAGTGAGGCGGCGCAGCCACCAGCGGCAGAGACCTCCGCTGATTATTTGATTTGCTACGTCATAACGCGTCGCTATGCGGGCAAACATTTCTCTGATGGCAGTAGCGGATACCATATTTTATTAAAAACCAGCGTTGCCCGGTGTGCGCGGAAAAGGGATTACGTCGCGGATATTAGAAACGCCGGTCAAAAACATCAACATGCGCTCGAAGCCCAAACCGAATCCAGAATGGGGGACGGTGCCGTAGCGGCGCAGGTCAATATACCACGCATAATCTTTCTCGTTTAATCCGTGTTCACGCATGTTTGCGAGAAGGGTGTCGAGATTTTCTTCACGTTGACTTCCACCGATAATTTCGCCGATGCCAGGAACGAGCAAATCCATTGCACGGACAGTTTTCCCGTCTTGGTTTACTTTCATATAAAAAGGTTTTAGCGAGCGTGGATAATCGTAAACAGTAACCGGGCTTTTGAAGTATTCTTCGGCGAGAAAACGTTCGTGTTCGGATTGCAGGTTGTCGCCCCACGCAAGCGGGTGTTCCCAGATGCGACCGGCGGCGGCGGCTTTCGCAATGATTTCCACGGCTTGCGTATAGGAACAGCGTTGGAAAGGGCGTTGCAAAACAAAATCAAGGCGCACAGGCAGATTTTTATCTACGAATTTTGCAAAAAAATCAAGGTCGGCGGCACAGTATTCACAAGCGTCGCGGACGAGGTATTTCACAAAATCTTCGGCGAGTTGCATATCGCCTTCGAGGTCGAGAAAAGCCGCCTCCGGTTCGATCATCCAAAACTCGGCGGCGTGGCGCGAAGTGTTGGAGTTTTCGGCACGAAAAGTCGGTCCAAAAGTGTAAATATTCGAGAGGGCGCAGGCAAAAGTTTCTCCTTCCAACTGACCGGAAACAGTGAGGAAGGTTTTTTTTCCAAAGAAATCTTTCGTATAATCAACACCGCCGTCCGAAGCACGCGGCGGTTTTGCGTGATCGAGCGTGGAAACACCAAACATTTCCCCGGCACCTTCGCAATCGCTCGCTGTAATAACGGGCGTGTGAATGTAAAAAAAGCCGCGTTCTTGAAAGAACTGGTGCGTCGCAAATGCCATGCGACTTCGCACGCGAAACACTGCTCCAAAGAGATTAGTGCGCGGGCGCAAGTGGGCGATTTCCCGCAAAAATTCCAACGAATGCCCTTTTTTTTGCAGCGGGTAACTATCTCCTGCTTCGCCGATGACGGTGAATTCATCGGCGATCAGCTCCCATTTTTGTCCCGCGCCTTGTGAAGGAACGAGTTTACCGCTCACGCTCACCGAAGTGCCCGTGGTGCTTCGGCGCATAAGCGCGGCATAATTCGGATGGCTTTCTTTGACAATAACCTGCAATCCTTTTAACGCCGAGCCGTCATTAATTTCGAGGAAGGAAAACCCCTTGGCGTCGCGCCGTGTGCGCACCCAGCCTTGGAGCAGGATACATTCGCACGGGCTTGTGGCGTTGAGTGCGTCTTTAACGAGTGTTCGGCAAATGGACATGGTGAAAAACGATTTCTACGGAATGGAATAGAAGCTGTATCTTTTAGCAAGAAATGAATCCGCCGACTCCCGCGCCGGATGATGGCGGTGCGAGAATCGGCGGGCGAAGAAGAAGGCGTGGAAAGAAAGCGGTTTTCGGGTTCAACGTCCTTTGCGGCGCATGCTGGGCGTCCAGACGTAGCCACCGCCAGTGAGATCGGCACCGGCAGGGATATTTTCCTTTATCGGCATTCCCATTTTTGTCCGGTCGGCGAGCGGTGCTCTGGTCATGCGGAACAAATACAGGTTCTTATCGCCTTTTTTCTGGAAAAGAAGAACGGCGCAAAATTGTCCTCCCGGTGTTTCGCCGATTAACACTTCCATTGGATATTGGGTGCCCTGGGTCACGCTTATCCACGGACCGGCACGCATCGCGGGGCGGCTCCCGTAGTGAAACGTGTCCGTTGTGCCGGGCAAGGGTTTGCCGCTTTTGCCTTTCAGAACACCGTTGCCCGAAACCGGAAAATCGTAACCCGCGTCAAGAGCGACGGCGGAGTTCCAGCGAACGACGATCAAGTCGTCGGCGCCCCCGACGAAACGAATTTGTCCGGTAAGCGGTGCCTTAACCGATCCCTTGTAGAGGGCGAGCCAGCGGCTCGGGCGCACTTTATCCGCCACTTTGTAGGCGTGGGGGGCGGCATTCGCATCTATGAGCGGAATATAAACCTCTGGCAGCGAAAGTTTTTGGGGGGCGCGGAAGTAGCGGCTTTCCAAGAACTTTTCGCTCCATTTCGCCTTGTTGCAGAACTCTCTCACAGCGGCTTTGTAGCCACCGACGCCCGGGTCTTTGAATGTCCCACGCGCATCTTGTTTGAGATCGTAAAATGTTCCAACTAAGCCGGCTGTATTAAATCCGCCGCCGAAGAAATTGCTGACTAAGTTTCTGCCGCCGCCTTTGCCCGGACCGATGCCGCCGCCTTCGCCGCCACCGGCACCGCCGCCGAGTCCTTTTGACGCGGCTCCGAGCGGATTGCCGCTTTCAAGCGCGTTCAGGGAGACGTTCGGTATATCCGGCAACGAAACCGAGCTTGCACCCTTTGCGACCAATTTGGGCAAGGATTTCACCATGGAGCGGGCATTTTTCGGTTTTACTCGGTGCGTGTTCATAGTGACCTTTTCGCCGCTGTTGCCGCCGCCTGCGCCGGTAGTGAAATCGTCCGGACTTTTTGTATAAATGAAGGTTCTGAAGACTAAAAGCATCGCAACGAGCAGAAAGATCACCAGCAGCCCGACGGCGACGGCGAAGCCCTCGACGCCGAACTTGTTCCAGAAGCGACGTCGGCGGACGACTGCCGGGTCTTCTTCGGGGATCGGGTCGGAGACTACGGGCGGGAATTCCCCAAACGGCGACAGTTCCGGCGGGATCGGCGGAAGTTGCGGGGCGGTTGAGTTGTTAGCGGTGAAGTTGTTCATGGTGAATGGCTCGTTTTGCGGTTAAGTGGTTGCAGTGATGTTTTACCTGAGAGGAGAACGCAAGGGCGCGATTTTTATTAGGCATTTTTCAGCTTAATTGCGCCGCCGCCTCGCGAAGCAGGCGTTCGGTGGTGTCCCAGCCCACGCACTCATCGGTGATGGAGACGCCGTATTTGAGCAGCTGCGGGTCCCAGCCGGGAGGCTGATTGCCGGCGTAGAGGTGGCTTTCGAGCATCACGCACGCCAGGGCGGTGTTACCCGCCTTGAATTGGGCGACGACGTTGTGGAACACGCCCTCTTGGTTTTCGCAATGTTTGCCGGAGTTGGCGTGGCTGCAATCCACCATGAGTTTTTCGCGCAACCCAGCGCGGCGCAGGGCTGCGGCAGCGGCGGAGACGAACTCCGGTGCGTAGTTCGGGTGGTCTTTGCCCCCGCGCAGCACGACGTGGCTGTGCGTGACGCCGAGCGAGCGGATGATCGCCGTATAGCCGTCCTCATCAATGCCGAGAAAACTGTGCGGAGACCGGGCGGCGACCATCGCGTCAAGTGCGATTTGCAGCGAGCCGTCCGTGCCGTTTTTGAAACCGACGGGCATGGAGAGTGCGCTCGCCATTTCTCGGTGTGTTTGCGACTCCGTGGTGCGTGCGCCAATCGCCGCCCATGTGATAAGGTCGTCCAAATACTGCGGCGTATAGGGGTCGAGGAACTCGGTGGCGGCGGGCAAGCCGAGGGAATTTATGTCGATGAGCAGGCGGCGGGCGATGTCCAACCCAGTCTCAATATCGCAAGTGCCGTTGATAAAGGGGTCGTTGATGAGACCTTTCCAACCGAGAGTCGTGCGTGGTTTTTCAAAATAAACGCGCATGATGATGCAGAGTGCGTCGCCCAGCTCATCGCGCAGGCGGGCAAGGCGTCCCGCGTATTCGCGGGCGGAGACGGGATCGTGAATGGAGCACGGTCCCACGACGACGAGCAGGCGCGCATCGTCCCCGTCAAGAATGGCGCGAACCTGTTCGCGTCCGGTGACGACTGTTGCATTCGCCGCATTTGTCGCGGGAACAAGAGCCTTTATTTCTCGCGGGCTGCGAAGCCTGACGGTTTCGCGCACCCGAAGATTTTGCGTCGGAATCATGGTGATTTTCCTTTTTTTGGTGGAACTGCCGCGTCGCTCACGGTCAAAGCCCCTTTTCTTGAAACTTAGGCAGCAAATACTTGCCGCAACTCGCCAGCGATGCCAGCTGAGGATAATCTGCTTCGGGCACTTCGATCCCGTGCTTCTTGCGCAGCTCCATCACGATATCAAGGAAGTCCATCGAATCCAAGCTGAGCTGGTCGCGCAGGCGCACGTCCGGGTTCACGTTGCTAATATCCTCATCTGGAGCGATTTCCGCGATGATATTGAGGATGATTTTGTGTATTTTTTCCTGTGTCATGTTGTTAACAAAGTTTTCCGACGATGAGGACGGAGTTGATGCCGAGCATCCCGAAAGAGTTGTTGAGAATGGTGTCCACGCGCTCAACCCTGCGGGGAGAGCCGACCACAAGACCGGGCAAAACGCATTCAGGATCAAGATGATCCACATTGATCGTTGGGTGGACAACGCCGTCGTCGAACGAAGGCAAATTGCCCGCAAGTTCAAGTGCGCCGGCGGCCCCCATGCAGTGCCCGATGTAACTCTTAGTGTTGTTGATGAAAGTGTCCGGGCAACCCTCGAAAATGCGGCGCAAGGCGCGGCACTCCTGCACGTCGCCCAAGGGCGTCGCCGTCGCGTGCGTGCTCACGATATGGACGTCGCGGGGGGAAATGCCTGCGCGAGCAATAGCGGCACTGACGCATTCGGTCTGCCGTTCGGGATTGGGCAAAACGGCATTCGTGGCATCGGAATTGATACACCAACCGAGAATTTCGCCATAGATGCGGGCACCACGCCGCCGCGCCTCATCAAGCCGTTCGAGCGTATAAATCGCGCCGCCCTCGGAGATGACAATGCCGTTGCGATCTCGGTCGAAGGGACGCGACGCCTTGCAAGGGTCAACGTGGTGCGCAAGTGCGCCTTGATTTTTGAAGCCCGCAAAAATGCCAAAAGTGTGGATGGACTCGGAAACCCCGCCCGCAAAGGCAAGGTCCACCTCGCCCAACTGGAGCATCTGCGCCGCCTGAATCAACCCCGCATTACCCGCCGCGCACGCCGCCCCAATCGTGTAATGGGGACCGGTGACACCGAGGTTTATCGTAACCTCGCCCGCAGGATTGTTCGCCACCGTGCGCGGATTGTGGTGGTGCGTCCAAAACCGCGTGTCGTAGCCACATTGCGAAATGCTGTGCACCTCGTTTTCCGTCTCGACATTCCCGTGCTCCGTGATGCCCACATAGACACCCGCACGCGATTTATCGTAGCGTTCCCATTCGATCCCCGATGCCGCAAGTGCTTCCCGCGCACAATAAATCGCAATACTCCCAGCCCGCGTGCCATTGCGCAATTCCTTGCGCTTCTGGTAACGCGTCGCGTCGAAATCGCACACTCCGGCAGGATGCCGCCCCATGTGGCGCACATCAAGCTCCGCCACACGCGCACGCCCGGCAAGAAGGTTGGCTCGAAACTCACCAACGGAATTCCCGTTCGGGGCAGTGAGTCCAATGCCAGTGATGACTATGCGCGAGAGATTTGACATGAAGAGCCAGCGGAGGGAAGAAAGTCCGCCGCCCTTGTCAACCGAAATTAAAACAGCAAAACCGCCACACCCGGCTCGCGATCAAAATTGACCCGTCAAAACATAGACCCTCGTAAAACTTAAAACGACAATGCGCCCCCGTTGACATCAAAAGCAGGCAGGAACGGCACGGCAAGGAACCACACCGCGTAAGCCGTGTCGAAAGCCACCTTCCAAAACTTGATCTCTAATCCAACACTCTCTCCCGTGAACACGCGTAGAAAATTCCTAAAACAAACGGTCTCCGCCACCGCCGCCGTGATTGCGGCACCAGTGATCGTGCCATCGTCGGTGTTTGGCGCCAACGCCCCATCAAACCGAATTAACATCGGTGCCATCGGCACAGGTCGCATTTCACACGACCACGACATACCCGGCGTCTGGGGGCACCGCGATGTGCGCATTATCGCCGCTGCCGATGTGGACGCGAACCGCGTCGCCGACGCCAAAAAACATGTAGAAAACTACTACACTAAAAAAACGAAAAAGCGTTACTCCGGCTTTACCGTTTACGAGAACTATCTCGATTTGTTGGCAAACAAAGACATCGACGCCGTGCTAATCAGCACGCCCGACCACTGGCACGCCAAACAAGCCATCGACGCCGTCCGCGCAGGAAAAGATGTTTACCTGCAAAAGCCGACCTCGCTGACAATAGAAGAAGGACGCAAGATGAGCGATGCCGTCAAAGCCAGCGGGCGCATTTTCCAAATTGGCAGTCAACAGCGCTCGATGGAGCAATTTCGCGTCGCATGCGAATTAGTGCGCAACGGACGCATCGGACAACTCAAGAGCATAGAGGTCCGCCTTCCGGGCGATCCTTCCGGCGGCAAGACAAAAGAAATGCCAGTTCCTAAAGGATTTAATTACGACGCATGGCTTGGCTCTACGCCCAACGTATATTATACCGTAGATCGCGTGCACCCGCAACGCGGCTACGGGCGACCGGGATGGCTGCGTTGCGAACAATTTGGCGCAGGAATGATTACAGGCTGGGGCGCCCACCATTTTGACATCGCACACTGGGCGATGGATAAAGAATACTCCGGACCAGTAGAAATATCTGGGAAGGCACAATTCCCCAAACCCGGCTCAGGTCTTTGGGACGTCCACGGGCGTTATGAAACAAGAATGGTTTACGACAACGGCGTAATCGTCACCGGCGTCACCGACACCCGTGAAAAGCCAAACGGTTTGCTGTTCACAGGAACGAAAGGCTGGATATTTGTCAGCCGTGGTTCGTATGCAGCGGCGCCAAACGAACCCATCAGCACAAAGACAAAAGCACTGCAAGCTTCCGATCCTAAAATCTTGTCGCCATTTACAAAAAACGACACGGTCAGGCTTTACAAAAGCACCGACCACCATGCCAACTGGTTGGCAAGCATCCGCAGCCGGAAACCAAACATCACACCGGTGGAAGTTGCGCACCGCTCCTGTTCAGCGTGCCTACTGCAACACATCGCCATGAAATTAAACCGAACACTTTACTGGGACCCCGCCGTCGAACGCTTCAAAAACGACGCCGAGGCAAACGCCATGATCGCCCGCCCACAGAGGTCTCCCTATAATTTCTAAAAACAAAAAAATGAGAAAAAACATCCTTTTAGTGTTAACGCTGTGGGTCGTCTCCGTATCGCCTGCATTTGCGTTTTCGTTATACGACCTGCGATGCGAGCAGGAAGAGAACCCGGTAGGAATCGAAACACAGCGACCTTGTTTCAGTTGGAAGACATATTCCGAGACGCGAGGTTTTACACAGCTGGCTTACCAAATTCAGGTATCAGATAGACCGTCGGAAGATGGAGCCGGAAACATCTGGGATAGCGGTAAAATAAAATCGGAACAGTCGGTTCTGGTGCCATTTGACGGGCGACAAAAACCGTTGAAGCCTTCCACTGTCTATTACTGGAAAGTCCGGACTTGGGATAAACAACATGACCGCCCGTCAAAATGGAGCAACACCCAAACCTTTACAACGGGTCTGCCAAACCCCAACGACTGGGGAAAAGCGGTGTGGATCGCCCTCGAAAGCGACCGCGCAAAAGAATACACCGTGCCGGGACGACTCGACTTCAAAAGAATTCGCGAAACACTGGGCGAACGCAGTATCGGTTTTTACAAGCTGCCGCAGTTGCGCAAGACATTCACCGCGCACAAACAAATCAAAAGAGCGGTGGCAAACATCGCCGGTCTCGGTCATTTCGACTTTTTTATCAACGGTAAAAAGGTCGGCGACCACTTCTTAGATGCCGGCTGGACCAAATACGACAAACAAGCCTTGTACGTTTCCTTCGATGTCACAAAACATTTGCAGACAGGCAAAAACGCTCTGGGTGTAATGCTGGGAAACGGTTTCTACAACATTCCGTTTGAACGTTACTTAAAGCTGATTACCTCGCACGGGGCGCCGAAACTAAAATTACACCTGCTCCTCGAATACACCGATGGCACAACCAACGAAATTGTTTCGGATACCTCGTGGAAAGCAACCGCAGGTCCCATCACTTTTTCAAGTATTTATGGAGGCGAAGATTATGACGCCAAACTGTTTCAAGAAGGATGGGCAAAACCCGAGTTCAACGACGCATCTTGGAGTAAGGTCATCCAGACTAATTATCCGGGAACATTGAGCGCGCAACGAGCGACTCCTCTTAGCGTTCATTCAGAAATTCCGACGGTAAAAATCTATAAGAACTCGGGCGGAAAATGGATTTACGATTTAGGGCAGAATTTTTCGGGAATAATTCGAGTCGCTGTGAAGTCAAAAGGGAGCAGGACGATACTCTTCCATCCGGCGGAATTGTTAAAAAGCGACGGCACTTATACGCAACGGGCGACCGGCGGACCTTTTTATTTCAGCTACACCACAAAAGGCGGAGGGGACACCGAACAATGGCAGCCGCAATTCACATACTACGGATTTCGTTATGTAGAAATTGAAGGTGCTGTTCCGGCGGGAAAAAAGAATCCGGATAATTTGCCGGAAATTGTATCGTTGACGGGACTGCACACCTGTAATTCGGCGGAGGAGGTAGGTTCTTTTGTCTGTTCCAAACCGATGTTTAATCAAATTCATACGTTAATAGACTGGGCGATTCGCAGTAATATGGCAAGCGTGTTGACCGACTGTCCGCACCGCGAAAAACTCGGTTGGCTCGAACAGGCGCATTTGATGCAATACTCTCTGCAATACCGCTATAATCTTTCCCGTTTGTATCAAAAAATAATGGCGGACATGCGCGTATCGCAATTGCCGAACGGTTGTATCCCGACCATTGCTCCCGAATACGTCCGTTTTGCCAACGGATTTGAAGACACCCCCGAATGGGGTAGTGCGTTTATCATCTCGCCGTGGTATATTTACAAGTGGTACGGCGACCGCCGGCTGCTTGAAGAATACTATCCGGCGATGCAGCGTTACCTCGACTATCTCGGAACAAAGGCAAAAAACAATATCCTCGCTTACGGTCTCGGCGATTGGTGCGACATTGGTCCCAGACGCCCGGGATACGCTCAATTAACGGCTAACGGTGTGACGGCCACCGCTATTTACCATTACAACGCAACGATCATGCAGCAGGTCGCTTCGATACTTGGCAAATCTAACGACGCGGAACGTTACCGCAAACTTGCGGCGGATATAAAAGTGGCTTTCAACAAAAAATTCTACAACGAAGCCACGGGGAAAATCGACCGTAACAGTCAGGCCGCAAACGCCATCGCACTCTACACCGGACTTATTCCCGACGATCGCCGCGCCGCCATATTGCAAAACCTGATAAACGACATTCGAGGTCGTGGAAATGCTCTCACTGCCGGCGACGTCGGTTACCGCTATGTGCTTCGTGCACTGGAAAACAGCGGCAGGTCGGACGTTATCTTTGACATGAACACCCGCTACGACGTGCCGGGCTACGGCAGACAACTTGCCACAGGCGCAACCGCGTTAACAGAATCGTGGCAAGCCTACGGTTTTGTCTCCAACAATCATTTCATGCTCGGGCACTTGATGGAATGGTTATACGCCGGTCTGGGCGGCATTCGTCAAAAGGATAATTCCATAGCCTTCAAAGAAATCGTAATAGACCCGCAGCCCGTAGGCGATGTGCGCAATGCCGCGACAACTTACGAATCGCCTTATGGAACAATCCGTTGCAACTGGAAACACACACTGAAAAATTACACGCTTGAAGCTTCCATTCCCGCAAACAGCACGGCAGAAATTTGTCTCCCCGCAACAGACCTTCAAAAAATTTCCGCCTACGGAGTGCCAATTTCCTCTGCCGAAAACATTACCGTCATCAGCAACAGCAACGGCGTAGTGCGCGTGCGGGTGCGATCGGGAGACTATCAATTCACCGTAAAAAAATAAACTTTGTAACAGCGTGAAATAAGCGAAGGCACCATAGGTCTGCGAAGTTTTCATGGCATTAGAAAAAACATGGCGCTGGTTCGGTTGGGACGATCCAGTGACGTTGAAGGATATTCGACAAATAGGCATCGAAGGCATTGTCACGTCACTGCACACCGTCCCCGCCGGCGAAGCGTGGAAAGTGGAAGAAATAAACCATGTCCAATCAGCTGCAAAAGAACACGGGATGCACTGGAGCGTAGTCGAAAGTCTTCCCGTTGCCGAAGGTATTAAAATCCATTCAAAAGAATACGACCGTCTTGCCGAAAATTATTGTCGATCGCTTCGTAATATAGCCAATTGCGGCATTGATACTGTCTGCTACAATTTCATGCCGGTGCTCGATTGGGCGCGCACCCATTTGCACTATAAAAATGAGCGCGGTGGCGAAACCATGTTATTTGACTACCCTACCTTTGCTGTTTTCGATGTGCATATTCTTAAACGCGAACACGCGGAAAACGATTACCCTGAACACATTCTCCAAAAAGCCGACCAACTCGCCGGCAGCATGTCCGAAGCAGAAAAAGAAGAACTCGCGTATAATATCATCGTAGTAACTCAAGCCTTTATACACGGTTCGGTGGGCGGGGGAAATGACTACAAGCGGCGTTTTCTTGCTTATCTTGATACCTACCGCGAAATCAGGACAGAACAGCTGCGAAAGAATCTGTCGCTTTTTCTGCGCGACATCCTTCCGGTGGCAGAAGAAACGGGTATCCGAATGTGCATCCACCCTGACGACCCGCCGTTTCCGTTGTTGGGATTGCCGCGTATCGCCGGAACAGCAGACGACTTCCACAGCATATTCTCACAAAATAATTCTTCCGCAAACGCTTTGACATTTTGCACCGGTTCGCTTTCCGCTCGCACGGACAACGACGTTACGGAAATGGCGCGCCGCTTCGCGGATAAAATACACTTTATTCACTTGCGAAACACAGCTTGGCTGACGCCGGACAGTTTTTACGAATCTGGACACCTCGTCGGGAGCGTGGACATGTATTCGGTCATGAAAATTTTACTCGAAGAGCAGCTGCGCCGCGAAAAATCAGACCTTGCCGGCAAACGGATGCCCTTCCGTTCCGACCACGGGATAAGAATCCTCGATGATTACTCCCGGGCGGCAAACCCCGGTTACCCGTTAATCGGCCGATTGAAAGGTGTTGCCGAACTCGACGGCTTACAGACGGGCATCGAAAGAGCATTACGACGCGCTTAGCCCATTAAAACACGACGGGCATGACCACCCGCCCTGCGAATTTCATGTTGATAGGAACCGCAATCTGCTGTCTGGTGGCAGCTTGATGAGCGAAGACACCAAGACTGTGCTTTCCACCCGGGCGAAAAATATCGCCCCCTCGCCCACGCTTGCCGTGGACGCCAAAGCAAAGGCACTTCAGACCGCAGGTCGCGATGTCTGCGGGTTCGGCGCAGGCGAACCCGATTTTGACACTCCCGCCTTTATCCGCGACGCCTGTGTAAAAGCACTCGCGCAAGGGCGCACCAAATACACGCCCACACCGGGCATCCCCGCGCTGCGAAAGGCCATCGCCGCCGACTACAACGCGCAGGGGTTTTCTGTGGAAGATTCCCAAGTCGTAGTTTCACCAGGCGGCAAGATGTCTTGCTACCTCGCTATTCTCGCGACCGTCAGTGCAGGAGACGAGGTCATCATTCCCGCTCCTTACTGGGTCAGTTACCCCGAGATGGTGAAACTTGTTGGGGGCGTGCCGAAATTCGTTTTGGCAGAAGAGGCTGCCGGTTTCAAAATCACGCCCCGTCAGTTGCGCGAGGCGATCACGCCGCAGAGCAAGCTCCTCATCCTGAATTCGCCCTCCAACCCCACTGGCGCCGTCTATTCCGAGGACGAGCTGCGCACCCTCGTCAACATTGCGCTTGAAGCCGGGCTGCTCATTCTCTCTGACGAAATTTATGAGCATCTCGTCTATGACGGTCTTTGCGTGCCGCATCCCGCGCTGTTTTCGGCTCAAGCGCGGGAGCGCGTTATCACCGTCTCCGGTTTCGCAAAGACTTACTCGATGACGGGTTGGCGAATCGGAACGCTCGTCGCCTCAAAAGAAATCGCGACCGCCGTCGCTGACTTGCAAAGCCAGACGACGTCAAACGTCACCTCTTTCGCCCAGTACGGCGCGCTTGCGGTCTATGAAAATCCAGAGGCAGCGCACACCGCATTGGCGCAAATGCGCGTCCACTTTGACCGCCGCCGCCAGAAACTGCTTGCCGACTTGAACGCCATTCCGGGCGTGTCCTGCCTCCGTTCCCAAGGCGCGTTTTATCTTTTCCCGAACATCAGCGCGTTCGGCTTAAACTCGGCGGATTTTTGCAGCCGCCTCCTTGATGAAGAGTTAGTCGCCGCCGTCCCAGGTTCCGCTTTCGGTGCCGAGGGTTACCTGCGCCTAAGTTACGCCACGGCTGACGCTACCCTTGCGAAAGGCGTTGAACGGCTGTCCCGTTTCTGCGCAAAACTGCGCAACGCCTAACCTGTCCCTGCCACCGCATTCCTCCCGTTGATCGCTGTTATGCCTTGGACCAGTCCGCACAAACGCGCTTTGCCCGCGCCCGACCCCGCCCGCACCCTGCTGATGGGCATCATCAACCTTACCCCGGATTCCTTCTCCGACGGCGGCAAATACGTTTCGCCCGATGCCGCCCGTGATCGTGCCCTGCAACTCGTCGCCGACGGTGCCGACGTGCTCGACCTCGGTGCCGAATCTACGCGACCAGGGCACTCCGCCGTGAGCGTCGCCACCGAGCTTTCCCGCCTCATTCCAGCACTGCAAGCCATCCGCGCAGCCCTGCCCGACACGCCCATTTCCGTTGACACATACAAGGCGGCTGTCGCCCATGCCGCTATCCATGCCGGAGCCGACATCATTAACGATATTTGGGGCGGTCTTCACGATGTTGCCGGCACCCACTCGCCCATCTGCGCCACCGCCGCCTCTCTGCATGCGCCAATCATCCTCACGCACAACCGCCACCACCCCGCGCCCGACGCCACGTTCTGGGAAGAATATCTCGCCGATCTGCGCCATATTATCGCACTCGCCCGCACCGCAGGAATCCCCGACTCACAGGTGTGGCTCGATCCGGGGTTCGGTTTCGGAAAAACTCCGCCCCAAAACCTGGAGTGCCTGCGCCTCCTCGACCGCACGCGTGATCTCGGCTTTCCAATCCTATTAGGCACCAGCCGTAAATCCACGCTTGGCAGTATCTTAAACGCCCCCGTTGACGCACGCCTCGCCGCAGACATTGCCTCCAATGTCTGGGGCATTTCCCAAGGCGTTTCCATGATACGCGTCCACGACGTCGCCGCCGTCCTCCCCGCCGTGCGCACGGCGGACGCCATCAACGCAGGCATCCGCTGGCAAACGCCGTCATAGACGCAAAAAAAGCTAAAAAAAACCTACCCGTCGATTAAAGTTTTTCTTTGCTTTCCCCGTCTCGGTGTTACCTTCCCGCCCAAACAGGCTTTTTTCCTATGAAACTTCCTTTCTCGACAAGTCGTCCTATTACGCGTCCCCCTAACGCCAGAGCTTTCTCGCTCGTGCTCGCCCTCGTCGTCACGAGCATGTTGCTCCTGCTCGTGATAACTCTCGTCACCTTTGTCATGGTTGACCTGAGCCTCACCGCCACCACAGCAGAGCGCCAGCGTGCGCGCCTCAATGCCATCGCCTCACTGCGCATCGCCGTCGCCCATCTCCAACAAGAGGCGGGTCCCGACCAGCGCGTCACCGCCCAAGCCAACGTCACCCTCCCCGTCACTTCAGGCGAACCCGACGCCGTCCGCGCCAAATGGCTCAATCTCAACCCCTATTGGACAGGCGTCTGGGACACACGCCCCGAACAAGAGGCAGAACCCGGCTCTGAAAGCGAGTATCCCCGCCCGCCCGCATGGCTCGTCAGCGGCAAAGCCCAACTCCAATCTCTCTCCGGAAAAAAAGCCTACGAAAACAGCGACTACCAACACCCGTGGAAACGCTACGACCAATTACTCGAAAACAAAACCGACATCATCACCCTCTTCCCCAACCACACTGCCACCTACACCACCGAAAACCCCGTTCCGTTTGACACCCGCGTCACCGTCGCACGCGTCCCATTGCACAGCGGCACCGCCGGCGCGACTACGGGCGTCAACACCATCGGGCACTACGCCTACTGGATCAGCGACGAAGGCGTCAAAGCTCGCCTCAACAAAATTGACAAATACGCCAAGGAAAAAGCCTCCTCCCACAAAGGCATCTCGCGCCTCTACGCCAGCGGCCGCGCCGCCACCGAACTCTTTCCCCACTGGGAAAACGTCAAAGCAAACCAGACCAACGCCGACCTCGGTCCAGGTCTCGTCCTCGACACCCCAGGCTTCGCCAACATCCCCCAGATCGCCGCCCTCACATCGGGCGTCAACGGCGTCAACCTCACGACCACCTACGCCCACGCCGTCACAGCCAGCTCTCACGGCGTCCTTTCCGACACCCGCTCCGGAGGCCTTAAACACGACCTCACGCTCCTCTTTGAACTCAGCGAAGAAAACTTTGACGCCACCCCCTTCGGCATGAACGGCAACGGTCCGGCAACATGGCACTCCAAAGCCCACGGCAGCCCGGCGGGCATTCGCGCCAATCCCTCATGGGACAACGTGAAATTAAACATCTTCTCCGGTGAAAAATACGCCCTCGAAGGCGGCATAAAAAGGAACATCTCCGGCAGCGGCTGGATGCGCCCCATCGCACGCCCCATTTTTAATGTAAAAGGCGTCAACGGCGGCAATTTATTCGGTCCAGCGTGGGCAGTCTTCCGCGACTTCTATCGCCTGTATAAACCCGGAAACTACTCAGGCAACACCTTCATCGCCCGCACCTACGAGCCAAACGCCGTTTCCATCGGTCCCTACATCGTCAACAACAACGGCGGCGACACCACACCCATATTCAGCCACGTCGTAACCAAGGACATGATGGGATCCAAAGACCCCAACACCACGGACAATTGGCGAAACGGTGCGGCTGTCCCTCGCCCCATGACCGTCGCCCTCACTCCGCAGGCTGTCCGCTGCGCCCTCGTCTTCGGCGTCCAACAAGACAACGGCGCACTCCGCCTCGTAGTCAACCCCATCATCGTCGTTCACAACCCGTACAACATCCCCATAAAATACCGCACCAGCCCAACCCCCGAAACCGCGAACAAACCCACCGCCGGAATGCGCCTCTCCCTGCGTTACCAATGTGTCGGATTCGAAATTTCTATAACCAAACAAAATGGCACTCAGTCAACCATCTCAAGACCTCTGCTGGATTTACTCAGGTATCAGCCCGGGTGGGGCGGGGCGAGCGGCGACAAAGACATTTTTAGCTGGTTCATCCCCGATGAAATAATCCCCCCGGGAGAATACCGCGTTTATTCCGCGGCAGACCGTCTCCCCGTCCGATGGAATCGCTATATTGTCGCGCAAAGAGGTTTTAACCAACTCGGAGGCTACTATTTTGATAAACTCGTAAGCTCAGGCACCGACCTCACGGTGGAAGAAAGCGACACTGTCAGCATCTCCATGTACAACGTCGGAGACTCGTATGTCCGCGAATTGATCAAAAACTCGGAAGAAGAAACCCTCGCAGGTCTGCTCGTCGATGATCGTTCCTATAGCACGATGGCGGAACATCAGGAATTTTTCCGCCGCAACTACGATGCCACACGCCATTCCCGAGTGGACAAGATAAACGTTTGCGGCGAAGGCAGGCCGATCCCTTCGCCAGGGTCTCCAGCCAAATGGTTCGGGCTTTTTGAATGGATTGAAAAATTCACCGATTGGAACGGCATTGAAGGCGTGGATGACTACGATGGAGCCAATGGACTGAACAACCTCCCCACCTACGCCATGACAAATCCGCTCGCCGCCACCCGCCGCCGCGACGGCTATGGTCACATGCAAAACAGCAGCTATCCCTGCGGTTACTGGACAAGCGGCATAAGCTGGCAATACCGCATGGTCGGCCTCAAAGAAAACGCCGTTGAGTCCCTCTTTGAAGTGTCAGGCTCTTCCGCCTTTGGCGGCAACAGTTGGAAGTCCAACGGACAGACGCATGCCGTGCGCTCCTCCGTCCCCCGCGAACCCTTGCTCTCCCTCGGTCAATTCCAACACGCCAACATGAACATCTTTGACAATATCCCCCTCTACTCCGTCGGACATTCCTTCTCCACCCCGTGGGTGCCCGCGAACTCGCTCTTCAGAACGCGCATCGAAGACAACAGGTGGACGCATTACGACCACACCTGGCTTGTAAACGACGCGCTCTGGGACCGCTATTTCTTTTCCACAATTGCCCCAGAAGTAGATTCCTCAAACTTGAATGCCGCCCCCGCTGAAAAACGAAGCCAAGCACAAGTCTGGAGCGACTTCCTCCCCATCGGCGGAACACACACACCACTGCCCAACCAGACCTTTGTCATTAACCCCAATGCCAACATCAAAAAAATTCAAGACATCCACCAGAAAAGAGAAGGCTATCTCCTCTCCGCCGGCGCACTCCTACAAGAAGGCACCTTCAACGTAAACGCCACCGACGAACGGGCATGGAAAACCATCCTCGGCATCAACCGCGAAGTCCCTGTCCCTGCCAACAAATCAGCACAAGGAGTCCCCATCGGACTCACCCCACTGCCACGCGCCATCCCCTTAATCGAAGGAAAATTGGACACCGGCAGCCCGCTCAATGACCCGCCCCTCTGGCGCGGCGCAAAAGCACTCTCCGACACCCAGCTCGCAAAACTCGCAAAAGCACTCATCGAAACTATCCGCCAACGCTACGCCACAAGCATCCACAGCGTCGCATACAAATCGCCGACCGGACAAGAGCTGCGCCGCCCGTTCTTCTCCCTCGCCGAATTTGTCAACCGCGTCGTCCCAGGCGACACACGCAATTTGGATTTTACTTACTTCGGCGTTCTCCAATCCGCCCTCTTCCGAGCCGATAAAAACGGTGCCCGCATTAACACAGCCGCCTCCGCAAAAACCCTTAAACGCCGCTCCCTCAACTCCGCTCTACAAGGACAATTTCCCCACCCCGACGCCGTGCCGGAAGATGCGATCCCCATCGCCACCGGTGCTCCAGGAATGCTGCTCCAAGGCGACATCCTCCAAGCCATCGGAAACCGTATCAGCGTGCGCAGCGACACCTTCATCGTCCGAGCATACGGCGACACCGTCAGCATCGCAGACTCCAGCAAAAACGTCGCCCAAGCCTACTTGGAAGCCGTAGTCCAACGTCTTCCCGACTATGTTGACGGCACACAAGACTCCGACGTCGCCCCCGACAACGACCACCGCAATCGCACCCTCAACCCCATCAATAAATACCTCGGACGCCGTTTCAAAATCGCCTCAATCCGCTGGATGTCGCAATCAGAATTGTAAGCAAGCCTTCGCCCAAAAGGGGCGGTCCCAACATAGCCCAGGGCAACGCCTTGGGCTACCGTCAGAATGCGCCGTTGGCGCGGGTAAATTGGGGTACACCGTCGCCTTCGCCACATCCTTCCCCCAGGGCGCTGCCCTGGGCTAACTTGGGGCCGCCCCGTTGGGGCTACCGTGCTGACTTGTTAATGTCTTTGCAATTGAGTGAGAGACGGGCGGCGTGGATTTTTCGTAGGATTTGTGCGCCGTCGGCACGCCAACGATAGGGTTTGGGGTTGAGGTTGCGCTCAGCCAGATAGCTTTCAATCGCGTCGCTCAGTTCGCGAACGCTTGTGAAGCTGCCATCGCGCACCACATCGACCGTCAAGTCCCGGAAAAAGCGCTCGACCAAGTTCATCCATGATGACCCCGTGGGCGTGAAGTGCATGTGAAAGCGCGGGTGTTTCGCAAGCCAGGCGCGCACTTGGGCGTGCTTGTGCGTCGCGTAATTGTCCACAATCA
>JAISZI010000001.1 GCA_031269335.1 Puniceicoccales bacterium
CATTCCTACCTGATTCCCACGCTGGAATCCTACGCCGACCTGTACAGGGCAACCGGCGAACAGCAATATTTAGACGCTGTTTTCGGAGGCTGGGATATTTATAAAGAATATTATCAGCATGTCGGAGGCGCTATCAGCGTATGCGAAGGTGAGCCTTTCCCGCCGAAGTCCAATCTTTTCTACGGGGCGGGCGAACTTTGCGGTAATGTGTTCTGGATTTTCCTCAATCAGCGGCTTCATCTGCTGTATCCCGAAGAAGAAAAGTACGTCAACGAAATCGAAAAATCCATATACAATATTGTGCTTGCCGGTCAGGCGCACGACGGCGCTATCCGATATCATACGAATCTGGTTCACAAGAAAGAAGACGGCAATACAATCAATACCTGTTGCGAGTTGCAGGGAACGCGGATTTTTTCTGCATTGCCGGAGTTTGTCTATACAAAAGCGGAAGACGGCGTTTTCGTCGATCTCTTTTATCCCTCTCAAATAACATGGGAACAGAACGGGAAATCTTTAAAAATGGAGATGATAACCCAGTTTCCGAATCATACGGATGTGAAACTGAAACTGTCGCTTGGGAAAAAAGCGGCGAGCAATATCCGGATTCGTATTCCCTCGTGGGCTACCAAGTCGGTGGATATATCGGTCAACGGGAAAAAAGTCGCTACCGGCGCTCCCGGCAGTTATGTCAGCCTTCAGCGCGAATGGTCGAACAGGGACATGATAAGTTTTACCCTTCCGATCGGTTTCAAAATCACCAAATACGAAGGGACTAACAAACCCTATTGCGACAAGGATAAACATGCTCACGCCCTCGAATACGGACCGATACTGATGGCTGTCACGGGCGAAAGTGTATCGAAAGGACAGGTAACATTGCCATTTCCGGCGTCGCAACTTGTCGGAAAACTTCAGCCCGAAGACGATCATGAACACAAACATGAACATGGTCACCATCATGCCATTCACTTCAAAATAGCGGGAGTAAATGATGCAACTTTACGTTTCGTGCCATACTACGAAATTGAAAAGGAAGATATGACCTGTTTTGCTTTTTTTAAGGAGGATTAAATAAAATATTGCTGATATGACAAAAAGAAATTTATTATTAGTTATTGTATTGGATCAACAGCCGGAAACACGCCAGCGTGTCGGGGTGAGTCGCGATTTTTCTTGTAAAGCGGGCAGCAATGATTTTTATTCGTTTTTCAAGGTATGTTTTTCTTCCTTAAAAAGTTGATTGGTCCACTCGCGATGCCGTTACCGCTGGCGGTGATTGTTGGGGCAACAGGTGTGTTTTTGCTTTGGCAAAAACGGTTTCCAAAATTGGGGCGTTGGGGCGGGCGCACTTGTCTGGCGTTCAGTGTTTGTTGGCTGGCGATTTTTGGGAATGTCGGTTTGAGCAATTATTTGCTGTTGAAATTGGAAAACGAATTTCCCGCGTTGCCTGAATTTTCCGAAGGAGCAGCCGTTGCCGAAAATTTGGCTGGTTGCAAATATATTATGGTTTTGGGTGGCGGGGTGAATTATCACAAGGACAGGAGCGCGTTGGGGCGGCTGTCTCGGCCTTCGTTAGCGCGGTTGACGGAGGGAATGCGGATTTCGCGAGTGCTGCCGGAGGCGGGATTAATTGTGAGCGGGGCGGGACCGGAGGAGGGGTTGTCGGCGGCGCGGGAACAGGAGCGAACCTTGGTTTCGCTTGGGATGGAGCGCGGGCGGATATTGCGTTTTGACACAACCCGGGACACGCGGGAGGAAATCAGAGCACTTAAAAAATTGGCAGGGAACGCGCCGGTGGCTTTGGTGACGTCGGCTTTTCACATGAAACGGGCGGTGGCACTTTGTAAAGAAATGGGGGTTCGGGCGGTGCCGTGCCCGTGCGATTATCTTGTTTTTCCTGCGACGCAAAAAACAAGTGATTTTTTCAAATGGGGCTTTGGTGCATTAGGGAGCAGTGCCGCGTGGTTTCACGAATGGCTCGGAGAGATTTTTGCGTGATTTTTATTCGGGCAACCAACGGAGCTAAAAAAACAAAAAACAACGATACAATAACAACACTAAAAAAACGACATGAAAGCAGTTATATTAGCGGGCGGGTTAGGGACTCGTCTTAGCGAGGAAACAGTGTTGCGGCCAAAACCGCTGGTAGAAATAGGGGGAAGACCTGTTTTGTGGCACATTATGAAAATTTATTCCGCACACGGGATAAATGATTTTATCATTTGTGCGGGCTACAAGGGATACCTTATAAAAGAGTATTTCGCGAACTACTTTTTGCACATGTCGGACGTCACTTTCGACATGAAAAAAAACGAGATGGAGATCCACGCCCGCCATGCGGAACCGTGGCGTGTGACGGTGGTGGACACGGGCGAGGCGACCATGACTGGCGGGCGTCTGCGACGCGTGCGCGAGTATTTGGAAAACGAGACTTTTTGTTTTACTTACGGCGACGGTGTTTCCGATGTGGACGTCTCGGCGTTAATTGCTTTTCACAAAGCGCACGGGTGTGAGGCGACGCTTACGGCGGTGCAGCCGCCGGGGCGTTTCGGAGCGTTAATTATGAATGGGACGCATGTAGAAAAATTTCAGGAAAAACCGCAAGGAGAAGGGGCGTGGATCAACGGGGGATTTTTTGTTTTGGAGCCTATTGTGATTGAGCGTGTAGAGAATGACAACACCGTTTGGGAACACATGCCAATGGAGTCGTTGGCGCGGGATAAACAGCTCCACGCTTACCGACATTCCGGTTTCTGGCAACCGATGGACACTTTGCGTGAAAAACATCTCCTCGACGAACTTTGGGACTCTGGAAAAGCACCGTGGAAAAAATGGTGATCAAAAGCGGTAGAATACTTACAGTCATGCTGTTTGCCAGAGATCAAACAACGCAAAAAAACAGTAACGCACAAACACAACAAACAATGAAAATAAAACTCTTCTTTATCAACATGCTTTTGCTCCTTTGCGGCATTGTTGACGCGCAGGCAAAAACGCAAATCATTGCCCATCGGGGACATTGGGACAAACGAAGTTCTCCGGAAAATTCCCTTTCCTCCTTGGAGAATGCCATAAAAACAGGCGCTTACGGCTCGGAACTGGATGTGCGAATGAGCAGCGACGGCGTCCTCGTTCTCAACCACGACGAAAAATACAAGGGCGTGTTTATTGAGAAAGCAACCTACAAGGAAATCTCCAAGCTCCGTCTGGCGAATGGCGAACCGCTTCCTACGTTGCAACAATGCGCCGACATTGTAAAAAAACAAAAAAAGACAAAGTTGATTATCGAAATTAAGCCACATTCCAGTGCTGAAAAAGACAGGCGCACCGCCGGCGAAATAGTGAAGCTCGTCAACAAAAACAACATCGCCGATCTTGTGGATTACATCTCTTTCAGCTGGCATGCGTGTAAAGAATTGATTAAACTCAATCCCGGACACCGCGTTTCCTACCTTCGGGGTGATAAACCCCCAAAACAATTGAAAGCCGAGGGTCTCTGGGGAATGGCTTACTCGTGGAAAGAGTTAAAAGAAAAACATCCCGAATGGCTTAAAGAAGCTAAGGCGCTGGGTCTGGTTGTCAATGTTTGGACCGTCAACGACGCCAAAATCATGCGCTATTTTATCGGACAAAAAGTTGATTTCATCACCACCGACAAGCCGCTCGTGTTGAAGGAATTATTAAAGAAATGAATCAAGAAAGCAGTGGAGGATGAAAATCCCGCACTCCAAAGCTCGCGAATAAATTGGATAACAGTGGGCAAGGCAGAGCGAATGCAGTGGCAGGCAAGCTGGAGATGGCGGCGGTTTTGCCCTTCCCTTCCCATCGCGCCCCGAAGAGGCGCGACTCCTGACCTCGACAATCTCCTTAGCGTCGCGCCCCTTCGGGGCGCAAGGTTAGGGGGCGGGGTGTTGTCCGGCAGTTCCGCTACGCTTCACTGCCGGTTATTCACGTTATCCCCCTTCGGGGGAGATCGAGTGAAACGAGTGCGCGGATCGCGTAATCTCCCGACAGAGGAGGCAGTGATGCCGCTGCGCCTCTGCTGTGCTGAAAACGCACAACGTGAATAACCGCTGGTGGAGTGAGAGTGAAACGAGCGCGGATCGCATTATCCAGCTTCGGGGGATTCCAATCCCGCTTTGCGCAAGCCAATTCATTGGCGAGCCGTTAGATACGACGACCCCTGCAGGCGAAACTGAAGCCATAGAACCGAGAATTTTTAACCGCAAAGAACGCAGAAAATGTAAAAAGGATAAAAACACATTTTCGGGAAATTCTTTGTGCTCTTGTAGGTGCTTTGATTTTACTGGAGGGGTTCTATGGAGAAGGTTTTATTTTTTTGAGTGGGGAAAGTGGTGATGTAATAGGTAGTATTATTGAGGACATGTTTACGGGTTTGGTATTTTGTATTGTTTATTTTCACGGGAATAGAGGTGCGGAGGACGCAAGTGTTTCCGAGGAGAGAGTGAACAGAGGCGGATTTGAGGGCATTCTTTTCCCAGTGGATAGAGACTTCAAAAGCACCGCGAGCACGCAGGCCTTTCACGGTGCCGCCGCGCCATGAGATCGGGAGAGCCGGGAGGAGGTGAAGTTCGTTAACGTGGCTTTGGAGAAGCATTTCGATCATACCGGAGAGGCCGCCAAAGTTACCGTCTATTTGGAAAGGTGGGTGAGCACAAAAGAGGTTGGGATAGGTGCCGCCGTTGCGTCTGCTGGCTGGGCGAAGGAGATTCCTGAGGAGTTTGTGTGCGTGGTCGCCGTCGAGGAGGCGTGCCCAGAAATTAATTTTCCATGCGAGGGACCAGCCTGTGCCGCCGTCGCCGCGGAGTTCGAGTGTTTTGCGGCAGGCGTTAGCCAATTCCGGGGAGAGGAGAGGGGAGATTTGGCGGCCTGGGTGGAGGGCGATCAAGTGTGAGACGTGGCGGTGTCTGGGGTCTGTGTCGTCGAAGTCTTTATACCATTCTTGGAGGTTGCCTTTTTTGCCGATTTTAAGGGGGTAAAGTTTTGCGCGTTTTTTTATCAATATATCGCGAAACTCGTTGTCGTTGTTTAGAATTTTCGATGCCTCTATAAGGTTGGTGAAGAGGTCGTGGATGAGCGCCATGTCCATTGTTGTAGCGACGGAGACGGATTGGGGGCGGCGGTTGGTGTCGTAGAAAGAATTTTCTGGGGAGGTCGAGGGCGAGGTGACGAGGAAGCCGTCTTTATCTTCGACAAGCCAGTCGAGGAGGAAGACGGCAGCACCCTTCATTAGGGGATAGGCGGAAGTGCGTAAGTAATTGACGTCTCCGGTGAAGCGGAAGTGTTCAAAGAGATGTTGAGATACCCATGCGCCGCCGAGTTGCCAATTTGCCCAGAGCGGGTTCCCCTGACCAACGTCACCAACGGGGTTAGTTTGCGCCCATATATCGGAGTTATGGTGGACGGTCCAGCCGTTCATTCCGTAGAAGTTACGCGTCGTAGCGCGACCGTTTTCCGCCATGTGGGAGGCATAATTCAAGACGGGTTCGTGGAGTTCGGAGAGGTTGGCCGGTTCTGCCGGCCAATAATTCATTTCATAGTTGATATTAGTTGTAAAATTGGCACTCCACGGCGGGCGGACTTCATTGTTCCAGATTCCCTGGAGGTTGGCGGGGATGCCGCCCGGGCGAGAGGCGGAAATGAGGAGATAGCGATTGAAATGAAAATAGAGCGTTTCGAGGGAGTTATCGCCGCCTTTGGAGAAACTTTCGCGGAGGCGTTCCGGGATAGGTTTCTTGGTGGAAGGCGAGGGGTCGTCGAGGGTGAAGGAGACGCGGTTAAAATAAGATGTATAATCGGAAATGTGATTTCTTTTGAGCGTGTTAAAAGGTTTAGTAGAGGCTGCAGTAAGGTATTGGGCGGCGAGTGCTTTTTCGTCGCGTCCTTCTTTGAACGGGTCTTTGTTAAAGCCGTTAAAACTTGTTGCGGCGGACAGAATTAACAACGCTTCGGTGGCATTGGTAATTTTCACAGTTTTTTCGGTGGCGGTGATGGTGCCGTCGCTGGCAATTGGGAGTGCGATCAAGCGGAAGCGTGTTCCGGCATCGTCCTTATAGATAACGGGTTTTCTGTTGCGGCGGTTGTAGTAGCTTGGGTCTGCGTGTGCTGGGGCGCGACCGTCCATGACAAGGGAATGTCCGGCCGTTGTGGAAACATTATTTTTAAGAGGGCTGCTGAGGGAGACTTCAAAGGATAGTGCATTTTTTTTGCTGGAGGTGAGGCGGATAACGATAACTTGGTCGGCGGCGGAAGCAAAAATTTCGCGGGTGAAAATGGTATCTGCGGCAGTAAAACGGACGGTGGTAACAGCCGAAGAGAGGTCGAGGTCGCGGTAGTAATTAGAGGCTTTACCCGGAAGTTGGTGGCGGATTCGCAAGTCACCGAGAGGAGCGTAAGATGCGGTGTAGCGACCCTGCATTTTTCGGACGAGTTTATCCGCTTCGGCGTAGTTTTCTGCGGCGAGTGCAGCGCGGACACTGGAAAGGTATTTAGGGGAATCCGGATTAGGGTTTAGATCCACGGGACCGCCAGACCAGAGTGTCTCCTCGTTGAGCTGGATAAGTTCGTTGTCGGCGTGCCCGAAGACCATTGCGCCGAGACGTCCGTTGCCGACGGGAAGTGCTTCGACCCAAGTCGAGGCAGGTTTTGAATACCACAATTTTAATTCTTGTGGCGAGGCAGGTGGGACATCGCCGGCGCAGAGTTTGGGCGTAAAGGCGGTGAAAACGGCGAGAAGCGCAACGTGGCACGCAAGTGTGAGCAGTACTTTTTTCATGCGAGTAAGTTTTTGGCGGTTCGTAGGTTAGAGCGTGTTTCTTAGAGCGCGGAGAGTTTTTTTTCTCTTGAGGCGATTGTTGCGAGGAGACCTTGTTTTTCGGGACCGGAGATTTTTGGGAGAGCTTCACGCAAGGCGGTATCCACTTTTTTTCCCGAGATAGGGGCGAGAGCCATGCGTGCGAAGTGAGCGAGCTGTTTATTGGAAAGAAGCGGGGCGACAACCGGCACGCACGCCTCGGAACCGATGAGGGCGAGCATGCGGCAGGCAAATTCTTTAGCGAGCAAGGAAGCGTTCTTATTTTTAAGGATAGCGATGAGGCGTTTTTCCAATTCTGGAAACTCGGCTGGGACGGCTGTAAGGACTTTACTTTCAATGACATGCGCGAAAGATCGGTCCTCGCCGTGGCGTAGTTTCAAGACTTCTATCCATGGATTAGGAGTCACGTCTTTGAGGCTGTCGGGAACCCCGCTTGTAATTTCGGTATCTGGCATGGCGGTGCGTGCTTATTTTTTTATTTAGCGGCGGAAGGAACCGCTATCGGGGTGGGCGAAACTTCTTTGATTCTGATGTTGCGGAAACGAATTTGTTTTCCGGCGTCGCGCACAGGGGAGGAATGGACTTGCAGGGCGATGATGCCCGTAGAGGACATAGTGTCACGGGCGTCTGCCCGCAGGTGTCCGTCAATGAAAGTGCGTATGGTGCTGCCGGAGGTTTCTACGCGAAGTTTTTGCCATGTGGCTGCTTTTATGATTTTTTCACCTTGTGCTCTAAACTCTTTATCTTGTTGGCTATTAACTTGGGGATAGACCCAGCCATTGCGGCGGGCTTCGTCATAAATGCCGCCGGTGCGACCGGAGCGATAATCAATTTCGACTTGGTAGCCGGAAACATTGCCCGCTTTTAATTTGACTGTGCGTGGTTTTTGACCCGGCAAGGGAGGGGCGTCCTTTACCACTCTGTCTTCGGTGAGGTATTCGCTGCGAATTTGCACGCCGGAGTTCAGTTCGGCGGGGCAATTGAACTCGAGTTCGAGAACGAAATCGCCGTAATTTTTTTCTGTGCAGAGAAAGGTGTTAGGTGTTTTAGCGGCGACAATGCCGATAATTTCGCCGTTTTTAATATCGAACTTAGCGTTGCCGCCGCGCACGACCCAGCCGTCGAGATTTTTTCCGTTGAAGAGAGGCTTCCATTCGGCGGATTTGCATTGGGCGCGGAGACTATCGGTGGGGGATAGTGCCAGTGCCGCGATTAATCCCCCGCCGAGCAGGGAAAAAAGGAATTTTGATGTTTTCATGGAAGGGGCAGATAACAACGTCGGCGTGGCGTTGTTCCCGTGTTTTTTTCTGGGAGTGTTTTCAGGGCAGTTCCATGACGGGGCGCAGCTGGAGGGTCGAGCGCACTCGAAAAACTTTGAGCAACAATTCCGGTGTGAACACGTTCTCGGGAGTTCCGTGGGCAAGCAGCCGTCCTTCGTGCATCACAACGACGCGGTCGAGCGAAGCGGCGAGGGCGAGATCGTGTAATGAGAAAAGCGTCGCGGCACCGGTGCGCTGAGCCAATTTGCGGGCGAGCGCAAGTGTTTCAAGGGCGTGTCGAGGGTCGAGGGGCGCGAGCGGCTCGTCCCAAAGCTGGAGCGACGCATTGGTCGCAAGGGCGCGGGCGAGCAGCACACGGCGGCATTCTCCCCCGGAAAGCCGCGTGACGGGGCGCGAAGCAAGGGCTGACAGGTCGAGTTCCACCAATGCGGCGTCAACCCCGGCACCATCGTCCCCGTGCGCGTAACGTCCTTGCGCGACGACAGATCGGACGGTGAAGCCGAACTCAAACCGTGCATCTTGTGGCACCCATGCCGTAAGTTGTCCGCGTTCTATGAGGGGAATTTTTGCAAGGGAGCGGCCGCCCCAGGCGACCTCGCCGGTAGCGGCGGGCAGCAAGCCGGCTGCCACTTGCAGCAAGGTGGATTTGCCGGAACCGTTGGGTCCGATTAGCCCCGTGAGCATCCCCGGCTCGAGCTGGAGTCTGGCATTGACGAGGCGTCCGGGGACGGAAACAGCGTGAAGGCAGAGAGGCATAACTTGAAGAGTCGTCACTTTTTACGGAGTAGCCAGAGGAAAAACGGTCCTCCGATGAGCGATGTCACAATCCCGATGCGCAGTCCGCCCGCATGCCGTCCGATAATGTCGCAGACGAGCATGAACGCCGCTCCGCCGAACATGGAGAAAGGCAGAAGTCGGCGGTGTTCCGCGCCCGTCAACAGGCGTAAAATGTGGGGCACTACCAGCCCAACAAAACCGACTGTCCCCACGACAGCCGTCGCCAGCGCGGTGAGTGCCGTCGAGAGAATGATGAGGCGCAATTGCAGGGTGCGCACATCTACGCCAAGGCTATGTGCTTCGTCCGCCCCAAGGCTGATCAAATCCATCGGCCGCCCCAACGGGTAAAGCAACGCAAGGATCAGCAAGATGGGCGAGGCGATGCAGACGTGTTCCCAGGTTCGATTTTCGAGACCGCCGAGGAGCCAGAAAAAAATCTGCGCATTTCGTTCATAGGTCAATGTTGTGTTAGAAAGAACGTAACTCGTTACTGCTCCTAATATAGAGTTAAGAGCGACGCCGGAGAGCAACAACCGCTCCGTGCTTGCGCCGCTCCGTGCCAATCCGATTACAAGCCCCGTGGATGCGAATGCTCCCACGATAGCCGCCGCAGGCAAAAAAAACAACGATTGCACTGCAAGTCCCGCGCCAATAACACTTACCGCACCTGTTGTCGCACCCGCGCTCACGCCCAGCAACCCGGGGCTTGCGAGCGCGTTACGAAAAAATGCCTGCATGACAACGCCGCTCGAAGCCAGTGCCGCTCCCGCCAACATCGCGATAGCAAGGCGCGGCAAACGTATCCCCCAGATAATTTCCTGCGCAAACGACCCGTCGTCCAATGCGCCCGTGCGCAACAACCCGTGGAAAAACTCTGTCCACGAAAGTCGCTCATCGGTTGGTCCGGGTGCAAGCGATATCGCAATGAGCACGGCAAACGCCAGTGCCACAACGACAAACCGAATTTTGGGTGAAGCAAGCCGCATTTAAAAAGGGACGGAAACCGGTTTCATTTCTCGTTCTCTGTCAAATACACCGAGAGGAAGCGCAAAGTGGAAAACAATGATCATGGTTCCGAAAAAGCCCCGCACGAAAAACGCTGTCAACTCTTATCCTGATAAAAAAACAGGTTGATCTATGAAGAAAAAATTGAGTTAACTGGCGGCATGAAATTCGACATGGAAATCAAGGGCACCGCCACGAAGGCAGCTCCTCATGAAGAAACTCCTGAAACGAAACTTGTCGGAAAAGAGTTTGTTGGAATAAAAGTGGGAGATGATGATGACGTTTTTGTCGTGCGCAAAGGGAGGGATGCTTCGCCGTGGGAAACGTTGGCTTTCATACTGTTGTGCGCTGTGGCGTCGATGGGAATATGGTATTTATGGAAGAACACGGAACACCGTCCGCGTTTGTCTGAACCCGCGACTCAATCCGTAACCCCGTGATCTGGCATAAACTGTATTTTATTTATTGTTGGACGGTGGATTGGTTTTAGTCGGAGGAGTTTGTTTCTTTTGGGGATTTGCGGTGGCGGCTTTAAGAAAAACGAGAGAATCGGCTGTGGGAAAGGCAACTTTGACATCAAAGATGCTGCCCGTGGAGGGAAATTCTATCGCATCGAGCAGCTTTGTGCGCAGTCCCTGCAAGACTGATTTTTCCGGAGGAGGGTTGTTGTCCGCGTTTTGTCCGTTGGGTAAACCGGAAAGATGGAAAAGAATGACCTTTTGGAAATCAGCCCGTGCTTTGCGTGCGTCTATCGGGGTGGGAAATTCCATTGAAATATAAGCGTCCACATTTTGCCCGTTATCACTCATGTGAAAGAAGATAGAATTTGGTTGTGATTGATTTACGCCAGTTTTCGGCGGGGAATAAAACAAGTTTTTTTCCAAGTACCCCGAAACGATGGGTGTTTTTTTCTGCTGCGTTAATTCCAATAGATTTTTCGGCAAAGGACGGGATTTGTTTTTGTCAGCAAAAGCCTGGATAACACTCTTGATAACATCCGTATCAGCAATGAGAAGCGTGTTATTGTCAAGTGCGCCAATCACAATTTTTTTCACACTTTTTGAAAAAGCCAGGGAGGAGGCGTCAAGAAAGGCGTGACCATGAATTATTTCGAGGCGGACATCTTTTTTGATGGCGCCAGCCATTATTTTGGAAGCAGCAAATTCGCCTCGCAATAAAATGATGCCATGGGGGCTAAAGCGAAAATGGCGAGGCGGGTCGCCGGTGGTTTTATGTTCTGTTCCGGAAGAAGGGATGAGGGCGATAGTTATGGAACTAATTCCGCCGTCAGAAGAAACGCCAAATTCAGTTTTCAGTGTCTCGATTTGGGGAAGATTACGAAGAAGCGATTTTTGGATTTCCTCAAAAAATGGAGATTTTGCGGCAGCGTCTAAATCAAAATGAATTATTCCACTTGCTGCGGCAGGAACACCGGTGGGATCAAGCGGAGCAGCCTTCGCTATGAAAGGATAGAACAACAACAGAGCGGCGGAAAAGAAGTAGTTTCTCATAAAATTGCGTCTTCGGAAAAAAGGTGGTTAATTACCGGCGCGACCCATGGCTGCTCCGCGATGGAGACTCGCGGCGTTCGGGTGAAGAGCGTTCCCGTTCAGTCGGCGCAGAGCGCGTGACCGGTGCGGGAGCCGGTGCGGGACGTGAAACCGGCGCCGGTGCGGAGCGCGTGACCGGTGCCGGAGCCGGACGTGCAGCTGGAGCTGGCGCGGAACGCGGCGCGACTGGTGCTGGCGCCGGACGTGCGGCTGGCGATGGTGCCGGGCGCGTGAGAGTGCCAGCGGTTGGGCGCGGAGTCGGGGCAGGCACGGAGCGAATGACAGGGCGCGGCGCGGGCGTGGGCGCAGGACGCACAACTGGTTTCGGTGCGGGTGCGGAACGAACGACCCCAGGGCGCGGCGCGGGCACCGCCCGTTTGACTGGAGCGGACGCCGGATGGCCGGGTCTCACGGATGGTTGAGGCGGACGAACGATCCCTGGGCGCGAAGAAAACGGGCGGTTTATCGTGCTGGGCCGGTCGAATCTTACAGGTCTGTTGTAACGCACGAGTCCCGGACGCGCCCGCAAAACTGTGGTGGGACGGGGGCGTTGCACAATCACGTGTCTCGGACCGCCATGTGTGCGCGTTACTAAGTGCGGGCGGCTGATGGTCCGTGGCGGCGGTCTGCCAATGTGCCCGATTGGGCGATAATACCCTTGATGAGGGCGGTAATGGTGGTGGTGGTGATGATAATAGTAATGAGGCCGGTGGTAATAACGCGGATAATAGACCCAGTAGGTGGAATAATACCACGGGGAATACCACGACGGATAATAGAATCCTACCCCGAGTGTCGTTCCATACCAAAATGTTGGTCCGACCGAAATGCCCCACCACCCGGAACTTATGCCCACGTTCCATGAATAATCTGTCCACACCGCAGGGTAACTGTATTGCGCAGGTTGCGTTGTTTGCGCAACCGGAGCGGCGATGGTGGGCGGAATCTCAGGCTCGGGCGTGGTTTGGGCGGGTGTTTCTGCGTCAGTGGCGGCTTCTGTTGCGTAGTAACCTTCCTTATCTATTTCAAACCAAACATTTGTGCCGTCGTATTCGCGCAATCGGGCAAAGGCGACAAAAGCCACCGGATGGCTACCTGGAATGCGCTTGATGTCGGAAGGAATCGCGATCGCGACAGCCCACGGTCCGTGGGCAGTGGTAGCGGTGAACCAAATGCCATTTTCGCAGGTGAACCACGAGCCATCGGGCGTGCGCAACACCGCTGCGGTGCTGTTTAACGCGTATTCGAGGGAGGTGCCTTCGATGCGCTCCATGTCGGGCATAACGCCATTGTAGGTCGGCGACGTCTCAATGGTGGCTTTGTCACGGGAAACGCGCAATGTTTCGATGGCAGAAGCCTTCGGCGCGGCAGCTACCGGCTCGGTTTTATTGGTGATTACCGGTTCGGTTTTATTGGCGCTAAGCGGTGTCGAACAGGCGCAAAACGAAATTCCGGCAAACACGAGCATGAGGACTGATGCAACATTGAAACTCGCCCGATGGTTTTTGAGAAATGAGTGTAACTTTTTCATGGCGACTATTAGTTAGTTGTGACGTGTTTTCTCCAACTTTTCTCTGACGGGTGAAGCTGAACATTCACCCAGACAGGCAACCCCAAATGCGGAACAAGGTTGCGTGTCAATGTCTATTTCGGCGGGTCGGGAAAGTCGGTCGTCAGAGGGCGGCGCGGGCGGCGTCAATTAGGGCGGCGATTTGATCTACGACTGAGGCGAGCGGCACGTGAGTGTTGTCAATGCGGATTGCTCCCGGCGGGCAAAGAAGCGGGGCTGTGGAGCGGGAAGAATCTGTCTGGTCGCGAGTTACGATAGAGTCTATGCCCCCTTCGGCAGCGCGGCGTGCGGCGCGTGCGGCGGGATCGGCTTCAAGAAAGATGCGCAGGTGGGCATCGGGCAAAATTACGGAGCCGATGTCGCGCCCTTCCATGATTAGACCGTGGAAGCCGTGTGTGCGTGCTGTGGCGACTTGGCTGCGTTGGTAGGCGAAGAGGAAGTGGCGCACGGCGGGGACAGCGGCAAAGGGCGACACGGCGGCGTTCACGGCGGGGGAACGCAAATCGGCGGCGTCCGGGGCGGTGCCGTTAATGGTGAGGCGGGCGGAATTGCCGCAGAGGAGGGTGCCCGTGGTAATGGAGGTGTCGGCGGCAGATGGATTCAAGGCGACTTCGATGGCAGCGGTGTCATCAGGGGCGATGTTGGCGCGGAGCAAAGCGAGGGTAATCGTCCGGTAGTGGGAACCGGTGTCAACGTGGAGGAGGTGAAAGCGTTTGGCGAGGTTGCGGCAAGTGGTGGATTTACCCGAAGCTGCGCCGCCGTCCACGGCGATTGTGATGAAAGCTGGTGTTGCCATTTTACCCTTATGGTTATGAAGAAAACGGGGCTATTGCTGACCAAACCACGAGAGCGAGGCCCCATGAGGGGCGTGGAGGCGAAGGAATTCGGCGGAGAGTTTCACGAGGAAACGTCCGTCGGCGCGGGTGATGTTGATGGAATCGGTGTTGCGGATGGCTTGTACGTGGGAGGGGTCGGCAGGAAAGCGGACGTCGATGAAAGCGGGATTAGCCGGGGCAAAGCTGAAAATGCATTCCGGGGTGCCGATGCGCAGGAGAGCGATGTTTTGCGTGCGGATGCTTAAAAAGAGGGAAGTCGGTGCTTCCGCAGTCGCAGGCGGTGGCGAAATCGGGTCGAGGCGGACGGTGCCCGCTGCGCCACAGAGCCAAAAACCGCCGATGCGGGTGTCGTAACCGGCGGGTTTGTCCGGATCGAAGGAGACGCCTTTCGCGCAAACGAGAGCGTATTGGGGGCGCGATGGGGGCGGCGGTGCAGCGGTGTTACCGCAGCCCGTCGCCACAAAGAGTGCTGCGGCGGGCAATAGCACTAATGACAATAACGATGTCGCGGCGAATGGACGTAGGCGCATGGATGGGCTGGGAAAAAGAGCCGTTTTGCAGAGAGAGCGACGTCGCAACACATTATCCAGCAACACCGAGCGGGCTGAATATCACGTAGAGCGCGACGGCGACGGCGACGATGACAATGCCGGTGATTTTGGCACCACGGGAGGTTTCGAGGCTGACTCCGCCGCTTTCCGGTGCGGCGAACTCCACTGGTTTGGCGAGTGGGCGAGCGATGCCGATGAGCCACATGACGCCCATGATGGCGAAGAAGCAAACTGCCATGCGGTTGAGGAAGGACACCTCCGGCACGAAGAATGCGAGGGCGCCGTAGAGGAAGGGCGTAATCAGCAGCCCCGCCACACCTGCGGCTCCCGGTGCGCGCCGATTCAGCAACCCGAAGACGAATACTGCGAGGATGCCCGGCGAAATATACCCCTGAAATTCTTGTATGTATTTGAAGATGCTTCCGAACGTATCAAGGAGCGGAGCCAGCACGCAGCCAGTAACGGCAAACACGAGGACGGTGATTCGCCCTGTGCGGACGAGGGTGGTCTGTGTCGCGTTTCGGTGAACGTGTTTTTGGAAAATATCGATGGTGAAAATTGCCGAAGCCGCGTTGAGGACGGCGGCAAGCGAGCTGACAATCGCGCCGAGCAATGCGGCGAGGACGAAGCCCACCAACCCCGCGCTGGCTTCAGGCAGTAGGCGTTTGATGAGTAAGCTCAACGCCGCGTCGAATTTATAGTAGTTAAGTTGCTTCACTTCAATGCCAGCCTTTTTGAAGACGTTCCGGTTGTGAGCATCAATTTTGCCAGAGACAGCTTTTACTGCGGCAGCGTTTTCTTTGGTCTGGCTGACAACGAGCAGGGTGGCGGCGTTGGCATTGTCTTTGCCAAAGCGGGTGACCTCGGCGGCGAGCTTGTCAGGGGGGAAAACGGAGAGGCGTATGGTGTTGATTTTGTGGGAATTGCAGACGTTGTTGTTACGGGCTTCGATGTCGGCGGCGGCGGTTTTATGGGCGAGCGCCCAACGCGGGTCCATCTCGAAATAGGTTTTTGCGGAGGCAGCGGAAGTGACTTTGGCGATTTCGTTCTGGTTGGTGCGATGCTGTGCTTCGGCGAGGTCTTTGCTGTAGAGGTTGAAGGCAATAATGCCCGGAATGACTATTACGAAAGGAATGACGAGTTTCATCGCTGCGGCGAAAACGATGCCCTTCTGCCCTTCTTTCAAAGATGCCGAGCCGAGCACGCGCTGCGTAATGTATTGGTTCAGACCCCAGTAGTAAAAGTTTGGTATCCAAAGCCCTATCAACAACGCTGTCCACGGAATGTCTTTGTTGTCCGCCGGTAGAAACATGGTGAGTTTCTCGTGATTGAGCGCATGTAATTTTGCGATCCCACCGGAGGCGTCGGTTACCGGCAAAGGCACCGCGCCGTCGGGAGCGGCGAGAGCGGCGAGCGGCGTCGCGCCCAGCTTGTCAAGAGCCAGCCAAATAATGACGACGCCGGCGAGCACAAGGGCGATCCCTTGGATCAAGTCCGCCCACGCCGAAGCCTTTAATCCCCCCGCGCACACGTAAAGTGCTGCGACAAGGCCTATTGCCCAACTCCATTCTTGAAGTCCCAGCGTGATACCCAAGAAGGTGTGTCCCGCGAAAAGCTCGCTCATGGTGAGTGCGCCCGCATAAATAACGCCCGTGAGCGACACGCCGATGAGGATCACCATCGTGAACGCCGCCATGACGGTGCGCGCCGTGCCGTTGTAGCGGTGTTCCAAAAAGTGGGGAATCGTGAAAATGCCCGTCTTCAAGAAGTAGGGCAAAAAGCAGAATGCGACGACGACAAGCGTGACCGCCGCCATCCACTCGTAACTCGCCACTGCCATTCCGAAGTCGGCGGCATTGCCCGACATCCCGACGAATTGCTCCGAAGAGATATTTGCCGCAATGAGCGAAATACCGATGAGCCACCACTTTAACCCGCGCCCGGCGAGAAAGTAAGACTCGCTCGTCGCGCCAGTCCCAGCGGCAGGGCGGCTCTTCACAAGACCAAGCCCGACCACGGCGAGGAGGAAAAGCACGAAGACGATAATGTCCGCCGGAAGGATACTCAACGGAGAAGAAGGAAGCAGTTGCATAAAGAGAACTGTGTTTTAAGTGAGATGAGGAAAAGGCGAGCACCCTGCCGCCTCAGGGCGCAATGTCAACGGCGGTGTTTCGCCGGATTTGTTGCGGTGACGAAAAAAGAGGCAAGAAAACGCGGATGAGGGGAGGCGTTAGCCGTTGGCGGCGCAGCGCGAAGGAGAAAATGTCACGCCGGAGGAACCTGACCAGGGTTGAGCAGCAGGCGTTCATCGTTTTTGAGGAGGTCGGCAATGGAGTCCCAGCCCTTGTCGCCGCCGTGCTGGAAGAGGTGCAGGTAGAGGGCGACTTCCGGCGCAGGGAAGTTTTTGAGAAGTGCTTCGACGCCTTCGACGAGTTTGGCGGAATCGAAGGTTTCGGGAAGGTCGCCTTTGATGTAACCGGTGTCGTCGTGCTCGATGGAGAGGACGTCGAGGAATTGGCAAAGCATTTGCCCGCGTTGGTTGATGAACCATTCTTGGAGCAGCTGCCGCGCTATGTCTGCGAAACGCGAGAGACCGAGGTTTGCGCGGAGCCACTCGCGTTGCCGTAGTTTTGACCACGTTTTCCAGATATTCGGGCGAAACTTCAAAACGGCTCCGACGCTTGCCATGAGGGTGGCAAAGGTTTCCCGTTTTTCCGCCTGGACGTAGGCGAAAATGGTTTCCGCCAATTCCGGAGGAAGACTGCGGATGAGCTGCGGAATGCGCATCCGCGTATCGGCTGTGTTGGACATAAAGGTGCAAGACATGGTGTTTCTGTGCTCTGGCAAGTGTTGTTTCGGACACGGGAAGACACAAAAAAAGACACCAGTGATTTTAACACGGTGTCTTAAATGTGGCGCCCCCTTGGGGATTCGAACCCCAGTTCTCAGGATGAAAACCTGGTGTCCTAGGCCGGCCTAGACGAAGGGGACGCAAAAGAACAAACGAAGGGGCGGAAAGTGAAATTTTTCCGACGCAGGTCAAGGGTTTTTTGAAGGGGCGCAGTGAATTATTTTTTGGAGGGGAATGGCGTCAAACCGGCTCAACGAGCAAGCATTCCATTCCGGCGGCAATGGCGGCATCGCGCCCTCTTGGGCTATCTTCAATGACGAGGCAAGATTCGGGCGGGACACCCAAGCGGCGTGCGGCGAGCAAAAACAAATCTGGGGCAGGCTTCACGCGGGCGACGTCTTCGCTCGTCACCACCACGGGGAACAGTGCCGTGGCACCGATGGTGTGCAGGGTGTGTTCGACGCGCCAGCGGTAACCGCCGGAAGCGACTGCGAGAAGCACGCCGTTTGCGGCGGCTTCGTGGGCGAGGGCGAGGGCGTCAGCGCACGGTTCGACGGAGCCGAGGCGTTTTTCGAGAAAGGCATCGGTGTCGGCAATGATGGCGGGAACGGCGAGGGTGAAACCAAAGCGTTTTTCGAGGATAACAACGGTGTCCTCTATGGACATGCCGCCCATTGAGCTGAAGGAATCCCAGTCCCAGTCTGGAGCGGTGCCCGTTTGCTGTTTGATGGCATAGAGCCATGCTTCGTGGTGCAAATGCATGGTTGCGGCGAGGGTGCCGTCACAATCAAAAATGTAGGCGGCGAAATTCCCCGGCGGCGGGCGTAATGAATCGGTTTGTCGAAAAGAGCGATGCATGTGAGACGTAATCAAGGGCTAACGTGAACCAAACGCGATGCAACAATCGCGAAGCCGCCGCCGTCGCTGTCGAATCGGAGCGCAGCGGCACGAGCGCTCAGCTTCGCTATCAAGGCAACATCGTGTAGCCCATGAGGAAACGGTCGCACTCACGGGCTGCGGCACGCCCTTCGTTCACCGCCCACACGACGAGGCTCTGCCCGCGGCGGCAATCTCCTGCGGCAAAAATTTTCGGGTGATTCGTGCGATGAGCGTTGTGTCCTGCTTTGATGTTGCCGCGTGCATCTGCCTCAACCCCAAGCTCATTGAGCAACGCTGTGTCCGTTCCCAAAAAGCCCATCGCGAGAAGCACGATATCGGCGGGAATCGTCTTCTCCGAACCTGCCACTTCCACGGGGACAATGCGACCGGATGCGTCCTTTTTCCATTCCACATTAACAGCTACAACTTCGCGGACATGCCCGTTGGCGTCGCCGACGAATTTTTTCACCGTTTTGCAATAGCGGCGCGGGTAGGCGTCCACCTCCACCGTGTCTGCGGCGTCTTCCCGCGTATCCTCGCGCAAGGCGATCGCCTCTTCTTGCCCGTAATCCACCTTCAACACCTTCGGCCATTCCGGCCACACATTGTCCGGCTGGCGGGTGTCAGGCGGGCGGGTCATGATTTCAAGCTGCGTGACACGTCGCCCGCGTTGCCGCGTCGCAGTCAAAGCGCACGCCTCGCTTTGGCGAAACACCGTCCCCAAACAATCATTCCCCGTATCGCCGCCCCCGATGACGACCACGTTCAGACCCGCAGCGTTTATCTCCGTTGCTTCGACGTCGCCGCTCAAAAGCGCCTTCGTAGCCGCAGTAAGATAATCCACGGCAAAATGGACGCCCTTGAGCGTGCGCCCCTCGACGTTCGCGTCCCGCGGGCGAGTTGACCCAGTGCAAAGGACAACGGCGTCGTGGGTGTTCAAGATGTCCTGCGCGTCGACTTCCACGCCGATGTGGGCGTTGTAAATAAATTTAACCCCGCTTTCTTCCAGCAAACGGACACGTCGCAAAATGACCCCCTTGTCGAGTTTCATGTTGGGAATCCCATACATAAGCAATCCCCCCGGTCGGTCGGCGCGCTCGAAAACGGTCACCGAATGCCCGGCGGTGTTGAGCTGCGCAGCGGCAGCGAGACCCGCCGGACCACTTCCAACGACCGCCACCCTCTTCCCCGTGCGCACAGGCGGGACTTTCGGCAACACCCAACCCTCCGCCCACGCCCGCTCAATAATGGCGTATTCCACCGCCTTGACCGTGATCGGCGGCATGCCAATGGCACCCAACGTGCAACCTACTTCGCAAAGTGCCGGACACACGCGACTTGTGAACTCCGGAAAATTACTCGTCTTATCAAGGCGCTCCCACGCCTGCCTCCACAACCCCCGATAGACAAGGTCGTTAAACTCTGGAATGAGATTGTGCAACGGACACCCCGTCGCCATGCCGCTGACTAACCGCCCAGCATGACAAAACGGAACACCGCACTCCATACATCGCGCCGCCTGCGTGCGCAGCCGCTCGCCATCAAGATGACGGTGAAATTCATCCCAATCCCGAACCCGTTCAAGCGGCGGACGAGAAGCCGGTGTCTCGCGGACATAATCAAGAAATCCTGTTGGTTTGGCCATGTGCGTCGTGTGTCTTTTTGCCTGGAAAAGTGCCCGCCCCAGCCACGGTAGCAAGCGGGATTTTCTCCGTCCCCACCCTTAACCCCGCCTCCATCTGGAAAAATCTCGCCCTCCTATTGAAATTTTACTTGCCCAAACAAACCGTTTTAACCCTAATTCTGCCCCGCACTCATTCCTGCAATGTTCAACACCACAAACGCCATAGAATATCTCGTCGGCGAAGCCTTCAAAACACGCGTGCGCCTCGCCGCCAATCTAAGTAACCCGAGAAGCTCCGGATACTGCTTAAAAATTGCTTAACAAAAAAAGTTTCGCCTCTTTTTAATTCACCGCAAACACCCTTCGGAAACGCAAATGCCACTTCCACTCGAATACGTCTCGTGGGCTATTTTCGTCCTTGTCGGCATCGGCATTGCCTATCTCGCGCACCGGTTGCGACGCGTTTCCGAAAATGCCGCCGCGCTCGCCAAATTCGTTGCCGACCTCGCCGCTGCACAAAACCGCGTTGAACAAAATATCCGCAGCGAACTTGCCAACCTCCTCGTGCTGCTGCGCACAGAACTGGTGGCAAGCATCGATCGCGCCACCCAAAACCAACGCCAACATCAAGATACAACCCGCACAGAAATTATCGCGCACCTCGAAAAACTCCGCGCCGCCACGCTCGAAAAATTAGACGGCTATTCCCAACGCATCACAGACATTCTCGCCAAAACCCGCACCGAACTCACCGACTCCGCCAACGCCGCCCGCACCGACACCCGCGCCCAATTCGGCGAATTTCAAAAAAATACCGCTTACGCATTAGAAAATGCCCGCTCCGCCCAAAACCAACAACTTACCGATTTCGCAACCCGCCTCGCCCAACTCCAATCAGTTCTCGCCGAAGCACTTGCCCAAGTGCGCCAAACCCTCGATTCCCGCCTCGACTCCCTCGCCGCCCAAAATACCGCCAAACTCGAAGAAATGCGCCTCACCGTGGACGAAAAACTCCAGTCCACCCTCGAAAAACGCCTCGGCGAAAATTTCAGACTCGTAGGCGAAAACCTCGAAAAAGTCACCCGTTCACTCGGCGAAATGCGCCAGATGGCAGTTACAGTCGGCGACCTCAAACGCGTCCTCACCAACGTCAAAACCCGTGGCACTTGGGGCGAATACCAGCTCGCCAACCTCCTCGAACAACTCCTCACGCACGAACAATACGCCGCCAATGTCGCCATTCGCCCAGACTCCACCGACCGCGTAGAATTCGCCATCCGCCTACCGGGCAACTCCTCGACCAACACTCCCGTCTGGCTCCCCATTGATGCCAAGTTTCCCATCGAAGACTACGAACGCCTCGCCATCGCCGCCGAACATGCCGACACCGATGGCGTCGCCACCGCCACCAAAGCACTCGTCGCCCGCGTCACCGACCAAGCAAAACTCATTTCCCAAAAATACATCGTCCCGCCCCACAGCACCGATTTCGCCATTCTCTTTCTCCCCACCGAAGGCCTTTACGCAGAACTCCTTCGCCAACCAGGCCTCGTCAGCGATATCCAGCGTGCGCACCACGTCACCCTCGCCGGTCCCACGACACTCGCCGCCCTTCTCAACAGCCTTCAAATGGGATTTCGCACCCTTGCCGTCGAACAACGCGCAGGCGAAGTCTGGAAAGTCCTCGGCTCCGTCAAGACAGAGTTCGGAAAATTCGGCGAAATCCTCGACAAGGTTCAAAAGAAACTTGAATCCGCCTCAAAAGAAATTGAACAAACAGGCGTCCGCTCCCGCGCCATAGAACGCAAATTGCGCAATGTCGAAACCCTCCCCGCTCCCACCGAAACAGCAGATGATACCGCCCAACAACTCCTTCATCTGGAAGAGGTTCCAGCCCCTTCCCCGCCCCCCGACACCCCGCACCTACCGTCCATGTAAACCGGACAATGACGATTTCCGTGCAGTGCTTGACAAGTAGCGATTCTTTGATGCCATCGGCTCCCCAATGGCTAAACAGTCCACAAATCTTCTTTGGTGCGTTGCCCGCCTCGGCAGAGACCTAAATTGGTGGGTAAAAAAAACGAGCGACGCGGTAAATTGGGACATCGACGGCTTGTCTATCCTCGACCCAAAACAAGTCACTTACGTCCTCGACTTGCTTGACCCACTGCGTGAATACGGGCTTTTGCAAGACATCGTAGAGTCCGCATTCATCCCGTTTCAAATACAAGAAACGATGCGCGACAAGTCCGTCCGCCTTATCCGTGTCAACGAAAGTTTTTTCGAGTCAGACGCCATCCTGTTCGCTCTCCCCGACGTCGTAGATGAAGAAAAAGGTCCCTACGCCGAGTTCGTTGACCACATCACACAATTACGCGTTAAGTTCTTGAATGATAACATTAATTTTGAACAAAAATTGACGGTTGATGAACTGGAAGACCATGTGCGCGAAATCCAAAACCAGACCTATATCGAAGGGCGAGGATTACACGTTTTTCAGGAAATAACGGATATTTTAGAGTTCGTCCCAGAAGGCTACGAACTTTCAGGGGACGAAGATAGCGTCAGCGACGAGGCGGACGAAGGGGAAAACATCGACGTCGGCGATGGCTTCGACATCGAGACCGACGAAAAAATTGAAGAAGACGACACTATGCGCTGGGACGACGAGTCGAGTGCAGACGAAGAACAAGACGAAGAATAAGCGATTTGCGCCGCATCAGAGCGTCCCCGTCGAAAAAGGACACGAAAAACCCGCGACTCTTGTGGTCGCGGGCTTTTTTTTGAAACTGGTGGTGGGGGAGGGATTCGAACCCCCGAAGCGCGTCGCGCGACAAATTTACAGTCTGCCTCCTTTAACCACTTGGTTACCCCACCGCTCTGCTCATTCCTTGGACAAGACGTCAATGACACTGCCCAAAAAAGGAAGGCGCGGACGGTGCCATCTTCCGGATTTTGGGCAAGCATTTTTTTACGACAAAATTTCTGCCCACCCC
>JAISZI010000009.1 GCA_031269335.1 Puniceicoccales bacterium
TGTTGCCCGGGGGCGCGGACGAGGCGCCCGAGTGCTTGGTTCACTTTGCGCATAGCCGGAATTAAATAGATTTCGCGAAAGGGATCGGCGGCCTTGCGGCGGCGCAAAAGTTCCATGAGTGCTGACCGCGGGGGCGTCACATCGGGGAGACCGGGGCTGACTACCATTGCCCGGAAAATCCGCCCGCCGAGCAAATCGATTCCTTCCGCTAAACTACCGCCCATCACAAAGAAAAGGGCGTTGGCGGTCAACAATGCCTCCGCGATAAAATCGGCGTTTTGCGCGGGATTCGCGCCCGCCGGCTGAATGGCGACACGCAAACCGGGGTCAATCGCAGCAATATAAACGGCTATGCTCTGCGCGTAGCGATACGAAGGGAAAAACACGACGACAGGTTCCGCCGCCGCCAGTGCTATCACCGTTTCTGCGGTCGTGCGGGCATGGCGTTCGCGAGATTTCAAGCGCGTATCCACACGGGCGTCCACGATGACCTTGTAGGCATCCATGCGCCACGGAGCGGAGCAATCCAGGCGGGCAGATTCGCACGCGGCGAGTCCGCAGGTAGCCTCAAAATCGTCCATTGGCGAAAGCGTAGCCGACATGAGCAAAGCGCGGTGAAATTGGCGCAGGGTGAAACCGATGGCTTCGCTGGCATCAAGGTGTTCAACACGCAAACATCCTAGGCGCGGCGACCAGGTCAGATGATTTTCGGCATCGGCTAACGCATGGTCGGGGCGGTCATTGTCCTCGTCAAAACCGCCATCAAGAGCCGTGAGCATGAGGGCGGGAATTTCCAACGCATCCATTGTCTCGCGTTCCAAATCGAGACCGAAAGGGGGGCGTTCACACCAGAGGCGGGTAATTTCTTCGCACAAGGAACGCGCCTTAAAAATGGATTCAAAAGGCGGCGAGTCCGCCATCGGGAGGGCGGCAAGAAAATCCACCCACGCTTCCCAGAGACGCCGCCACGCGTTCGGCGCGCCCGCGCCAAGGAGCGCGTCCAAAGCCCGCCAAGCATCGTCAGCAGAAGCCTCGACGGAACGGGCGGCAGCGGCACGGGCAGGGAGGTTGTGCGCCTCATCTACCACGAGCAAAGTAGTGCCGGCGTCCCAACCAGTCATGCCGACGAGCACTCCCGCCTGCCTCGGCGAAAAAACGTAATTGTAGTCGCACAAAATCAGTTCAGCGAGAGGGAGCAGGGCACGTGTTATTTCCCACGGCGGCACGCCCGAATGGAGACCGAGTTCGCGCACGTCGGCGAGAGAAGTGCGGCCTCCGTCAAAAATGGCGTTCGGGTCAATGCCGTATCGCCGCCAGTTTTCGCGCCAAACCTCCGGCGGCTGGGGCAGACCGGGGAGCGCGTGCTCTTCGCGTGAATGGAGCGTCAACGTGCGCAATGTGCCCGGTTCGACAAGGCGTTCCATTTCGCGAAATACCTGCAAACGCCCGGAATTTTTTCCCGTAACATAGACGACACGCGACACCTCGCCGTCGCGCAGCCGCCGCAACGCATCGCCGAGTGCAAGCAATGTCTTCCCAAAACCCGTCGGCGCCTCAATCAAAACCACGCCGGACGGCAAAGAAGCGAGGCGATCCGCGGCATCCACGCATTCCGGACGCGTTTCACGGAAAGGCGTCAAAAGACGGAGATTTTCCAACCGGAGGCGGCTCGTCCAGCGTGTCTCGGCAAAATGGGTGAGAAGGCAAGTCTCCGTCTCCAACCATTCCAACGGAGCATCGTCAAAGGATAATTCCTGAATGACGCCGGTCGCCGGTTCGACGAGCACAAGCGTCCCGCGCACAACCCGCCCAGCGTTTTCGGGCATTTGCGCGAAACCGAGGCAATACAACGCAAGCTGCGAAAAAAACGCCCGCCGCGTCTCGCGCCAGTAGGAAACCGGTCGCGGCAAAGTCTCCATCACCGTTTTCACTTCGCGCACTTCAACCGGCTCACCTGCCTCTAACGGACGCCGCATTTGGTCGGCTCGCCCGTCAACGACGAGGGTCCAGCCATTTTTCACAATAACGGCGCGCACAGGCGTCTCAAATGTCCACCGACTAACGCCGCCAACATCGGCATTTTTCATCTTCTGGCGCAGCAACTCATGCCATTCGCGCCCCGCCTCGGTGCGCCAATATCGACCAGCGGCAACGTGGCGCGAAAACGGTTCGCCGAAACGGGCAAACTCGCCCGCCGCGAGTTCTAATCGGCGTTGTCCGGGCACGAAACGCATGGCAGGCAGACAACGGAACGGAGAGGGGGATTATTGAAAAATCCGCCACACGGACTGCACCAATCCGCCGATAAGAATGACGACTGACAGGCAAAATAAAACAAGGCGGGACGTCCACGGCGGCCTCGGCACGAAAAGACTCCGGCGAGCCTCGACATCCACCCACACCCGTTGAAATGCCTCACGCATCCACGCGAAGTAATAATAGACACCGGCGCAGACACACAACAGCGCGACCGCCGTAAGCGTCCATAAACCCGCGTTAAACGCCGCCATTATGACAAGGAATTTCGCGACAAATCCCAGCGAAGGCGGAATGCCCGCCAACGAGCCAAGCCCAACACCCAACACCGCCGCAAGAAATGGCGAACGCTCCCCCAGCAGACGGTAATCCAACATGATTTGCGTCGTCTCCGCATCACTTTCCCGCTCGCCCACAGACATTTCACTCATCACGCCAAACACCGCCATCGCCCCCACGAGATATGCCGCCAAATAGGCAATCAACGCGATCATCGCCGACAAACCGTTGCCCTCATGCCGCGACGCCAGCAACGCCAACAGCAAAAAACCCGCATGCGATACCCCGGACATTCCCATGAGCCGCTTCACATTCGTCTGCCCTAACGCAACAAGGTTGGCGCACACCAAGGTCACTCCGGCACCTAACGAAAGCAGCAAGTAAAGCACTCCACCGCTACCGGATAACGCCGCAAAGGGCATGTTCATCAAAAGCAACAACGCAACCACCCCGGCAGCTTTTGACGCCACAGCAAGAAAAGCCGTCACGGGCATCGGTGCGCCTTGGTAAACGTCGGGAATCCAAAAATGAAAGGGAAACATCCCGATTTTGAACGCCACCCCGCAAGTCACAAGTGCCACTCCGGCAAGCACAAACGGATTTTCCCGATGCCCGCCGGCTATGAATGCCCCCACACGCGAAAACTCCAGCGCATCAAAACCGGTGGCCGCCACACCTCCGCCAAGCACCGGATTCCCCACCGCACCATAAAGCAGCGTAATCCCAAAAAGCAGTAACGCCGAACTCAACCCCGCCATAACAAGGTATTTCAACCCAGCTTCCAATGACGCTCCGCTCCCGCGCCGACTCGCAATAAGCACACAAAATCCGGTGGAAACCGCTTCCAGCGTCACAAAAAACATCACAAAATTATTGCTCTGAACAAGAAGCGACAACCCCGCCGCCACCACAAGCACAACGAGCAAAAACCCCGTCATGGGCAACGTAAACTTTCGCGAAAATCGCACGCCAAGCCATATAACTAAAAACGCAGCCACTAAAAAAAATAGACGCATCACATCGCTTGACGGTCCGCCCGCAGCGCCCAACCCATGCGTCTGCGCTATCATTCCGCCAAACAGCAAGTTACGCACACCATCGGACGGCGCGGCCAACGATGGCACAAGCCCGGCGATCAGCCCGGCGAGACCGGCAAGCACGACACCGGGAATGAAGCGGCGAAGATTCGTGGGCAACGCGACGTCGAGCACGAGAACAAGCAACGAAAGCGCCGCCAAACCAATTTCGGACACGAAAAAACTCCATTGGAAACAGTCATTCATAGATAAAAAAAAAACGAAGCCCCGCCATCACACACCGCCGCCGCAAACACACAAGAAAAATGCGTCAGCGCGGCAGCGCGTCACCCATTAACAATATGGCGGTGCTCTTCATTCATAGAAACATCACAAGGACTGTGTTTCAAAAAAAGGGATATTCATTTTTTAATTTCGGCTGATAACAGCTCAAACGGAGCAAAAAGACCATAACTGATATTGTCGTAAGACGCTCCGCCGGGCTGGTTTTTCGGAGCACGCTTAAAATGCCCCGGCCAAGCAGTGCCTCGAACACGCCCGATATGAAACGGTCCAAGCAAATTCTTCGGCGTTCCGTAAACTTCTACCGAAATTTCATTAGCGCCCGCACGAAGCAAATCGGTCACTTTTACCTGCCACGGCGCAGACATCACGAAACCAGCGGATTTGCCATTGACCACGATGCGAGCGGTCGCGCCATACCAGCCGGAAGGACTCGGCGGAAGCTGCACAAAAAACGCCGTAGAATCTCTGTCCACTTTATCAACATTAAAGGAACGCGAATAAACAACCTTGTCGCTGTAAAATGGCATTCCTTGAAGATTCCAGCCCGATGCGATCACCACACTTCCAAGACCGCTACCATCAACAAGATAGGCGGCACGGCGATTATGCCCGTCTTCGAAAAGTTCGCTTGTAGCAACGACCTTCACTCCCTGGATCGGCGACTTTTCTTTGCCAAGTATCCTCACTTCCGCAAGCCCGACAAACGCGTTGTCAGGAACCGTAGCACCAGCGGCAACTGGAAAGCGGACATTGTAGTGATTAGAGAGAATTTTAACCTCTACCGCACTCAGTTCTTTCGGCGATTCAAAAAACAAATCCACCGGTCTGCCATTGCCAATCGGCAAGGTAACCTTCCCCAATCCCGTTATCTCAACTTCTTTCGCGCCGCGCTGCTTCAGCGCAACCTCGTTATAGTTCCAAATACGGATACCCGTCACGGTCTTTTCACCGCCAAGATTAAATCTGACCACCGGCGCACGGTCTTCTTTACCAGAAGGAGAAAATCCAATCCCGTTCGAAAGCCACGCAACGCCGTTAATAGCTTCATTGTGACGCTCGCTTGAAAGAGTGTCTTGATCCGCTATCGACAAGGGTCTTACCGGGACAACATTAAATCCTTTGGCAGCGTTCTCCAAAGAAAAATCTCCGACTAAATAAACCGCTTCTATTTCGTGTTCAATTCGGAATGGATAAGCTTTTATTTTCAGGGTGTTCCGACCGGTTCGCGTTACTTTGGAAATGTCTATCTTCCCAAACGAACGGTCTAACCACCACGCATTTGGAACGGCACTCACGCGCTTGCCGTTGAGCGTGATTTCATAGAGATCGGCACGTTCAACTACAATGTGAAGATTCTTCGGAACGGCATCGCGTAAATTAAAGTGATATTCCGCCTCGAAACCACTATCCGGCGAAAATCGTTTTTTAATAAGCTCGTCCCTAAATTGCACCTGATTGTCCCATGGATTTCCACCAAACCCATGTTTGCGGAAAACAAAATCACCCGCACTCCAAGTGTGAACGCCTTTGCGCGTCTCACCGCCGGCGGAAACATCGACGTAATCAAGCACGAGAACATTTTCTTTCGGATTTTCAACGCGCAAGGGAGTGCCGTTGACCGGAGTCGGATCAGAAGAAAAAACGATTGCTTTTTCACCGTCTCTTACCGGCTTATCCGTAAGAACAAAAACAGCGTGTCCAACGGGCGGCAATTCGACTTCATACACATTTTTTCCTGCACCGCCTCGCACGGGAAGGCTGTCATAAATTTTGCCATCTTCGCTGCGAGAAAGATACTTGCCCGTCTTTATTTTCACAGCGATAGAACGATTAAAATCCGTGTTGTTCACAAACAAAATTTCCGCATCGGCAAGTTTGCGGCGATGATGGAAAATCGTCCGCGTTCCTTCGGGAACCTCTACAAAAACACCGGTTTTCGCAGTGCGTTCTTTAGCAATGGCGAGAACTTCTCCGTCTGTCACTTTTTTGCCGTCAAGCACTATATTCGCTCCCGCACCATCGACGCGCACAGGTTTATCTCCGATGTAAAACAGCCTTCCTCCATTCTTGGCATATGCCCGTAGGAGTTTAAGCGTAGGCGCGTTAAGATTCTCTAAAAACGGCGGCAAAATTACTAAATCATAACTCGCTTGCCCAACACGAAGTTCCCTGCCTTTAACACTCCCGATTCGTTTCAAAATATCTTCCGACGCAAGATCGTATTCAACTTGCGCTTGTTCAAAATTAGTGACGAGTTTTGTGAACGCACTCCCCATCCGCCCAAGTTCTTTTTTTCCTTGGTAAAACCACGCTGTTGTTGTCGGTTCAATTATGAGAATTTTATTGATCTGGCGGCCTTGGGACAAGGCATGGGAAATACGCGTAAAATGTTCGGCTACAACATGGTATCCAGCGAACCAAGGAGCATGGTAAGAAAAGGATTGTGGATGGTCACGCTTGCGGGCACCGCGAATGGTGACATACGACAGGTGTTCATTGTTAGTGTTAACACCAAGCGCGTAAGACCAATCGCCGAGCCGTTTCATGTCTTCCAAGCGCATGTCCCAACCTCCCGCACCGTAGTTCTCGGAGAGCGTTCGCGCCCGCCCCGTTTGATTGGCGGCAGAAGAAAGCTCCTTCACACTGCGCACATTGCCAAACTGCGCACCGGCTGAAGAATCATTATATTGATTCATCAAAAGATCAATCGCTGGACGCTGCATCCAAAAATACATCGCCATATTGTCAGGTCCGTTAGAAGTTCCTGGCCACCCATGCTCCCAATAATGCCCGGTGAACTGGAGACCGTATTTTTCGCAACGTTCTGAATAAGGTTTTGCAAACCGTTCTATAAACAAATCAAGAACAAGCTGGTGATAATTGTGGCGGACACGTTTCCAGTCTCCAATTTCTTTTACGAGCGAGGGAACACTGTCGGCAAGCGAATACTTAAAACGCTTTTGAAATTCTCCACAAAAATCTTCGTTCCATGGAAGGGAGGATCGGATGCCTGCAAAACGAATGCCGACGGGATGCGGTTCGTCGGTAAATATGCCGGGGACGCGCCGCCCAAACTCCTTTGCAATTTCGGGGACATTTTTATACGCATCAAGCGTAATATCCAGAAATTTTTCTGTCACTCCCCTTTTGAGTAAATCAACATGCCATTTGCCTCCATACCAACCGCTGGGAGCGACGTAGTGTGCACGGGCAACAAGGTATTTTTTACCGTTGGGAAGTGGCTTTAGTTTTCCGGCTTTTTTCGCGACATTAGTGATGTTTTTGTTTTCTGGATCGAAAACATACCAAATGTTTTTGTCAATCTTCGGGACTTCCGCAACTTCGCCAAAAACAAGCGACATTCCCCGCGATTCGGGCATGGCTTCGGGGACGAGTCCGCCGGCAAACCCGCTGGGATAAGAATTTTCGTCGTAAATCCAGATGTTCATATCAAGTTTTACAGCTTCATCTAATGCAATTTTCCACAAATCAAACCACTCCTCGGAAAGATAGGGCGTCATCAACCCAGGACGCGGATGCACCCACACTTGTTTGACTTTTTGCGACGCAAGGTCACGCAGCGTCGTGACAACTTGCTCCTTCGTGAGGCGATCATTCCAGACCCACAATGGTCCCGTGGAATAATCGCGCCCCGGCGCCGCAAAACCTTTGCGAAACTCCGCCAACGTAGTGTCGCGGACAGGATTGAGCACAGGCAACGGCGGACATTCTTTACAGTCGGCGACGGTAATAGCCGATGCCACCGCCAACGGAGTGCCGCTTGCGCTCGCACTATTGTTCCAGTGCGTATAAACGAACATCCCAACCGCAAGATGTGCCGCTACGCCAACATGCACCAAAGGGTAAAAAAACGATTTTTTCTTTTTCACGCGGTCGTTGACACGGAAAAACGGAAAAGTTCCGTTTTTTGAAAATTTTTTTGCCCCCCCTGCCCCGCCGATCATTTCCACAGTAGCGGTTTCCGCCAGAGGATTTCTGAAACAAAATCCTGCCGTGCGTGTTTTATGCGTTTCCAATACGCAAAATCATGCTCACACACCACGCCGCCGTTAAAATCGCGTCTTCAATCGCGCTCGCTGTCGCTCTCATCGCAACTGGGGGCGGATGCGCCAAGCAGCCCGAACAGCCGGAAACGCCTGTCTCGAAAGAAAAAAACAATGTTCCCGGTTTGCTGACACAGGCATTTCCTGACGCCAATGCCGTCCGCGCCGTCCTTGTTCCGCGAAAAGAATGGAAGCCCTTCCCTTCTCTAACCGACCGTGCCGCTTGGGATAAAGCCGACATCTCCATTTTGAAATTGTGCGCCGACGAAGCCGAAAAAGAACTCGCCTACGAATGGCAGTCGCCCCCAGCGACGACCGCACTTCTCATTTCGCGCACCGGAAATCGTTCTCAGTATCAGGCAATCAGCTATAAAAAGCGCACCGTTCTCGCAAACATGATACTCGCCGAAATCGCCGAAAACAAAGGACGTTATATAGACCCCATTATCAACGGCATTTGGTCAATTTGTGAAGAGTCGTGGTGGGGCAGCACCGCTCATCTTCCCCGTCAGTATAAGGGCCTCATGGATGTCACAAGACCCCGTGTCGATCTCTACGCAGGTGTCACCGCTTGTATCCTCGCTTGGGCTGACTATTTTCTTGGAGAAAAATTTGACGAAGTCTCCCCTCAAATCCGAAAACGCATTCGCCACGAAGTTAATTACCGCGTTCTCGAACCTGTCTTACAACACCCGCATTGGTGGATGCAACCCGGCACCGGAAACTGGAATCCGTGGATATCCTCCAACTGGCTCACCGCAGCACTGTTGCTCGAAGATAATGAAGAACGCCGCGCCACTCATGTCGCCCGCATATTGCAGGTGCTGGATAACTTCCTTACGCCTTATCCAAACGATGGAGGATGCGAAGAAGGTCCGGGTTATTGGGGCGCCGCTACGGGCGCATTTTACGACAATATCGCCCTTCTTAATCTCGCCACAAACGATGCTTTCCGGTTTATCTTAAAAAACGAAAAAATTAAAGACATGGGGCGTTATGCTTACCGCATCCATATCGGAGAAAGATACTCGGTTAACTTCGCAGATGCCCCGGCTTCCGCTTATCCTGAAGCCTATATTACCTACCGTTATGCAAAAGATATTAACGATGAAATGATGAAGCGTTTCGCCGCAAGTTGCTGGCGGGGTCTTTATCCCAATTACGTCCGCGCACATTACACACGCGATTTTTTCAACCTTTTCATTATGGAGGAATTAAACGCCACGCCGCCTTTTCGTCCCTTCCCGCGAGAAGTCTGGTTCCCCGTTATCCAGGTCGCTCTCGCCCGCGAAAAAGGCGGTTCGACAAACGGCTTCTTTTTCGCGGCAAAAGGTGGACACAACAACGGCGGACACAGTCACAACGACATCGGAAATACCATCGTTTATTACGATGGAAACCCGGTTCTCCTTGATGTCGGATCAGGACGTTACACGGCACGGACATTCAGTGAAAAACGCTATGACCTTTGGTTCAACAGGTCGGACTATCACAACACCCCCACTATCAACGGCGTCACCCAGCGCAATGGGGATAATTTTAGTGCTGCCGACGCTGCTTTCCATTCCGACGACAGCACTGCGGTTTTCTCGCTCAATATCGCCCCGGCTTATCCGCCAGAAGCTGGTGTAACACGTTGGACACGAACAGTAAAGCTTCACCGAAACACTCCTGCGTTCATCACGATCACCGACGCCGCAGAGTTGACGCAGACAAAAGACATCACCTTCCACTTCATGACATGCCTGCCCGCCCGAATTGAGGCACCCGGAAAAATTATTCTCACAGGGAAAAACGCGGCTGGCAGCGATATCGAATTTGCGTTGGAATACGACCCAGCCCGCTCTTCCGCCGAGATCGAAAAGGTTCTTCTCACAACCGAAGAAGATACGGGCGTAAGCGCAAACTGGGGAGACAACCTTCGCCGCATCAATCTACGCGTCAAATCTCCGCGCACTAACGATAAATTCAAGTGGCGCATCTCCCGTGTCCTGCCCCGAAGGGCACAACGTGAATAACCGCCGGTGGAGCACGAGCCGCCGATACGCCCACGGGAGAGCGTTTATCGGCGGCGTTTCAAACACTCCCTTTTACGATTATTTTTTCAACAAAATACGCACGTCTTTTGCACGTGCTGCCGGCGTAATAATAAGCCGTGTGATTACGCCGTCTTTAAGAGTCCCTTCGACAGTGGTTTTATGGGGCGCGTGTAGTTTGAAATCGCAATTCCATCCGTTCGGCCACGCAGGAAATAAATCTATCTTTTTCCCGTCGCACTGCATCAGGAGAACTTGCACACCCTTTGTCAAAACGCCGCCGTGATCTTGGTCGGGAACCCAATCATAATTTGGTCCCCAAAAAGCAGGGAAACGTGACGCCTTGTGTTTGTTTTTTGCACGTTCGACCAAGTTCGCGCCCGCCTGCTTAGCAAGCCCAAGGTAAGCCATAAACAAATCATCTTGGCGCCAACCCATAGAACCGCGGTCTCTACGGTATTTTAGGGCATCCGTCGCCCACTCGATATTCGGCTTGTCGTAAGCAAAAAGACGAAACGGAAAAACGGCGTACAACTCCGGATTTTCGCTATTTCGCAGCTTCGCAAACCGCGCTGCCGGTGCCAGCATGGGTTTGCCTTCCGGCGACGGTGTCACGGGAATTGGCGGCAATTTTCGCTTCAACCGAAGGGCAAGCGTTTTTAACTCCCCTGGAATGCCCCCGGACAAACCTTCCAGCTTTGCTATAACGCCGTAAAGCCCGGCTAATTCCGGCATCGGATTCGTGCAATCCCACCATGTTTCCAGTGCTTGCGACGGATACATCACCATTTTCCCTTTTTGGTCAGTTTGATAGTGTTCATCAAAAAACGTCAAAATCTCGCGTGTAAACGGAATTACTTTTTCTTTTAAGAATTTTTCGCAATCGATGTATTCGTAATGTTCAATCAGCATAAAAGCAATTTCTAATCCGCCGACCCATTCGTATTTGTGGTAACCGCTTTTCTGTATTTTTTCCTTTCGCGTATTCCACATTTCCCAACCATAAGTTTCGAGAAACACGTCTCCCCAAAAGAAAATACACTCTGGATAAAATGCGCCGCCGTGCCCATAATATTTTTTTGTCCGGTGTTTACAAAACTGCAATAGGTCAAAATACGTCTTAAAAAATGGTTGCATCTGCGCAAAATCGCCGGCGGCATTCATGGAAAGATAAGGCAAACGCGTGTTTTGCCACCAGTATCCCGGTCCCCACCGGCGATAATCGGCATCGCCTTGCGTGCCTTTAGCCGGAACCGTGAACAGTGAACCGTTAAATTTAATGGGTAAATTTCCGCGTCCGTTACAAGCTGAAAGATAACGTTGCAACGCATAGGCTCGACTCAAAACAAAAGTGTCGGAAACATCCGCGGATTTCGCTTTTTCTTCGATGGGTTTTCCATCAATAAAGAAACGTATGTTGCCCGTAGCTGAAATGGTAACGGCAACATGCTGCCATTGATTGACTTTAAGAACACTCGAAGTCACTTTGACTTTGTCGCGGACAATACAGCGCAAAGCGCCGTTCGGAATAATATCAAAAAGAAATCCGTCGGATCCGCCGGGTGTTATTTTGTCAATAATACGGACGTATCCCAACAGTTTTTTGGGTCGAATCCATGCCTCAAAAGTCACGCCCTCGGCAAACTTCCAGGTGGAAGAGTTTGGAATTTCAGACGGAGCTGTGGGAATGGCGTCATAATAAGATTTGCCGGAACCGGCAAGGGACTGGTGTTCTATTTTTGACAATTTTCCGACTTCATTATCGTTGAGAACAACAGGGTAAATTGCAACGCGTCCAAATGTCCCGTTAAACACCGAGTCCCCGCCTTGATCTTTGCCAATGCGAACACGATGTTTGTTTGTAGAGAACACATTGTTTCGGGTAAAATTAACTTCGTTTGCGTCACTTCCCTGCGTTATATGAACCCAGCTGCGAGTGGTAAAATCGCGCCACCACGCTTCGTGCTTTTCGGTCCGTTCTGAAATTGGAATTTTCTGCGCGGCATCAAGGATTTGTCTCGCTTGTGCAAGCCACGTTTCCTTGGTCGCAGGGTGTTTTGTCAATGCGACAATTTCAAAACGATGCGTTTTCTTCGTTGCCGACCGCAGCGTTTTTTTATCAATCTTTTCTGGTCCCGTGCAGCGGATAATCGCGCCAAATGTGCGGTGCAAGATCGGGTCTTGCCGGCGAAAATCGTCGGTGCCTTGGATAAGTGCCGTTAATTGATAGGGCTTGGAGTGTGTATTGTGGTGAAACCACGTGATTTCATTCGGGGTGTCAAGAAGGGTATCTGGTTCGATTATCGTTTGTAAATAATCGTATTCTTTAGTTCTAAACGCCTCTCTAAATTTTCGATTTTCGTAGGGGCAATCACGGTATAAATCGCTGCATTCCAATCTTTTTTCAATTCTGGTTTCGCGTTTCGTCCGCCATGCTTCATTGTATGCGGTCGCGCTTGTGGGTTTTTCTGTTTTGGCTTCCACAACAATCACCGGACGATGCGCATCAACCCAGAGACGGATCGAGACTTTGTCTGCTCCGGTCCCAAATTCCGTTTCCATGACGCCGCGAGTAGTGTCCAGTTTTTGTGTAAAAAAAGCCGCGGTTCGCTGGTGATCTCCCTCGCCTATACGAACGCGAACCGCGCCGATTTTTAACAGTTGGCCATTCTCGTCAATAGAATCGGTCCGTGCGATGTAAAAACGAAGGTCGCCAAACTTGTCAACCCACGCATTCAACGCAACTTCCCCATTGCCGAGCGGCATGGTATCATTGTAGGTCTCGCCCGGTGTTTCCCAGACAAGGTGTGAAACCGACTGCTCCGTTTCACGGGCATTCGCCATCGGAAGCGTGGCGTAGAAACCTGTCGCAAAAAGCAACAGCATCGTCGAAAAAAACTGTGATTTTTTCATGAGTGATGTTAGTAGAGTTTGTTTAGTGAGGAGTGAAAGTTTTTCATTTTCCAACGTTTTTTCGTGAATTCGACCCTGTCGTGTGCACGTTCTTGCACCGATTTCACCGGTGTTGCCAGCGAATGCGCTGCGGTGCTTGCTTCTCACGGCGGAAAAGGAAAAGTCAGTCAATACTACCAGAGGAAAAGGTAAAGGTTCCCCGCGAAAGGAAAATTTTGTGACAAAATATGGCGGACATCCGTCACGTGGTCGGAGAGGCGTTGGAGCGGCTGTGGTGCGGTGAGGGCAACGGCGTTTCGCCGCTTTTACCAGGTGGCGCGTTCGCGAAACTGCTGTGGCGGCGGCTTTCGGGAGTAGTCATTCAAATTCTGCGCGGCTTAGGGCAGCATTTTTTGCTTTTAACTAACGGGATATTTCACATGTTGCGGGATTCCTATGCAAAACGACACCTCTTCTCCTCCGAACCAGCTCCGCTCGGCAATCGGTAACTACCGTTGGACGGTCTGTGCGCTCGTGTTCTTCGCGACCACAATTAACTACGTGGATCGCCAAGTGCTTTCCCTGCTTGAAGAAACACTGCGCCCGATGCTCGTCCTGAAACCGGATAACCCCGTGCTTCAAGCATGGAACGCTACCTTCGGTCAGATTTCGTTCCTCCATTGGACGGTTAACCCAAATAGCACCGGCACAATGGAATACACATGGGTCGTGAATGCCTTTCAGGCGTCATACGCCCTTGGATTGCTCCTTGTAGGGCGGCTTGTTGACCATCTTGGAAGCAAGCGCGGTTACGGTCTGGCGTTGTTCGGCTGGAGTTTTGCTGCAATCGGGCACGCCTTCGCTTCGGGACCATTTTCGTTTGGTTCATGGCGAGCCGCGCTCGGAATCACCGAAGCCGGCAACTTTCCCGCCGCACAAAAAACCGTTTCCGAATGGTTCCCCAAAAAAGAACGCGCCCTCGCGACTGGCATCTACAATTCTGGAACAAACATCGGAGCGATCATCGCGCCAATCGTCGTGCCTTGGCTTGCCGCGCATTACCTCTTCGGCTGGAAATGGAGCTGGCAATGGGCGTTTGTTATCACCGGTGCCATTGGTCTGCTTTGGCTCGTTTTCTGGTTCTCCATTTACAAATCACCTCGCGAAAAACTCGCCGCCGGAAAGTTGTCACAAGCCGAATTTGATTATATCCACAGCGACGACGAAAAGCCCGCCGACAGCGACGCCCCCGCACCAAAGGTTTCATGGTCTAAATTGCTTTCTTATCGCCAAACTTGGGCGTTTTTCTTCGGCAAGTTCTTCACCGACCCGATTTGGTGGTTCTTCTTGTTCTGGCTCCCGCGTTTTTTGTCGGACGAAAACAAAACTAAAATCGCCGCCGCCCAGGCGGATGGAAAGTTGCCCGAAGCCTCTGTGCTCGCACCGGCGCTGAAAGAGTTGAAGGACTTCACGAGCCTTTTTGGCGAAACGCCCGTGCTTGATAAACTACACGTTGACGGATTGATATTCTGGCCGGTCGCAGTCGCCGTCGTTTATACAATTTCGACCTGCGGAAGCATTTTCGGCGGCTGGCTACCCAAGCACTTCATTGACTCTGGCATGAGTGCCGCCAAGTCGCGTAAAACGGCTATGTTTATTTACGCACTTTTGCCGTTGGTAGTTCTCTCGGCGATGACTCTCGGACGCATCAATATCTGGCTCGCCATACTCGTCATCGGTATCGGCACGGCAGCGCACCAAGCATGGTCGGCAAACATCTTCACCACCGTCCCTGACATGTTCCCTAAACACGCCATCGGAGCGGTCACCGGCATCGGCGGCATGGCAGGCACCCTCGGCAGCGTGATATTTCAATTCATCGCCGGCGGACTTATCGCCCATTACGAAAAGACGAACGTCTCAACAGCATACACTATCATCTTCGTCGTGTGCGCACTCGCCTATCTCGTCGCATGGGTAGTCATGCACGCATTCGCACCGCGCTTTGAAAAAGTCACCGATCTGTAAGGGAAGCCCCCTCCGTAAACGGCGGGCACAGCACTTGCTCTGGCATATGCCCTGCCGTAAACGACAGGAGGTTCCCCCTTCACCCCAAAGGGGCAGCTCTAAATTACTCTCGCTGCAAAACTCGCCGCGAATTACACGAAATGCGTTGAGTGGTTCGCGATTCGAGTTAAGCCTCCTGTGTCGTGAAGATTTTTCCAGACAAAGAAACATTTAAGCGGCTTGCCGCAGAAGGTAACGTCGTCCCCGTGTGCACC
>JAISZI010000045.1 GCA_031269335.1 Puniceicoccales bacterium
TCCGCACAGTGACGCCCCTTTTCGGGGGTATAGCTCAGTTGGTTAGAGCGTCTGCTTGACATGCAGAAGGTCGCAGATTCGAATTCTGCTACTCCCACCATTTCGCCCTTCGCCCCAAATCCCCCAGCAACAAAACAAAAGCGGCTCCCCGCCGCTTGCGATAGAGCGGTCTCGCCGAAACTGGCATTCGTGACCTCCCGCGAACCAATTCATCGGCGAACAACCAGAAGAGCGAGCGTCCGTGACCGCATCGCCAGTCCACGTTGGAGTGTAGCGAAACTGCCGGACAGCGACTCCACCACCACCCGCGCCCGAACTCACCACCGATGCGGACGGCCGCCCCATCCGCAAATACACCAAAACCTACACGCGCAGCGGCCACTCCCGCACCATCACCGCCCTCGTCAACCAGCAAGACCAGCTCTTCAACTATTTCTAAACAAAAAAAAGCCCCGGTGCAAACACCGGGGCAGATCAGCCGGAAGCGACATTGATCGGAAAGACCAGCGACCAGCTTTCGCCAAACAAACTCAAAAAAAACGCGCCACGTCAACCATGAAAATCGAAATAAACATCAACGCCACCGCCGACGCCGCCCTCAACCGGCTGCAAGCCGGTTTGTCGGCGCGCCAAGGCCTCATGGAGAGACTCGGCCAGCGCTCGGTCGAATACCTTAAAGACCATTTCACAAAGCGTGAAATGGAGGGAAACAAGAAGGGCTGGCCGTCGCAACACACCTGGGCGCGGATCGCCGAGGCCACCAGCTTGGGGCAAGTCACCGCCGATCAGGCCACCATCCGCATCGCCAGCCGCATTCTTGCACATAAAATCACCGGAGGTATCGTAAAACCCACCGCCGGAAAACGCTTCCTTGCCCTCCCCATGCGCGCCGAGGCTTACGGCAAATCTCCGGGCGGCGGTCAGGTGCCCGGCCTGTTCTTCCTGCGCACCCGCGGACACCAATACCTCGTGAAAAAGGGTGAGAAGCGCGGTGCCCGCAAGGCCGCCACATCCCCCCGAAGGGGGATAACGTGAATAACCGGCAGTGGAGCATAGCGGAACTGCCGGACAGCGACTCACCGCCCCCGCGCCCCGAAGGGGCGCGACTACAAGGAGCTTGTCTTCGTCCACGGGTTGCCCCCTCCGGGGCGCAGGAGTGGGAGGGCGTATCCGCCGGTTCCGCGCGCCCACCGGCGCCCTACTGTTTCTTTGCCCAGTCACGAATTTTGGAAACGAAAGCGGTCTCGGACACGAAAAACCAATCACTATTATTCGTTGTAGCCGCGATGTGAGAATGGCGATTCTGATCGAGCATGTAACTTGGAGGGTTGTTCGCATAACGCGTCTTTGAATAGACACTTTCGACTTTCTTCCGAATGTTTTCAAAGTCTTCACTTATTGCTACGACTTCTTTTAACGCAGTTCGTTTTTCGTCACTTCCAACGGCGGCGGAGTCGTATTTTTCCAAAGCTAAAAGGATACGCGGCGCGAACGCAAAAAACTCATTTGTCACTGCATAGACTTCGAGTGTAAACCGGTTGCGGCGGGCTTTTGCTTGCGCGTAGGTGATGCCAGAGGCGGCTTCTTTACAGAGTGCATCTAATTCGCGCATCCTATCGAGTTTTTTGCCAAAATACTTCTTCCACCCGCCCGGGTTTTTTGGGTCGGGTAAATCAATCGGTGCCGACCGGCGTCCCCTTTTTGTAAGTGCTGTTTCCACTATCGGCGCCGACCGTTCAAGGTTCGTTATGAACTTAACAGCATCAACGGAAGAAAACGACCATTCGCGCTGCGCATGTGCCTCTATGAATTGCTTTACATTTCGCGCCGTCGGGTTCCACCCAAACTCTCCTTGCGCAGCGTAGCCGCGTTCGACAGTCGCATAGTGCGCGGAAATGTCATCCCAGTTTGTCGTAAAAATTCCCTCAAGATTATGCTCAACGGCGAGTTTACTAAAATCTTGTATGTATTTCGCCCGCGAATCTCCTCTGGGCAAAAACAAATCGCCTCCGGTGCTTGCCGATGTTGCACCCATCACTCTTAACCCCTTTTCCCGATACCAGTTGAGCACTTTATGACTCCCGACATTTGTCGCGGATAGATCGTAATTCCATCGCATATAAACACAGTTTCTCGGAAACAGACCTATCGCTTTGTCTAAATTCTCCGTGTTCCATCTTCTTGGGACATCGCGCTGGTTCATGTTATAGATAAATTTATATACGCCACCGTGATGCAGCGGCATGTCATCCCAAAAAATCGGTGTGCGCCCAGCCTGTGTTACGAAATCACAGACTTTTTTCAGCCAGATCATTTGCAATTCAAACGCGCTTTTCTTTAACGGACGGCACCGTGGGCAGGTTCCAAGGCCGCCGACTTCGTCGCCTCCAACGTGTAGAAATTTGCCATCGGGAAACGCTTCAAGCGCATCGCGATAAAGATCAAATTGTAGTTCGTATGTCTTTGGATTCGAGGGGCAAAAAGTCCAATCACTTCTTGGGTCTTCGCGCAGTTCTTTGTGATGTTTAAGAATGAAGCCCGCATGCCCGATACCTTGCACCAACGGGCTTATTTCAATATTACGTTCTTTTGCATACCGACTTAATGCACGAAATTCCTGTTTACTAATGGCATTCGGTGCGCCTACTTCCGGACGTCTTTCATAACGCAATTTGTCTTCAACTTCCCAAATAATGGCATTGACTTTATACCGAGCGAGATTGTCTATAAGATTGTAGTAATAAGCCATGGTGTCCAAGTGGTGTTTAGTATCAATCTGGATAGAACGATAGCCAATCACCGGAAAGTCCGTGATGCGAACAGCGGGAATTTCGACAAGACTTCCCTTAAAGTTCGCCGTTTGCTCACGGGCATCTTCAATCAGCTGTGCGAGCGTTTGACACCCGTAAAATAGACCCGCCTGCGTTCGGGCAGTAATGATGGCTCCCTTTCTTGTAACCTCTAAAATATAACCTTCCGGAGATTCCGGCACCCCGAGATCGGCAAGGCGGAGACGGACTCCTGCGGAGACAGAAAAGGGAGACGTCGCAAGCATGGCGGCATTCACTCTGGGTAACGCGTCGAGCACTAATGCCAACGGCGGCACTTGCGCCCGCCCTTCGGCAAAAACGTAACCAAGCGCAGTCGCTTCGCCAACAGGCAACCCACCTCCGCCTAACGCCTCAACCTTCTGCGGCGTCGGGAGGAGCTTGAAGCGGGAATCAAGCGGCGAGCCCGCCGCTTGTGTCTCCGCCATCGCTCCAATTAAAACGGCTGCGGCACCAACAAGTCCCGCTACAGTAGAACGAAAATAACACATGCCAGCTCTTACACCAAAGAAGGCGACTGGTTCCAAAAACAGAAATGTATTTTCACTCCACCGAACAAACCCGAAAAAACCGGCTCGCGGGGCAAATGAAATTTCTTTTGCTGCGCGCAGATGGTTTCCGCCGTTTTTGACAATAAAGTCCTCTCTGACACGCCGCTCGGCCTCTATTGCCATGTGCCGTTCTGCGTGGACACCTGTGATTTCTGCGCCTTTTACCAACAAAAACCACGGCGCAATGATATTTCCCGTTTCCTCGATGGCATAGAACGCGAACTTGCCCTGTCTCCTCCGACCAGACCTGCCTCAACTTTTTTTTGGGGGGGCGGCACACCCGGCATCCTAAAACCGGACGCGCTCCGCCGCCTCGGCACGGCGTTCCTGACCGCAAACAAGGGAGTGCTTCCGGTTGAATGGTCTGTCGAAATGTCACCCGCAACCGTCTCGCTTGCCCGCCTTGATGCTTTGCGCGAGATCGGAGTCACTCGAATTTCCCTTGGTGTCCAAAGCTTTGATGAAGAAACACTTTCCGCATTAGGCAGACGGCACACGCCCCGGCAAATTCGTCAGGCGTGGGAGTGGATTCGTGCGGCTGGTTTTCGCGACGTCTCGATGGACTTAATTTTCGCTGTGCCCGGTCAGGAGGAAACCCGCTGGAGCACCGATCTCGCGGAAGCAGTCCGTTTGGGACCAGACCACATATCTACTTATTGCCTTACCTTTGAAGAAGATACAGCTCTTTATGTCAAGCTCTCCAAAGGGCGCGTGAACGTTGACTCCGAGCGAGAAGCAGCGATGTATCGCCGGACTTGGGCGTTCCTCGAAGCGCAGGGTTATGGGCAATACGAAATCTCCAATTTCGCACGTTCTGGTCACGCGTGTATCCACAATGTAAACACGTGGCGGATGGCAGAATGGCAGGGTTACGGTCCTGCGGCGGCTTCGCAGGTGGGCGGGCGACGTTTTCAAAATCCCGCCAATCTGGACGCATGGCTGCGCGGAATTGATTTAGGCGATCTCGTTCACGAACAAGTCGTTACGCTTTCGCCACCACTGTTGCTGGCGGACGCGATAATCTTCGGCCTGCGCATGAACGAAGGTGTCGATCTTGATACGCTCGGGCAGCGATTTGGTGCCGCCGTGCCGGTGGCGTTGCGTGCGTTGGGCGAGAACCTGAACAAAGAAGGGCTGATTTTTGCGGAAAACGGACGCTGGAAGGCGTCTCTCGAAGGTCGCCTGCGGGCAGATGCCATTGGCGCCGCTGTGCTGGAATGTTTTTAGCCAAATCCGCGCCCCGCTGCTCCGTGTTCACCACAGGTCAAGCTCTCCTTGCATCCGTTCTGCGTGGCGTTCGCAACCCATGCTTTCCCGCACCAAATCTTCAAGGGAAACACGCCCATTGCCCAGTTGAGAACACAGGTGACGCAGCAACAGCGCCGAAGCGATTGCGTCGTAAAGTGCGCAATGGTAACGTCTTCTCGAAGAAGAGCAATAGACGGAGGCGGATTGTTCCAGCTTTTTGTTAAGGCAAAACCAGCTAATGAGTGAGGCGAGTTTGTAATCGGCAACCTGTTTCCCCAGTGCCGATGCAAGGCGGCAGGTGTCTATCCAAGGTCCCCAGTCATTGACGGCGGCGGCATCGGGGCGCGCGTGATCGGGCATTGCACCCGGATAGGGCCAAACGGCTTTGAGCAACCGGTGCTCGGTGGGAGCGTGGTGTGCACAGAACAAGCCCGTGCGCCTCAAACCAGAAAATAACACCCAATCCTCGCGCACCGGAAGCGCACCCACAAGGTCGCCATCACGCAAACCATGACACTGGGTATCCAATTGCGGAATAGGCGCATCCGCCGCACACAAACGCGTCCAAGCACCAACAATTTCTCCGCAGTGCAACGTAACAATCCCATACTCGACGATACCAGTGCGCACACTCCCCTCAAAGTCCATGATGTGAATCGGGATGTCTTTCCAAAAGGGCATGCGCACAATTTCATCTTTCTGCACTCAAAGTCAATCCTCCCGCCAGCACAAACAACGCGTTCGGCAAACGCACCGCGCAGCGTGGAAACGGTGCCTCGTTGCCCCGGAGGGGCACAACGTGAATAACCGCCGGTGGGGCGCGAGTGAAACGAGCGCGGAACCGGCGATGCCGCCCACCCCCTCTACCCGCGCCCCAAAGGGGCGCAACTCCAGACTGCGGTTACACGCCACCGCCTCGGACCCGCCCCGCTCGCCTCTCACTTCTCAGCACTCCATCCTCACTTCTCACTCCTCTTGCCTTTTAACCCCAATATAACGTAATCATTTCAAACAAGATGCGCTTGTTTTACGTGCAGCTTCATCGCCGGAGACCGCGCCAAAGAAAAATCATCGCCCAAGCCACCGATCTTGATGCCGACGAAATTCAAAAACCTTCCTAACCCCTTGAATAAAAATGAATTTTGGTCAAAGGATACGTGAAAATCTTTTTCCCCTTTTTTCCCGACAAAATCCTTGACGCCGCCTGCATCCCGCACAACTTCACCCACGCACCAGTGACACCTCAAAAGCCCAAAGCCGCGAAACAAAAACTTCTCCAAATCAATGAATCTTTCCTACGTCGTCCCTGTTTATAACGTCCGCCCTTATCTGGCAGAATGTCTTGATTCTATTCTGAAACAAAAGTATGTTTTTGAAATAATCTGTATTAACGACGATTCCACCGACGGCTCGGAATTGCTCCTCGAAGAATACAAAAATAAACACGATAAAATAAAAATCATTCATCAAAAAAACAAAGGTCTCGCCGCAGCGCGAAACAGAGGTTTGCGCGAATCTTCCGGCGATTATGTTGCTTTTGTTGACAGCGACGACCGGCTTTCTCTCAATCACTCCGAAATTACTGAAAAAATTGTCAGAGAACGACACCCTGATATGATTGTTCTCCACGCAACGGTTTTAGATGAAATACAAGGGACCCGGTATCCTTTTTATGACAATGTTTTTTTAAGGAAGATTACCCGGGAGAAACTTGACACTAAAATTCAAGGCGAGTCCGATTTTCTTTATTTCCTTTTGGAGCCAAACACCGTGCGAAGAGTTTATTCAAAAAATTTCGCCGACAGGATAAGTTTGAACTTTCCGGAAGGGTTAATATACGAAGACACGCCAATTCACTTTGAAGTTGGTCTCGCGTCAAGAAACATTGTTGTTTCCCAGCGGCTCGGGTTTTACTATAGAGTTGCAAACAGAAATAGCATTACACAAGATAACGGACGCCGCCGACTTGACATAATTTCAATTTTCAAACAGACACTGGAAATACTCGAAAAATACAAAGCCCGTGATTTTGTCTATACCGCTTATGTCCACACAATTGTCAGAATGGGTTGGTGGTGCCACTCTTCCGCGTCGGATATTACCGTAAAATATCAAATAAAAAGCGAGCTTTCCAAAATCCTGAGATCAATTGACGCAAAACATTTCGACGCTTATTTGAACTCAGGACTTTTCTCGTGGGATGAAAAAAAGAAGTTTTTTGCGATATGGCATTTGATTCCCTCGCGGATCGCAAAAAAAATCCCTTTTCCCCTCCTTAAAAGTAAAATCGCAAAACCTCTCCTCCTGTTAATCTCCGCCTTTAACAAATGAATACTTTCACGACAATTAAGCGAATCGAAATCAACGGGATTTTCATCCTCTTGGATGAGAAAACACCCGAAACAATTGCCGCTCACGAAAAGTGGCGTATTGAAAATAATTTTTATCTCTCCCCGCCGACAATCAGCGCGGAACCACTCATGCTCGACATCGGCGCGGCATTCGGAATTTGGGCGATCTATATGGCTCTTCTTTACCCGGGTGCAGAGATACGGGCAATTGAACCCAATCCCGAAAGATACGAAATTTTGCTCAACAATATCGAGTTTAACCAATGCAAAAACATAATCCCGTTTCACGGCTGGCCCGTGTGCGAGGAAGTGGAAACAACATTGCTTTTTTTCTCCAATTCCTTTTCCGTGTCCGGAAGCCGCGAGTGTGTCGAAGGATTTTCCAAAGCCGCAAGCGGAATCCCCGGCGTGCCGGAACGGCTTTTCCTCGACCACTATGATATTCTCCGTGTCGTGGTCCCAATGGCCAATGTTGATATCTTGAAAAAATTACCTCGACATTGCTGTGATTTTATCATCGGCGAAGCATGGCAGAACGAGGCATCGCCTATATTCTTCAAACGAGAGCTTTCTCGTGTTGCCACTGGCGGCGGATTTTCCATTTCCGGCTTTGAAAAAGGAATCCCATGTATTCACGCCAATACGAAAACATTCGATTATGACATTTCGGTTGTCGTCCCTGTTTACAATGTCGAAAAGTTTCTTCCCCAGTGTGTGGACTCTCTCCTCCGACAGAAAAATGTTTCGCTGGAAATCCTCCTCATCAACGATGGCTCGACAGATTCCTCAGGAAAAATTGCCGACGAATACCAAAAAAAGTATCCTTTTATCCGCCACATCTCGCAGCCAAACGCCGGTTGTGCCGCCGCCCGCCAAAACGGTCTCCAGCTCGCCAAGGGCAAATACATCGCCTTTGTCGATTCCGACGACTGGCTTTCCGGCGACGCCCTGACACGCGCCTTTGAACTCGCCTGCCTTGACGACCCCGACATTGTCCAGTTCGGCTATGTAAAAGTTTTCGACGCGACAAAAGAAAAAGAATTTTACGACGGACACGACCTGACTAATTACGAAAACAAATTGCTGACAAAGAAAGAGATTGAAAATTTTCTCTTCGGGTCCCCCTCCATCTGGAGGCGGATTTACAAACGCGATTTTCTTACTCGGGAAAAACTGGTTTTCGCCACCCAGTTCAGACGTTATGACGATTTGCCCTTCCAATTCGAGACTATCTCCACGGCTAAAACCATGCGCGTCCTTCCTGAAACGCATTATTTCTACCGCTTGGACCGCCCGGAGCAAGATGTCGCTATTTCCGACGATCGTTTGTTTATCCATTTTGATTTGCTACACCATGTTTTTTCCTTTATTCAAGAACGCGGGCTTCTTGATCTTTCGACCGACGCCATGATCATTTATCTCAACACCCATAAATGGGCACTGGGGAAAATAGACGAAAACCTACGCGATGAATACTTGCGCCGCCTTCGGGAAGACACGGAAGTTAAAACTTTCTTCCTCCAGCACAAGGAAACGATTTTAAGAAATTTAAGCAAAGAACAAAAACATTTTTTTCAGAAAAAACTGTTTTGGTGAAATGAAGCTCGCTGTCATCACCTGCACTCTCAGCGAAGAAGCCTTGGCTGCCAGCGAACTGCTGCGCGTTTTCTCGCGCTTTCACGCCGCAAACGCTCCGTTTCTCACCCCGCTCCTTGTCGTAAGCCAAGGCGTGCGATTCGATTGGACGCATGATGAAAAAACGCGGATTTTTCGTCAGGAAAACTTTGGCGGTGCCGGCGGATTCACACGTGGGATTTTGGAGGCGAAAAAGCTGGGCGCAACCCATGTTTTGCTATTGGACGACGACGCTATTCCCGATGAGAAATCACTGAAAAAAACATTAGATTATTACATGAAAAACGAAGATAAAATGACTGCGCTTCATGGCACCATGTTTTCGAACAACGAACCGGATAAAATTTTCATGGCGGGAACATGGGTGGATGAAAAAACCTTCAAAATCAAAGGGCGTCTTTCCGGCTACAAAGTTGCTAACGAAAATCTTGAAGACGACCCCGTTTTATGGGAAAACATGGAAATTGATTATGGCGCATGGTTCTTCTTCGCCTATCCCCTCAAGGTCGTTGACAAGGTGGGCTTGCCCCTTCCCCTTTTTATTCAAAATGACGATCTTGAATATGGCATTCGCCTTAAAAAAGCCGGAATCCCCACCCTCCCCTTGCCGGGTCTTCGGGTTTGGCATCCCGAATTTGGAACTCACCAAAAACGCTGGTATGTCTTTTTTAGCTTTCGGAATCGCCTCATCGAAAAAGCAGTTCACACTAATCTCTCCACAATAGCCATCGGAGCAGAATTGACAAAAAAGTTTTTTTACCGCTTTTTAGCCTTCCAATATGACGAGGCAAATTATATTACAGAGGCAATTCACGCTTATCTCAAAGGACCAGAAAACCTCAAAAAAAATCCTTCCCAAGACGTTCTCATGGCAAAATCAATCATAGAAAAATGGCCTATTTCATTTTCTTCCGCCGACACCACGAAACACAAACGGTTCGACGCCCCTAAGGATATTCCACTCTGGCGCGAAATTCTCCGCGCCCTTCTCCTAAACGGTTTCTTTTTCCCAAAAAAAGAAAATCTTCTTCCCGTCTTTGAAAGAGGTGCCTTCAAATGGACGGAAGTCAACGAATGCCGCAAATATGGATTGGTTTCAAAAAACGAAAAAGAGATTAAAATTTATGAATTTTTCCGCCGAAAATTATGCGGACTCGCCCTCGCTTTTATCTGGGTGCTGTTCCTCTTTTTCTTGAAAAATTATTTTGTCAAAAAACAGTGGAAATCACAATTCCCTCTACTGACAAGCGAGCCATTCTGGCGCGAATACCTGTCCGAGTAACCCTCAAAAACTTTCTCTACCTATCGAAAACTTCGCCGTGCATTAGGGACCTGGCCATATTGAGCGTGCGAAACAAACGGCTTTCCTTTTTTCATCAACACACAGAACCAAATTCTTCTTTCAAGCCATGAAAAGCCACACCACTGACAACAAAAGACGGGGATATGTCTTGCCAGCTTTTTTGTGCAAGGTCGAATGGAACCCCGTCGTTGTGACACTCCTCCTTGTTTATGCAACGCTTCTTTTGCTTTCCGCTTGGATTTCGGACGACGGTTTCATCACCTACGGCACCGCTAAAAACTTTTTGAATGGGCACGGGTTGCGCTATAATATCGCCGAACGTGTGCAATCATTTACCAGCCCGCTCATGCTGTTTTGCATGAGCGGCGTTTCGTTTTTCACAGGCGAGGGATATTTCTCGACGCTCGCTATTAACATAGCGACGGCGTTTGCCGCCGTGAGCATCCTCGCGTTCGTTATTTGCAAACGCGTCGCCGCAGACGACAGCAACCCGCTCCGCGCCGTGATTCCGCTAACGATTCTTATTTTCTCCGTGAGTTTCCTTGATTTTTCTACATCGGGTCTCGAAAACTCATTGGCCTATCTGCTCCTCGCTATCTTCTGCGTCCTGCTTTTTTCCACAGAGCCGGTGACCTTCAAACGTCTCGTGCAATTTGGCTTCGTGACATCGCTGCTCTTATTGACTCGCCACGATATGCTCCTGCTCGTTCTGCCTGCACTGCTCTACATCTTTTTGTTCAAAAACAAACTCGGCTTCAAACCTGCACTCACCGCCGGCACCCTCGGACTTCTTCCGTTTATAGCGTGGGAAGTATTTTCGTTAATTTACTACGGTTTTCTTTTCCCGAATACCGCTTACGCCAAACTTAATTCTGGAATACCGGTTTCGGAATATCTCATAAATGGACTTGTCTATTTTCTCACTTCATTTGCCTTTGATCCGATAGGAGTTATGAGCATTTTTGTTGCTGTCGTCTCGGCGGGTGTTTTTCTTTTCCTTAAAAAAGAAGCGTGCACAGTTGCGCTCTCAATCGGTGTCTTATTCTATTGTGTGTATGTCCTGCGAATAGGCGGTGATTTTATGGCTGGACGGTTTTTCGCCGCTCCAATTTTCTTGGCTTCGGTGATTTTTTCTCGATTTCAAATAGGTCACAAAGAAACCCTTTTATGCGCAGCTTTAATTGCCGTGATTGGAATGGCAAAACCATTTGAGCGTTACACAAAGGAAATCACGGAAAACCTTGTATTAAGCAAACGAAAGGTCGCGGATGAACAATGGGCTTATCGTTGGTCAAACGCGCTTGTAAATTTAGCGAAAGGCGGTGGCGGTGGTGTTACTTACGAACGACACCCGTTCTACTCAGAATACACACACTTGCGAGGCGAACGCGTCGTGGAACGTGATGCGATTGGAATGCTTCGTTTGGCGTGTCCGCCCCCAACTCACATTCTGGACAGGGTTGCGCTAAGCGACCCGTTGTTGGCACGACTTCCCGCTTTTTACAATACGCACTGGATACACAGCCACTTTTACCGCTGGATTCCCGCCGGCTACAAAGAAACCTTGGCGAGCGGGACAAACAAAATTGCCGACAAGCAACTTCGTGCGTATTATGACGTGCTTTCCGACATCACCCGCAGTCCCATTTTTTCCGTGCACCGCTTTGAGAATATTCTTAAAATGAACATCGGTTATTACGATCACTTGATTGATTTTGACCGTTACCGTTATCCGCGAATAAGCAAGGATGGTCCGCCCGTGCCCGTTGTCGAAGTAGAAACGCTTGCCAATGTTAGTGCGGGCACATCAGGCGGCAAGGTCGGACTGCCCAAAGACATCGGCTACCGCGGTATCGCGTGCCCAATTCCCACCGCGCAGCGGCATTCCCGAAAAATCAAAGCCCGTCTCTCTACCGGAAACATTTATGACATTGCGCTTTTAAGCGGAGGCAGCATTTCGTTCTACAAGAAATTATCGCCCCCTCCGCCCCTCGGTAATACTCGGGGAGAAAACGAATTTTTCACGTTTGAATTATCTGTTCCGACCGGAGTGTCTAAAGCCGGTTTCGATACTATCCGGATTGTCCCATACGACGGGACGAAGAAATGCCGCGTCGAATATATCCGCCTTCAGTAGGAGATTGTCGAAAGTCAGGAGTCGCCGCCTCGGATCCACACACCTCCGCGCCAACGGCGCATTCTAATGCCAGCCCAGGGCAACGCCCTGGGTATTTGGGAACCACAAAAATCAGGATCCCTGAAATGGCACACTTCCCTATGCCTCAATTGGAGCCGCCCCTTTGGGGCGAAGATCGAGTCTATCTCCTATTTGCTACTTCTCTTGCCTTCCCTTTCTTCGTGGCTTGTAGGACGATTGACCAAGCCCCGCGAAGTCCACAAAATCGGGGGTGGCTTCGTGTGAGGATCGGATTGCGGATACCCCACAGTAGGTTGCCTCGGCTGTGTGGGGGGAGGGGAGTGGGGGGAGTGTTTACCTGACTCTTCTCCATTCTTTCCCGCGAGTAACATTTCCTTCTACGAGCGTGTTTTCGTCCTTTTCTACAAGATACCAGTCGTCTCTCATAAATAGTTTGTTTTCTTCTTCCGAACACCTCCATTTGCTCCGCCTGTTCCCCACTGGACCTTCCCTTGTCCCGTCTTTTCTGATCGTAAATGTTTGAGAGCCGTTTCTCCACGTCCCAACAAATCTCTGAGCATCTTCGGTTTCCCCAAGTAAATCTATCGTGCGTTTAATTGTTTTTGCGTCCTCATATTTTTCTGACGCGATGGCTCTTTTTAGTAGTTTTTCATACTCAGGTTTCATGCGCCCCGCAGCGGTTTTTGCAGCTGCCGCGATGTGTTTTGCGCGAGTGTCGCGTAAAGAATCGTATTGTTTTTGTAAATCCTTGTTGTGTAAAGTCACAGAAGGAATTCTGCGGTTTTTACTGATATCTGACTCGGCGGCGGAAATTACCTTCAACGCATCAATGTTAGCACTGGATTGGGCACGTTTTTTCAAGAAAGCCAGTGAGCTAATATCCCTTCTATTTCGCTCAGCCATATTCGCCGCAATGTACGACTTCCTTCTCGTGTTTAGTGCGGCAAGCTCACGCAGTAGAGGGCTGACCTCGGCGTTTGACTTCTCTGCGGGTTGCGAGTCAGGTTTCAGGCGAGATCTGTCTTGGCTACCGGAGGAGCCTTTGCTATCCCCCCCCCGCTCCTTTTGCCGAACGGCGTGTCGTCGGCGGCAAGCGAGAGCGAGGGCGATAAGGAGCAGGCAATCAGCAGGGCGAGGAAAGTGATGGTAGCGACGCTTGTTTTTTTCAGAACAGCTGGGGTCTTGGCAGGAAAAACGCGTGAGTCAACCGGGAAAAACGCAGAAAAGCGCAAAAAAGATGAATACACTGACGCGGGCTGACGGGCGCGAGAAAGCGTGGTCTGTTTTACGAAAAAACCCGTCCGGACTGGGACGGGTATCTTAAAAACTGGCGCTCCCGCGAGGACTCGAACCCCGAACGACTGATCCGTAGTCAGTAGTGATATCCATTTCACCACGGGAGCGAACACAAGCAGCCTGAAAAACATTCAAAAACCTGCAAGTCTTTTTTTAATGGTGGGACAACGGGGGCTCGAACCCCGAACCAACTGCTTAAAAGGCAGCTGCTCTACCATTGAGCTATTGTCCCAAAATCAGAAAGGTCGGCGTTGATGGTGAATCGGAAAAATTCTGCAAGCTTTTTTTTGTTAAACTGCTTCCGGACCGCCCTTGACGATTGTGATTCCACAAGGTTCGGGGTTCACTTTCCTCGCAGAAACAGCCACATCCACCGAAACCGAAAACTTCTCACTCTGCACTGCCATTTCAATGAAAACCACTGCTACCACGACCCATTTCGCATGCCTTTTGCGGGTATTGTGCGCCCTACTCTGCAGCGTGATGGCGGGCGTCAACGCTACCGGTTCCGCCGAAAAGCCGGTTCCGCCCGCCGTCAGTCTTTCCCGCAATTACACACGGCTCGCGCAGATTGGCGCGGACACCTTTGCGATGGAAATCGCCGTGCGCACATTCACCCCTACTACCGGCAAGGGCGCGACAATCACCCTCATTTCCGCCGTCCACATCGGGAGCAAGGCTTACTATACTCGTTTGCAAGAACTCCTTGATGCGCAGACCCTTGTCTTTGTCGAAGGGATTGCCGGTGACCCGCCTGCCACGCAGGAGGAAGACAGCGGCGGCAGCGATCTCTACGATCGTCTTGCCGAAGCCAGCGGGCTGGTTTCACAAGCGGAAGCCATAGAATACGACCGCGAACATTTCAAAAATGCCGACCTCTCGTTGGGGGCAATGCGTGAAATACTCCAGGCGGAAATCGACGGCGGCGGCAAGGGCGGTGCGGCGGCAAAAGAGGCGCTCTCGCTCCTGAACGAGACCGCGGGCATGCTCAAAGGCAAAGGCGGATTTGCCACGCTCGTCATGTCGGCTTTCGCGGGCATGATGCAAAGCAATCCCCAACTGCGCACCCTGTTCTTATACAAAGTCAGTATGGCGGAACTCACTATGACAGAACATGATAACGCTTCCGCCTTCTCTTCTCTCACCAGCACTCCCGGATTGCGCCGATTAGAACGCCTGCTCCTGATCGACCGTAATGCCGCCGTAATGAATGCCCTCAAAAAAGAACTCGCCCGCGCAAACGCGCCGTCTGACATCGGCGTCTTTTACGGCGCAGCGCACATGCGCGACATGGAAAAAACATTAGTTCGCCAGATGGGCTACAAGTTGGTGAAAACCGAATGGCTGACCGCCTACACAATCCACCCCAAAGCCAGCAAACTCCCCGGTCCCATAATTGCCGTTATCTCCCGCAGTGCGGCGAAAATTTCCCCGCCCGCGGAATCCCACCGTCCCGCCCAAGCAACGAAATAAGGTTTGCCCGCTTTGGTATTCTTTTGTTTACCACGCACTTTCAACGCACGCGAAATGAACAAAGCCGTTAAGACCGCCATCACACCCACACGCGCCGAGAATTACCCAGAGTGGTATCAACAGGTCATCAAAGCCGCCGAGCTTGCGGAAAATAGCGACGTGCGCGGATGCATGGTTATAAAACCTTGGGGATACGCAATTTGGGAAAACATGCAACGCAGCCTTGATGCCAAATTCAAGGCAACCGGTCACGTGAACGCCTATTTTCCGCTTTTTATTCCCAAAAGCTACATTGAGAAGGAAGCCGCTCACGTCGAAGGATTTGCGAAAGAGTGCGCTGTCGTCACCCATTCCCGCCTTGAAGCAGGACCAGACGGAAGTCTCATTCCGGCAGGACCGTTGGACGAACCGCTGATCGTGCGCCCCACCTCCGAGACCATTATCGGCGCGACCTACGCAAAATGGGTTCGTTCCTACCGCGACCTGCCCATCCTCATTAACCAATGGGCAAACGTGGTTCGCTGGGAAATGCGCACACGCCTTTTCCTGCGCACGGCAGAATTTCTCTGGCAAGAAGGGCATACCGTCCATGCCACCGCCGAAGAAGCGCAAGAAGAGACACTTAGGATGCTCGATGTCTATGCCGATTTTGCCGAAAACCAAATGGCAATGCCCGTGATAAAAGGGCGCAAAACGGACGGCGAACGTTTCCCCGGTGCCGTGGACACCTTTTGCATCGAAGCCATGATGCAAGACCGAAAGGCTTTGCAGGCAGGCACTTCGCACTTCCTTGGGCAAAATTTTGCCAAAAGTTGCAATATCGAATTTCAGAACGAAAACGGACAGCTCCAACATGCGTGGACAACTTCGTGGGGCGTCTCTACTCGTCTCATCGGCGCGATGATAATGACACACTCCGACGACGACGGCCTCATCGTTCCACCGCAACTCGCTCCGCACCACATCGTTATCCTTCCCGTTCATCGCGACGAAGCGTCCCGCGCCGCCGTGCAAACTTATTGCGAATCGCTACGCGCAGAAATCGCCGCCCTGCATTACGCCGGACGCCCCATCGAGGTAGCCATTGACGGGCGCGAACTGCGCGGGGGCGAAAAAGCGTGGAGTTGGGTAAAAAAAGGAGTCCCCCTGCGTGTCGAAATCGGCGCACGCGAAGTAGCGTCGGAGTCGGTTTTTACGGCACGGCGCGACACTGGCGAGAAGCGCAACCTCAGCCGCGGTCACTTTGTCGCCACGCTCCCGCAGACCCTGCAAGACATCCAGGACAACCTTCTCGCACGGGCGCAGGCGTTCCGCGCCGCCAACACGGTCGAGCTTGATAGCAAAGACGCCTTCTACGCCTACTTCACCCCGGAAAACAAAGCAAAGCCGGAAATCCACGGCGGATTCGCCCTCGCACACTGGGACGGCAGCGCGGAAGCCGAGGCGCAAATCAAGAAAGACCTGAACGTCACTATTCGCTGCATCCCGTTGGAAGACAACGGCAACGGCGCAGGCACCTGCATCTTCACAGGCAACCCGAGCAAGCAACGCTGCGTATTCGCCAAATCATATTGAGCGCAAGCGCAGCGTAACGCGCCCGCCTAATCCGTTTTCCTGCCAGTACCACGTTCCCACTTGTGGTTCCGGTCGGGGAGAATGCCGCCCAAGTCGAGAAGCTTTTGTTTGTCAAAACAGAAATCCGCACGAGTAAAACCGCTCGTCGAATACTGTTTTTGGAGATGAATCGCGTCTTCTGGGCAAGTTTCCTGGCACAACCCGCAATAGATGCAGCGCAACATATCTATCTCAAACCGTGCCGAAAACTTTTCCACGTGCGCATTGGGCGCATCGGCATCGAGTTCGCCCGGGGTGATACGGATCGCCTTCGCCGGGCACACGAATTCGCAAAGTTGGCACGCCACGCACTTTTCCCGCCCGTCCGTCGAACGCGTGAGCGTAGGCACCCCGCGAAAACCCGCCGGTATCACCGGACGTTGATCGGGATACTCCAGCGTCACCTTCGGACGAACAAGATTGCGAAACGTCACGCGAAGCCCACCAAGAATTTGCGGGAAACAAGTGCGTTCCAGCCATGTAAGCGGCTTGCGTTCGAGAACTTTGACTGCCATGCGTTGTGTGAGCGGTGAGGAAATACCATTCCTGCCACCCCGCAAAGCCAAATTTTTCACGCCGCGGCCACCCAAAACAAGATTTGACATTTCCACCTCCAAACTATGCCCTGCCGTCGTTTCAGTTTTCTCCAAAAAGTCAGACAACACTATGTCACAAGTATCGGATCTCCCTGCGAAACAAGAACGTTTTCTCATCGTCCAAAATAGGATGGGCATCCACGCGCGCCCCGCCGCCATGATTGTTCGCATCGCAAACCAGTTTCACGACGTGGACTTGCGGGTCAGTAAAGACGAAGAAGAAGTGAACGGCAAAAGCATCATGGGCCTCATGATGTTGGCGGCCGGGCACCAATCGAAACTCCAATTCGTCGCATCAGGCAATCCCACCAAGGTCGGGCAGATGCTTGATAAAATGGAAGACCTCTTCGCCCGCAGGTTCGATGAAACGAACTGACCTCCCGCTCGCTCACGCAACACGCGCAGACACCTCCAACCAGCAAGACACAGATCACCCAATTGCGTTTTTATGACCAACGAAGACACAAAACTATTAGAATACGTCCTTAAACAGAACAAAATAGACGCACGCCTCATCAAAAGCATCATTGAAGAGCTTAAAGAAAGACAGGAAGCAGCCAAAGAAGACAAAATACCCGCCGTTAAAAAGCAGTATATCTCAATCATCAGCGATCCCGAAGGCAAGTTTGAGGACGAAAACCTCACCGGTTGGGTCGTGCAAATTCCCGAAGACGAAAGCCCCTACGAAGCGCCCGAAAAACTCCTCCGCGCCGCCTACGAATACAACGCCACTAAAAAAGGCAGAAAAATACCCGCATTGACGATCGGAGAAGTCTGCGAATCCGTTCCAGCTGCGATACTTAAAGAGCAAAACATCTGGGTTAAAACAAAGGGCGCGATCACCTTTTTGAGCATCGCCAACCAAGTGCCGGTGGAAAAAACATCAAAAAAAATCAGGGCTGCGGAATAAGCCCGACCCGACCCGCACGCCAATCTTGCCGACTAATGACGGAGACACCCGACATCACCCCTTATCGACACAAACTCGCCGAAATCGAACGCCTGATGGGCGAACCCGATTTCTATGCCGATCAACGCCGCGCTGCCACCCAATCCGCAGAACGCCAGCGCCTCCTCCACCTCCTCGACCTGCACGAAAAAATCGCCGCTCTGCGCCGTTCCATTAAAGAAAATCAAGCCCTCGCCGCCGACCCAAACGCCGACCCCGAACTGCGTATCCTCGCCGCCGCCGAAATCCCAACCGATGAAGAACGCATCCAATCCTTTTACCCCGAATTTATCAGCGCGATACTCCCCCCCGATCCCGCCGACTCCCGCAACACCATCCTCGAAATCCGCGCCGGCACCGGCGGCGACGAAGCCTCACTTTTCGCCGCCGACCTCTTCCGCATGTATTGCCGTTTCGCCGAAAACCGCGGCTGGAAATGGGAACCCCTCGGCGATCACCCCTCCGAAGCCGGTGGCTTCAAAGAAGTCACCTTCCTCATCACCGGCGAAAACGTCTTCAAAACACTCAAATACGAAAGTGGCGTCCACCGCGTCCAACGCATCCCCATCACCGAAACCAACGGCCGCGTCCACACTTCCGCGGCAACCGTCGCCATCCTCCCAGAAGCCGAAGAAGTAGATGTTCGCATTGACCCCGCCGAGTTGGAATTAACCGTCTCCCGCGCCAGCGGCGCCGGCGGGCAACACGTTAACAAGACAGAATCCGCCGTCCAAATCATTCACAAACCCACCGGCATCATGGTCTATTGCGCCGACGAGCGCTCGCAGATAAAAAACCGCGCCAAGGCGATGAAAATACTGCGCGCCCGCCTGCTCGAAAAAAAACAAACCGAAGAACAAGCCGCCTACGCCGCCACCCGTAAAAACCAAGTCGGCAGCGGCGACCGTTCCGAGCGCATCCGCACCTACAACTTTCCCCAAAACCGCATCACCGACCACCGCGTCGGACTTACCCTCCACAATCTCTCTTCCGTCATGGACGGCCACCTCGACGATCTCGTCTCCGCCCTCCAAAAAGCATCCCTCAACCAAAAACTCGCAAATATCCCCGAATAAACACGCGCTCCTCCGGGGAGGGCGCGGGTGCTCTGAGACAGCCCGGACGCCACCGCCGTCTTTGCCGCCCGACTGCCGGACGGCAAAGTCCACACGTATTACTCATCCCGCCCGCGTGCCCTGGAACTGGCGCGCCAAGGGAAAACCCTCCTCTTCTCCCGATCCCACCAAAGTCGTTCCGCCGGTGAGCAGGTCGGCGGAATGGTCCCGTAAGTTTAACTGCCTGCACTGCGACGATATACGGAACGCTCCCACCCAACACCACCCTCCGAAAAAAACAACCATGAAAATTGATCCCACCATCACCGACGCCGTCTCGCCGCCGGCCTGGCCAACCGCCACGCCCGGAGATCTCGCGGACGGCATCTATGCGGTTGCCCTCAACAACCCGCATTCGCCGTGCTCCCACTCCCCCAAAGGGGGACAACGTGGATGACGGGTGCGGCGAGCACGTTGGAATGGGTGCCCGCCGTGAACGGCGTGCACGGTAGCGGCCGCCGGAGGCGGCATAATACCCAGGGCGTTGCCCTGGGCTATCTTGGTGCCGCCCCGTTAGGGCTTCTGGGTAGCGGGAAAATGACGTGGATGACGGGTGCGGCGAATGCGTTGGCATGGGTGCCCGCCGTGAACGGCGTGCACGGTAGCGGCCGCCTGCGGCGGCATAATACCCAGGGCGTTGCCCTGGGCTATATTAGGGCCGCCCCGTTGGGGCTTCTGGGTAGCGGGAAAATGCCGTGGGTGACGGGTGCGGCGAGTGCGTTGGCATAGGTGCCCGCCGTGAACGGCGTGCACGGTAGCGGCCGCCTGAGGCGGTGGGATACCCAGGGCGTTGCCCTGGGCTATCTTGGTGCCGCCCCGTTGGGGCTGTGGTTAGTGTCGTTGCCCATTACCCAGGGCGTTGCCCTGTGGTTTGGAAGAGAAAGGGAAGGAAAAAGCCCCAAAGGGGCGGCTCTAATATCGCCCAGGGCAACGCCCTGGGTATTGGTAAACCAAAAAAACAGAAGCCCCAAAGGGGCGGCACCAAGTATTTCCCAGGGCAGTGCCCTGGGGGAAGGATGTGGCGAAGGCGACGGCGCACCAACACCCGCGCCAATGGCGCATTCTGACGGTAGCCCAGGGCAACGCCCTGGGATGGTATTGGGGCGGCTCTAATATAGCCCAGGGCAACGCCCTGGGTATTGGTAAACCAAAAAGAAAAAGCCCCAAAGGGGCGGCACCAAGTATTTCCCAGGGCAGCGCCCTGGGGGAAGGATGTGGCGAAGGCGA
>JAISZI010000074.1 GCA_031269335.1 Puniceicoccales bacterium
CCCGCGAAACAGCGGGGCTGAGTTTTGTTTCAAAAACTGACTGGATAATCGGCGATACTACCAACAACAACACTGTCATTCTCAGCAAATTCAATTCTTCCGATAATACCAATTACGGCACTGGTGGCGCATGGTATTCAGACACCGCCGATGTGACGGCAACGGGAAAAGCGGTCTATATCGGCAAAAGCAACGGCGCGAGCGGCAACAAACTCATTGTAGAAGGAGATTTAAGAACAAACAAAATTTATATTGGCTCGGCTAACGGAGCGAACAACAACACGCTTATTGTCAGCGGAAACACTTTGAAAGGCGGAACGAGCGGGCAAATAAAGGCGGATGAGATTCACATCGGCTCGGAATCCTCGCAAGGAAACGTGCTGAAATTAGAAGGGACGGTGAATGTTACATTAGCCACAGGCGCAACGGTTTGGCTGCACCGCGGTAATATGTTGATAATACAGGAAGTCCATGTAGGCAGCGGTCCTGGCGGCGAGGATTTGCCGCTGGCACCCACGGAAGTCGTGGCCACGCTGGAATTGAAGACTATCCAATTAAAAGCCGGGTGGCTGACTGAAGGCGAAAACCTCGTCAGCACCGCAAACGCCGAGCAGCTCATCAGCACGAGCACCCGTGCGGACATGCCCGGCTACACCATTGTGCGCGCTGCTGGTGGCGAAACCCCCGAACCCTCGACCTACGCCCTCTGGGGCAGCGGTCTGCTCGCTGGCTTGGTCTTCCTACGCCACCGCCGCCGTCGCAAGGGGTGAACAAAGCAAGCGGTGAGCGGCTTTCCTCACCATTGATAACTGGCGCGGATAGACCACGAGCGGGGAGTTCCGGGGACGAGGGGGACTTCTTCGTAGCGGACATCCCAAAGGTTATCAACTTGGGCGGAGATACTTAAACCGGTAAAGTGAGGAACACGCCATACGATACTTATTGTGGTGAAAAAGGGTTTGTTGGTGCCGCCGCGCAGGGCATTTTTTTCTTGGATGCGAAACTCGTTGTCGCACCGCGCTTCGAGACCGAAACCGAGGCGGATGACGGTCGCGGCGGTGAGGCGGTGTGAGGCGAAGTTCATTGCGTAAAAACTGCCGGTCACTTCGGAGGTATAATTGTCGTTTCTGTGCATCCAAGCGTAGCCGAGGGTGAGGTCTATGTGCTTCCAAGAGCGGCGCGCTACGAGTTCCACGCCGAGGGTGTCGATGTCCACGGCGCGGGCGGAACGGCGTTCGCCGCTGGCATAGGCGAAGACCCAGTCAACGAGCGCGTCGTCGCGGCGAAAAAACACCGTTGGCGAAAGCCGCCAGCCGCCCGCAGTCGGCGTGGCGAGGTCAACCCCGAGTTCGACATTGTGGGAGCGTGAGCGACCGAGGTCTGGGTTGCCGCCGAAAAGGCCGTTCGGGGCGCTGTTAAGCACGGTGTAAGAAGGGAGTTGCGTTGTTTCGGAGTAGTCGAGTTTGACCCGACGTAGCCAGGAATCCGTCGCGGCGGAGTGCCAGGCGACGCCTGCGAGCGGGGAGACGGTGCCGCTGCCGCGGTTAAAATCGTCGTAGAAAAGACCGGCGGTGACGGTGAAGGCGTTTTTTTCTGAAATAGGGAGAGTCTGATCTGCGTAAATGCCTGCATAAAAATGTGTTCGCGAAGAATAGCGTCCGTAAATGAGGGCGGTGGATTCGATGTTGTCGGCGACTATGCCGAAACGGTAGTGAAGCTCGGTGCGCCGCCCGGCGGCATTTGCGAAAAAAGTCTGGCGTCCGTCGAGGGCACCGCCGCTGACGCGTGTCTTGTGCTGGGCGCTGTAGCCTGTGATGACGGGAATGGTGTAGCGGTCCTTTATTTCGCTGAAAAACACGCCCGCCCGGACCCAGTCGCCGGTGGTGTTCGTTTCCTGACGATGGGAGAATCCGTGAAATGAGGTTTCGACGTCCTCGCGCTCTTCGCGCCAAAGGGGAGATGGGCGCGCCTTGGCGTAAAGGTTTGGCCAAGCGAAGTTTTTGCGTTGGTGAGTGGCGAAAATATCCGTCTGGCTCGTAGCGTCACGCAGTTGGAGGCGGACATTGTAGCGTTGAAAAGCGTGGTCGGAAAAAGGAACGGAGGCGCCGTCTGGATAAGGGGTGCCGTCTGCCGCAATACGTTGTTGAGCACCGAAATAGCCGTCTGACGAGGACTGGGCAACGGCGATATCAAGGGCGATGGTGCGGGCGAAAAACTTTTCTTTCGAGACCGCGCCGGCGTGCGCTTCTGCGGTGAACAGGTTATGCCCGCCCAGCCCTGCGGAAGTTGAAGCGCCGTCCGCGATGGGGAGCCATTCGTAGGCGATATTTCCTGCGGTGGCGTTCCAACCTGTGCGGGCGGCGGCGGCGCCGAGGCGCGTTTCGGGAATGCCAAGCATGGCGGGAGCCACCGGCAATTCCGCCGCATAATGCCCCGTTTGCGCGGCGTAAAAGGCGAGGCCGCCGATGGAAAATCCGGTGTTCTCGAATACGCCGCCGCGCAGGCAAATGTCGGCTTGCGCACCGCCCGCGCCGCGCACCTGCGCGTCCACCAACGGGTCGAAGCGCAGCGCCGTCACAAGCGTTGCGAAAGCATCTGCCGGTTCGATATTTGCGACGCGTGAAGCCGTGACCGACACGGTTGGCAACGCTACGATTGCCGTTTCCTGTGTCTCCGCCAGAGCCGCATAAAGCGTGGGCGTGCATACGCCCGCCATTGCAAAAAAGCACGAAAAACTCCGTCTCATGGAGGCGCGGGAAATAGAAGAAGACCGGCGTTTGGCGAGACAATTGTTAATTAAAAAATAAAATTACCCTAACAATGCGCCCGGCATCGGTCTGCCGCCGGTGTTCCGGCACAAGTAAAAGGTTGCCGCCTGCGGCGTTAGCGTTTCCCTTCGTGTTGTGTCTGCCGAAGCCAGCAACAATTCCCCTTCCGCCTCCGTGCTTGTCGGGGTTTTGGAGCGAATCATCTTTTTTAACGGGGAAAGCCACTACACGATTTGCGAAATTCGCCCCGATGTGCCTGCGGGCGCGACCGGGCTCGTAACGGCTCTGGGCGTGTTGCCCGGTGTGCAATGCGGGGAGACGTTGGAACTTACCGGCACGTGGGAAACGCATCGTGAACACGGGGCGCAGTTTAAGATAAAAACATTTCGGTCTAAACTTCCTGCGAGTGTCCACGGCATTCGCAAGTATCTCGGCAGCGGGCTTGTCCCGGGCATCGGCAAGACATATGCGGAAAAAATTGTGGCGCGATTCGGCGCGGAGACCTTGAAAGTCATTTCCGAACAATCTGCCCGCCTGCGCGAAGTGCCCGGTATCGGGGCAGGGCGGGCGAAAGCCATTAAAAAAGCCTGGGACGAGCAGCAGGCGATGCGCGACGTGATGATGTTTTTGCAGACCTACGGCGTCACAACAAGGCAGTGCCAACGCATTGTGAAAGCCTATGGGGTTTTTGCGCGCATGGAGCTTGAGTGCGATCCCTACAAGGTCGCTCGCGAAATCGAAGGCATCGGCTTTCTCACCGCCGACAAAATCGCCCGCAATCTCGGTCTGCCCACCGAGGGATCGACCCGCATTGAGGCGGGAATCCTTTTTGCCCTCGGAGAATTTGAGAACGAAGGGCACACGGCTGTAGAGTTCGGAAAACTCTGCGCGTGCGCCGCAAAAATGCTCGGCACCCCGGAAGAACTGATCGCCGCCGGGGTCAATCGTCTTATTGAGACGCGCCAACTTCTTTCAATTCCGCCCGAACCCGTGCCGGTAAAAAACCCCGCCGTTCTTCTGCAAACTCCGGCGCATGCACGCGCCGAAGAAGAAATTACCGCCTGCGTCCAGCGACTTCTCTCGCACCCGAGTTCGCTCCCGCCCGTCCACATTGACCGGGCGATTGCGTGGGCGCAGGATAGGGCAGGATTTGCCTTTGCTCCTGCCCAAGCCGAGGCGGTGCGCGTCGCCCTTAAGCGGAAAATTTCCATTCTCACAGGGGGACCAGGCACCGGCAAAACCACGATTTTACGCACCTTGTGCGACATCCTTTCTGCGAAAAAAGCCTGCATTGTCCTCGCCGCGCCGACCGGGCGCGCTGCTCAACGCATGGGCGAAACAACCCGTCTCCCCGCTTCCACCATTCACCGCCTTCTTAAATTCGACCCCGCCCGGCGGTGTTTCACCCACGATACATCCCACCCCATCCATGCCGATATTCTCATCGTGGACGAGGCGAGCATGCTTGATAACCGCCTCGGCGCCGCCCTCTTGCGCGCCGTCCCCGCGAGCACGCATTTATTACTTGTCGGCGATACCCACCAACTTCCGAGCGTCGGTCCGGGCAACGTCCTCCACGATCTCATTGCGTCGCGCCTCTTCCCCGTCACCACCCTCGACACCATTTTCCGTCAAGGCACCCGCAGTCAAATCGTCCGCCTTGCCCACGATATTTTGCACGGCACCGCGAAGCTCCCCGCCACCGCCGACGCCGGGGCGGAAGTTGAGTTTTTCCCCGCTGTCGATCCCGCCGCCTGCGCGGCACAAGTAACTGCCCTCTACCAACGGCACCTTGCCGGTAGTTCCGTCCCCGACCCACTGCGCGACCTCCAAGTGCTTGCCCCCATGCACAAAGGCATTGCCGGCACGCAAAACCTCAACCTTGCCCTGCAACAAGCAATCAAACCCGCGCCCGCCCGCTCGCTGCTGCTCGGACCGGGCGGTGCCCGCTTCGACGAAGGCGACAAGGTCATCCAATTGAGAAACAACTACGACAAAGGCGTTTTCAACGGCGACCTCGGTCGCGTCGTGTCCGTCAATCTCGAAGCCGGCACGCTCGTCGTAGATTTTGACGGCGCACAGGTTAACTATGACCGCGCCGACCTCGAAGAACTGCAAATCGCCTACGCCATAACGATTCACAAATCGCAGGGAAGCGAGTTTGACACAGTGATAATTCCCTTGCTGAAAAGCCATTATATGATGCTGCAACGCAACCTGATTTACACCGCCGTCACCCGAGGACGCAGACGCGTGGTGATCGTCGGCGACCCAGCCGCCTACGCCATGGCTGTCAACAATATCGAAAGCGCCCGCCGCGTCACCGCCCTCCCCCTGAAACTCCGCACCCTGCGCGAATCATTGAAAATTCCCTCGCACTTTCCCCAACGGGGATAGCGTGATCCGCGCTCGTCTCACCCGTGTTCCCCCAACGGGGGATAACGTGATCCGTGCTCGTCTCACCCGCGTTCCCCCGAAGGGGGACATTCGGCATAACGGGGCAACGCCGCATCTCTGGCTACGCTTCGATTTTTTCTTCGAGAAACTGGATTGTCTCGGCTTCGCTCATGCGAATTTGTTTCAGGGAATCGCGGTCACGCACGGTTACGGTGCCATCTTTTTCGATGGTGTCAAAATCTACGGTGATGGCAAAAGGTGTGCCGATTTCATCTTGGCGGCGGTAACGGCGGCCGATGGCGCCGGAGGCGTCGAAGAAGACATTCCAGCGGCGTTTGAGTTTTTTGTAGAGTGCTTCTGAGCGGGCGAGGAGTTCGGGTTTATTTTTGACGAGGGGAAAGACGGCGGCCTTGTAGGGGGCGAGTCGCGGGTGGAGGCGGAGAAGGATGCGTTTTTCGCCTTCGACTTCGTCTTCTGCGTAGGCGGTTGTGAGGACGGCGAGAAAAATACGGTCAACGCCAAACGATGGCTCAACGACGTGGGGAATGTATTTTTTGCGGGTGGATTCGTCGAAATACTCGAAGGATTTTCCGCTGTGGGTGCCGTGTTGGGTGAGGTCGAAGTCGCCGCGCACGGCGGTTCCTTGAAGTTCTTGGACGCCAAAGGGAAAGGCGAACATGATGTCGGTCGTTCCTTTGGAGTAGTGGGCGAGTTTTTCTTTTGGGTGGGCGTAAAGAGAGAGTTTTTCGCGGGGGATGCCGATGGAGACAAACCAGTTAATAACGTAATCAATCCATTCTTTGTGAATAGTCTGCCAGTCGGCTTCGGGGCTGATGAAGAACTCGATTTCCATTTGTTCAAATTCACGGGAGCGGAAAATGAAGTTGCGCGGGTTGATTTCGTTGCGAAACGCTTTGCCTATCTGGGCGATGCCGAAGGGGATTTTGTAGCGTCCTGTGTCTATCACGTTTTTGAAATTAATAAAAATTCCCTGAGCTGTCTCCGGGCGTAGATAAGCGGTGGCGGAGGCGTCTTGGAGTGCGCCGACGCTTGTCTGAAACATCATGTTAAAGGCGCGCGGTGCGGTGAGGCTCCCGGGTTTGCCGGTGACGGGCGAGGGGATGAGCGGAATTTGTTCGGCGTTGGCGGTCGTAAAATCGCGCAGAACAAGGGGGGCGAGAGTGCCTTGCCGGGCAAGTTTGCGTTTGAGGTCGTGCGCTTGCTCTTCGGCGCGTGTCTGCATGGCGTCGTCTTCGACTACACAGACGTAGCCAATGGTTTCGCCATCAACGACAACCGGAGCAAAAAACAACTGGTCGGCACGGAAACGCTGCCGCGACTCCCGGCAATCCACGAGCGGATCGGTGAAGTTGTCCAGATGCCCGGAAGCCTTCCACGTGTCGGGATGGTGGATGATGCTTGTGTCGAGGCCTGCCATGTCATCGCGGCGGTGCACCATGTCGCGCCACCAGGATTGCTTGATGTTGTTCTTGAGTTCGACGCCAAGGGGACCGTAGTCGAAAAAACCGTTGAACCCGCCGTAAATTTCCGAGGACTGGAAAACAAAACCGCGGCGTTTGCAGAGGTTGATTATCGCGTCCATCTGTCTGGTGCTGTCGTTCGCCATGAAGAAAATTGAAGTTTTGAAAGGCGCGGAGTTTGAAGGAAAAAACGGCGGCGTGGGAAGGAAGAAATTGAACGCCGATCGCGCACAAAAGCCTTTTCCTTCAACGTTGTAAAATCGGAATAGAAAAGTTTTCCGTTAGATAACATGGAAAGTGCTGTGCAAAGATAAAAAGACCGCTCGCGGGAGACGCGAGGCGGCGCGGCGAAGTTTTACGCATCGAGGCGGCGGGAGATTTCGGCGCGGGTGAGTTCAAAGAAGGTTGGTTTTCCGTTTGGGGAGACGGTGGGTTGGGAGCAGAGGAAGAGTTCGCGGACGGTGGTGGTTGCGGTTTCGTTGGAGAAGGAGGTGGAGCGTCCGGCGCGGGTGGCGGCGATTTTCGCAAGGAGTTCTTTGGTGGAGGGATAACGGTTGGTTTCGCTTGGGCGGCGTCCGATTTCGGCGAGGATATTGCGCAGGGTGTGTTCGATTTCGGAGTCTTTTAACCAATCCGGGACGGCGTGGATGCGGAAGAAATCGCGTCCAAATTCTTGGATGTCGAATCCGGTGGCGGAGAGGATGGCTTGTTTTTCGCGGAGGGTATTTGCGGGGAGCGGGTCGAGTTGCATGGTTTCGGGGAAGAGGAGTTGTTGGGAGACGGAGTTGTGGTTGTCGAGGCGGTTCAGGACGCGTTCGTACCAGATGCGTTCGCGGGCGGTGCGCAGGTTGAGGACGATGAGGGCGGCGGGTGCCTCGAAGAGGGCAAGCTCGTTGTCGAGGTGTCCGGCGAGTCGCCAGTTGAGGCGGAAATCTTTTGGGCGGGTGGGTTGTGGCGGCGGGGGCGGTGTGTTGTTGTCCGGCGTTGCTGTTGGCGCGGGCGGAGTCGGCGCGGGCTGGGGTACGGGCAGATTATGCCGTTTTTGATCGGAAGTTGTTGAGGGAGACGATGTTGCCGGTGCCTGCGTGGAATCTGTCGGTGGCGGGGGCGTGTCTGCGGTGGTGTGGAGGGGGGCGTGATCGCCGCTGTCGAGGATGACGGGAGGGGCGCCGGAATTAAGGGCTTCGAGGTGGCGTAACACAGCGGTTATGACGAAGTTGCGGGTCGCGCTTTCGTCGCGGAAGCGGATTTCGCGTTTCGCCGGGTGGATATTGATGTCAACCGCGTTGGGGTCTGTTTCGAGGAAGATGAATGCGAGCGGGTAACGTCCGCGGGGCAGGAGCGTGTGGTAGCTTTCGACGAGGGCGTATGCGAGGGTGCGGCTGTCAACGGGGCGGCCGTTGACGATGGTGACCATTTCTTGGCGCGTGGAACGCCCGATGCCTGGTTTGCCGAGGAGGCCGTAAATGCGCATCCCGCGGTTTTCGATGGGGTCAAGGACGGAGAGGTCGCCGGCGAGGCGGGTGCCCCAGATTTCGCTCACGCGGTCGAGGAGGGTTGTTTGGGCTGGGGAGCGGAAGATTTCGGCGCCGTCTTCGTAGAGGGTGAAGCCCGTTAGCGGTTGGGCGACGGCGTAGAGGCGGACGAGGCGGGTGATGTGGGCGGCTTCGGTGTTTTCGGATTTTAGGAATTTCAGGCGGGCTGGCACTGGGAGAAAAAGGTTTGCGACTTCGATGCGCGTGCCCGGGGCTATGCCGGTTTCTTTTTGGTAGATGAATTTTCCGGAGTTGACGAACACCTCAACGCCCGCGTGGGCGTTGTTGGGGCGGGTGCGCATGGTGAAGCGGGAAATGCTGGCGATGGACGGTATTGCTTCGCCTCGGAAGCCGAAGGTGCGCACGGCGTTTATGTCTTCCGTCACGCGGATCTTGCTCGTGGCGTGCATCTCGAGCGACATCAGTGCTTGGTCCGGGGTCATGCCGCAGCCGTTGTCTTCGACGGAGATAAAGGATTTTCCGCCGTGGCGAAATTCGATGGCGATGCGGGTTGCGCCGGCGTCGAGGCTATTTTCGAGTAATTCTTTAACGACTGCGGAAGGGCGTTCCACAACTTCGCCGGCGGCGATTTGGTTGGAGACTGTCTCTGGCAGCACGCGAATTTCTGGCATAGATGGATGAGAAGAGAAAAACACCTGTTCTGAAAAGGTGAAATCGGTGGGCTTGGCGGGTAAATTACTTTGCGGCGTGTTTGGGCGTGGGCAAAGTTCGGCGCGGTATGAATTTTGACACATGGCAATGGGCGGCACTTTTCGCGGGAGCGTTTCTTGCGGGTTTTTCAAAGACGGGGGTCGCGGGGATTGGCATCTTGTTCGTGGCATTGTTTGCCAACGTGTTTTCGAGTGCGAAGGAGGCCACCGGCGTGGTGTTGCCGCTATTGATTGCGGGGGACCTTGTTGCGGTGTTTTTTTATCGGGCGCACGCTCGTGGGCGGCATTTTTGGCGGCTGTTTCCGTGGTCTGCGCTCGGTGTCGTGGTGGGTTTTTTCACAATGGGGAGTATCGACGATGCGCAGGCGCGGGTGTTGATTGGCGGCATTGTGCTCGGGTTTTCGCTGCTTCACGTGTGGCGGCGTTGGCGGCTTTCGCGCATCCGCGCCGCCGCCGGTCGCAGCCCGCACGAGGAAGAGCCGCCGCCGGCGTGGTTTGCGCCCTTTATCGGCACTTTAGCCGGTTTCACAACATTGGTGGCAAATGCAGCCGGTCCGCTGGTGACAATTTTCTTTTTGGCGGTGCGTCTTCCGAAGATGGAATTTGTCGGCACGGGGGCGGTGTTGTTTTTGGTTCTGAACTGGTTCAAGTTGCCCTTCATGACGCATCTGGGCTTGGTCACGGCTACGAGTTTGCGGCTGAACTTGGTCCTGATTCCCGCCGTAATAGCGGGGGCGCTCACCGGACGTTGGTTGCTGGCGCGCGTCAACCAAACGTTGTTTGAAGTGCTTGCCCTCGCGTTTGGCGCGCTTGCGGGAATAAAGTTATTGGTTGGCTGACATGTTGTTAGCGGTCGAATTGAAGGCGGTGGCCGATTGGCGGGGCGGGGGCAAGGGCGCCGTTTTCATAGACGATGTTTCCGTTGACAAGCGTGGCGGTGATGCGGGTGCGGAATCTGTGGTTTTCCAAAGGCGACCAGCCGCAGTGGTAGAGAATGTTGTCTTTTGAGACGATTTCGCCGGCGCGGGGGTCAACGAGCACGAGATCGGCGTGGTAAGTTTCGCGGATATAGCCGCGGTCGCGAATGGCGAAAATGTCGGCGGGGGCGTGGCTGGTTTTGCGGACAATTTCGGGCAAGGTGAAGACGCCGGCTTTCCATAAATCAAGGAGCATGAGGAGGCTGTGTTGGACAAGGGGAAGGCCGGAGGGGGCGCGAAAATAGGTGTTTTGCTTCTCCTCCCATGTGTGCGGGGCGTGGTCGGTGGCAATGACGTCGATGCGGCCGTCGTTGATGGCGGTGCGCAGGGCGGCGCGATCGGCGGCGGTTTTGATGGCGGGGTTGCATTTAATCTGGTGGGCGAGGCGAGCGTAGTCGTTCTCACAGAACCAGATATGGTGAACGCAGGCTTCCGCCGTGATGCGCTTGTTCGCAATGGGGGCGGCGTCGAAAAGGGCGAGTTCGCGGGCAGTGCTGATGTGCAGGACGTGGAGGCGGGTGTCGTGCCGGCGGGCGAGGGAAATGGCGAGCGAGCTGGAGCGGAAACAGGCGTCGGCGGAGCGGATGTGCGGGTGTTCGCTCGGGGGGACGGCGTCGCCGTAGCGGGCGCGGGCGGCGGCTTCATTTTCACGGATGGTCGGCGAGTCCTCGCAATGGGTGGCGACAAGCACGGGGGCGCGGGCAAAGATTTTTTCCAACGGGGACGGGTCGTCCACAAGCATATTGCCGGTGGATGACCCCATGAAGATTTTCACGCCGCAAATGGAACGCGGGTCAACGCGCTCGATTTCGTCGAGGTTGTCGTTGGTCGCGCCGAGGTAAAAGGAGTAGTTCGCCGGAGAAACGCGGGCGGCTATCGCGTATTTTTCTTCAAGGCGGGCGTGGTCAACGGCGGGAGGGCAGGTGTTCGGCATCTCCATGAAGGAGGTGACGCCTCCGGCAACCGCGGCGCGGGACTCGCTGGCGATGCTCCCTTTGTGGACAAGCCCGGGTTCGCGAAAATGAACTTGGTCGTCTATCAACCCGGGAAGCAGCAGCAGACCGGAGGCGTCAATCTCGCGTTCAGGCGCGGGCGCATGTGCGGGGACGACGCCGACGGCGGCAATTCGCCCGCGGTGGACGAGGACGTCCCCGACGACTTGGGCGCCATCGTTGACGATGGTCGCGTTGTTGATGCGCAGCGTGTTCACAGGGACAGCGGGGGAGAGTGCAAACCTTTCCCGCGTAAATGCCTACGTATCACGCGGTCTTTGTTTTGGGCAACTCAGCGGGAATTTCAACTTCGTGCGGGTGGTTGCGTTTTTCTTTTTGCAAACGATGCCGCCGCCGGAGTTGGCGTGTGATTTTCTCCGTAAGTGCATCAATGGACTTGTAGAGATCGTCCGACTCGATGCTCACGGCGATTGAGGGACCTCGCAGCTCGACCTGCGCTTTTGCAATAAACTCCTTTTCGTGCTTGTGGGAGGGACGATATTCAAGCTCGACGTTGACGCGGATGACGCGCTCGTTGTGCTTGAACACCTTCGCCAGCTTCGCGTTCACGTGAGACTTTATCGCCTCGGTGAGTTCGAGATTGAGTCCGGTGATTCTGATAGGGTCAGTGCTCGGCATGATGTTCGCTGGGTGGTTTAGTGTTGAGAAAGCGCCTCGGGCGCACCGCCCAACTTGAGCGGGCATTTCTCCGAAGCACAGCCAGAGTAGATGCGGGACCGACCGGGGCAACTCTTCTTGTCAAACAACGCAAAGTTTTTTGCGACGGCGCAGCTGCCGGAACAAAACCCACCCCGTATGTCTTACCCTCTGTGTCCTTTTTACTATGACAACCCGACGTTCCTTCCTGAAAAATGCCGCCGCTTCCGCCGCTGTGCTTGGTCTTCTTGAAAGTAAATCAGCAAGCGCCAATCCACGTTCTGCCAAGGCTAACAGTGCCAACAAGCGCGCCCGAAATATCATCTTCATGGTGGCGGACGGCATGAACACTGCCTCGCTCGCGGCGACACGGCATTTCCAAAAACTCGTCCTTGGGCGCGATAATGCCTGGCTCTCGCTGCTCAAGACACACCCGGCGGTGCGCGCCCTCGTGGAGACATCGTCCGCAAGCGACATCGTCACCGATTCAGCCGCAGCATCAAGCTGCTGGGGAAGCGGTCAACGCTACAGAAACGGCGTGATAAACATCGACGAAGACGGGCGCGCCGTAGAGCCGTTGTTCTCGAAGGCGAAACGCGCCGGTCTCGCAACCGGACTCGTCACCACCGCCACCGTCACGCACGCCACGCCGGCGGGCTTTGCCGCCAATGTCGAAAAACGCGGTAACGAGGTCGCCATCGCCCGACAGTATTTGGAACGGCATGTGGACATCTTGCTCGGTGGCGGAAAAGCATTCTTTGACAATGACTTACGCGCCAAATTCCAGAAAGCCGATTACGCCTTGGTGGAAACGCGCAAAGATCTCCTCGCCGCAATGGACAAGGTGGGACCTCTGCTGGGTCTTTTTGCCAAAGGTCACCTCCCTTTCACCATTGACCGCGGCAGCGACATCGCTCTGCGCGCCAAAACGCCCACCCTCGCCGAAATGTCGGCGGCGGCACTGCGGCGCCTCGCCAAAGCACCCAACGGCTTCATCTTGCAAATTGAGGGCGCACGCGTTGACCACGCCGGACACGCCAACGATGCCGCCACTCTCTTGCACGATATGCTCGCCTTCGACGAAGCGGTGACGACGGCGCTCGATTTCGCGGAAAAAACACCGGACACGCTCCTCATCCTCACCACCGACCACGGCACCGGCGGCATGAATATCAACGGCGTCGGTCCGGGTTACGGCGATTCACAGAACGCATTTTTCCGGCTCTCCCAGTTCACAAAATCTTATCCACAAATGAAAAGCGAAGCGCGTGCCGCTGGTGTGTCGCAGCTGGGCGAATACCTCAAATCCGTCACCGGCCTGCGCCTGACCGGCCGCCCCCTGCAACGCGCAGCACGAGCATTCGGCTTGGCGCAAGGGACGGCGAACTTGGCTGACGTTTTCAAAGAATTTACCGGCATCGGCTGGACAAGCGGCAACCACACCGGCGACCTCATCGAGCTGGCAGCCCTCGGTCCGGGCGCAGAACGCTTCTCCCCGCTCTTGCGCAACGACGAAATTCACGCCCTGCTCCTCGCCGCAATAGACATCCGCTAACGTTTTCTCCTCCCCGCAAAAATGGAACTACGTCAAAGAAAGCGCATCTCGGCGAAAATTCCTTTTTGCCTAAAACCCATAATAACGGGGCTGCTGATTTCCTTCGCGTTGGGGGCGTTCGGAGAAGTCACGCGGGCTTTCGCAAATGGCGGCGTTTTGCCGGAAAATCTCGCCCGCCGCGCCTCCGCCTCCGCCTCTTCGGAGCACAATAAAGACTATCGGGCGCAGTTTGCCATAGACGGCGTAGTCCCAAAAGAACTCGACCGCGCCGATTCGGGCAAATCTTGGTGCGTGCGCAACGACATCGCCCGAAACCGCGCCTCTTTCACCCTCGAATGGTCCTCGCCGGTAGAAGTCGCCGAAATTCTCTACTGGGGGCGAACCTCGTTTTTCGTGAACGAGTGCTGGCGCGATTTTAGGGTCTTTGCAGAAGATTCGCCGACGCCACTCATTGCCGGCTCGCTTGAAGCCCGTTCCGGTCCGCAAAGTATCCGCTTGCCCAACAAAACCTTACTGCGCCGCCTGCGCATCGAATTTGACAATGCCCACGGCGGACCAAATCCGGGCGCAGCCGAAATCATGGCTTTCGCCAATCTGCTGACGCCCGCGCAAACCCGCGCAATTTCAATCGCCCACGGATTCGCCCCGCCAACGCCCGTTGACGGCTCTGCGCTCGCCAACGAAATCGGTGCGACGAAACTTGCCCTCGTCAAACGCCGCCCGCTCAACCCATCGCATGTTTACACCTACCACGTCGAAGGCCTCTCCCCGGGCGGAGGTCTCTTTACCTACGACCTGATTGCAAAAAAACTTACCCGACTCGTGGACGCCTCACGCGGCGTTATCCTCGACTGCCAAGTATCTTACGACGGCAGTGAAATCCTTTTCTCATGGAAACGCACGATGCGCACCCCCTTTGAAATTTGGCGCATCCGCACAGACGGCACCGACCTCAAAAGCGTCATTGCCGATTCTTCCAACAACATGAACCCCTGTTATTTGCCCGACGGCGGGATCGCCTTCATGTCCGACCGCAAACCCGCCTTCGCCTATTGCTGGACGAGCACCTCACCCGTTCTTTATCGCGCAAATGCCGATGGCTCCAATGTGTTGCGCCTCTCCGCAAATTATCTCACCGACTTCACTCCCTCCGTCACCGCCGACGGGCGCATCCTCTACTCGCGTTGGGAATACGTAGATCGCCCGGCAATCCCCATCCAATCACTCTGGGCGGTCAACGCCGACGGCACCAACCTCACCGGCATTTTCGGCAACCGCGTCCTCTCGCCGGCTACCTTCATGGAAGCCAACGAAATCCCCAACGAAACCGGCAAAATCCTCTGCGTAATGGCATCTCACAACGGCCCCTGCGCCGGTGCCATCGGGCTGATAGACATCACCCACGACGCCAACGCCCAGTCCTCCATCCTCAACCTCACGCCGGATGTGCGCCTCCCACCCGTCGAAGACGGTATCGGCGGCAACGGAATCAAAGGTCCCTACGAAAGCCCATTCCCCCTCGATAACCGCCGTTACCTCGTCTCAAAAGCCGGCACACTCCAACTGCGCACCTTCCCCTCCCCCCTCAAAACCAACAGCAAAACCAACACCCTCCCCCCTCCCCAAACCCTCCTCCAGCCCTCCCGCGCTGACATCGCAGCCCGACTCGGCTTCTACAGCCCGCGCCCCATCCGCCCACGCCCCCGCCCGCGCAACACCCGCCCCCGCAACCACCCCGCCCCCGACGCCGCGCCATGGGCGGACATCATCATCAACGACATACACTTCGGACTCGGAAACGCCGTCGCCCCAAACGAAATCAAACGCGTCGCCATTATCCAAGAAATGGAAAAAGACGTCCTTAGCGACGTCTCCAAACGCCAATTCGGCTTCCAATTCCCCGTCGTCTCCTGCGGCGCAACCTACGCCCCAAAACGCGTCTGGGGCTTCGCCAACGTCGAAACCGACGGCTCCGTCCGCTTCCTCGCACCAGCCAACATCCCCATCTACTTCCTCCCCCTCGACGCCCAAGACCGCGCCGTCCAACGCATGCGCACCTTCACCCACTTCATGCCAAACGAACGCCAAAGCTGCATCGGCTGCCATGAAAACCGAAATTACGTCGCCCCGGATATTAAACGAAACCGCTCCATCGCCGTCAGCAAACCCCCGCAAAAGTTGACACCACCCAGCTGGGGCGCCTCCAACGGCTTCTCCTTCCCAAAAGTCGTCCAACCCATCCTCGACAAACACTGCACCCACTGCCACAGCCCCGCCGCACACCCCGCCACCAAGAACAACGCACCCCCCACCCAAAAAAGACCCGCCGCCAACCTCGACCTCACTGGCGACCGCACCGACTACTTCTCCGTCGCCTACGAAAACCTCGCCCGCCGCGGCACACAAGCCGAACACGGAAACGACGTCCGCGGCGGCATGAACCGCTTCGGACGCAACCCATATACCTCATGGATACCCACTTACAATAACCTCGAAAGCAACATCCTCGACACCGCCCCCAAGACATGGGGAAGCCACCAAAGCCGCCTCGCAGACATCGTCATCTCCCGCCACCCCGATAAAAACGGCACCCCCCGCATCTCCCTCAACGCCGACGAACGCCTGCGCATCATGATGTGGATCGACCTCAACGTCCCCTTCTACGGCACAAGCCAGTCGCTCCAACCCGAACTGCGCGGCTGCCGCAAAATCATGCCCCCAAACCTCGACGCCACCCTCCGCGAAATCGCCAAACGCCGTAACATCAAACTCCGCCGCGACTTCTACATCCGCCTCGACAACCCCCACCTCAACCCCTTCCTCCTCGAACCCCTCCAACGCGGCGACTTCAAAACCACCGCCGACCCCGACTACCAACGCATCTTCGCCCTCTTCAAAGACATCCCCTCCAACCTCGCCAAACGCATCGACACCGATTACCGAACCGTCACCCAAGCCGCAATCGGCTGCCCCATCCTGCCCAAACCAGAATTCTGATTTTTGTGGTGTCCCAAATACCCAGGGC
>JAISZI010000004.1 GCA_031269335.1 Puniceicoccales bacterium
TTTGTTTCGCAGACAGACTGGATAATCGGCAACACTACCAGCAACAACACCGTCACCCTCAGCAAAGTCTATTCCTCCAAAAATAACTTGGAAACTTGGGACTCTACCATTTTCGGGTGGTTTCCCGACATCGCCGATGTGAAGGCAACGGGAAAAGCGGTCTATATCGGCAAAAGCAACGGCACGAGCGGCAATAAACTCATTGTAGAAGGAATTTTAAGAACAAATAAAATTTATATCGGCTCGGCTAACGGTGCTAACAACAACACCCTCGTTGTCAGCGCAAACACCTTGAAAGGCAACGTGAGCGGAAACATAAAGGCAGACGAAATTCATATCGGGTCGGAATCTTCCCACGGAAACGTGCTGAAATTGGAGGGCGATTTGAGTTTCGTATTAACCGACCCAACAACGATTTTGCTGCACAAGGGCAACATGCTGATAATATGGGGAATTAGCGAGGGCAGCAGTCCGGAGGGCGAAGAGTTGCCGCTGACACCCGCAGCAGCCGCGACCATGCTGGCAGATGCAAGTGTCCAATTAAAAGCCGGGTGGTTGCCTGACAGTGGAAGCCTCATAATCGCCGCAAACGCCGAGTCGCTCATCAGCACGAGCACCAGCCCGGACATGCGCGGCTACACGATTATCCGTGCCAACGGAGCTGGCGGTCCCCCCGGCACCCCCGAACCCTCCACCTACGCCCTCTGGGGCAGCAGCCTGCTCGCCGGCTTGGTCTTCCTCCGCCACCGCCGCCGGCGCAAGGGGTGAGAAGCCGCTTTCAGTTTCAGCGTTTTTGAACGGGGGCGGTTATGGGAAACGGAAATTATCGCTTTTGTGCAGGATTATAACTTCCACCCCTCTTTGCGCATCAGACCGAGCAAATTGAGGCAGGGGATTTTCATTTCACGACATACATCGGGAATAAAATGCGTGCGCCTGGGATTTCGCTTTTCTGTCGCCGCCGTTTCCTGCGTGACGACAAGTCCGTTGCGGAGTTGCGCCAGTGCTATCACATAAGCATCAGCCTCCTCAAAGGATGCCTTTGGGTCGCGCAGCCCGGGAAATCTGCTCTGGATTGCAAGTGATGCCGTCAACAGTTCCTCTGTTGGCACCCAAACGGCGGCGTTGTTTTTCGCCCATGCTGTCAGTTCCGGTGTTGTTTTTCAAAATGCTCGAACTTCAGGTCAAGGTGACGGGCGGCGGCGACCGAATCAATCCGGTTGGCGGCCAATGCTTCCAACACCGTGGTGACAAAAGGACGTCCTGCCCGGCTGACTGTGTTTGACGCGGGATGGGCGAAACCTCCCTTGCGCGCTGGCAGCGTGGCAACCCATGCCTCCCATCTGGCGTGCCAATCCCGGTATTTTTTCCAAGTGAAAACGCCTGATGCCCGCAGTCGCGTGGCCATTGCCAGTGCGGAAATCTTGAAACGGCGCGCCAGCGTCTGCACATCGCCGATATTCCAATTATGTTGCGGCAAATGTGCGTTGGAGATCACCTGCTCCAATGCCTCCTCCGGCACCAAGGCATGGCTGGCAGCTTCCTCGGCAAAACGCTCCACGTTTTTCCAGTCGGCGTCCGAACGGTGCTCGTGCGCCGCCGGAACTTCTTCTTTGCCTAATGCCAGCATCAGATGAACGACCTCGTGGACGAGTGTGTAGATGCGTGCCTCAGGGATTTCTTTGCTGTTCACACCGGCAACCGGAAGCGGAAAGTGCAGCAGGGACATCCCGCGCGCCTCGGTCAGCGGCACCTTGGGGAATTGGAACACCAGCACGCCGAGTTTTTCCACCGCAGTCCGCCAACCGGTCCATGCGTGCCATTCGTTGGGCAAGGTCAACTGCGTCTCCAAGTCGAATGCAAGGGCGGTGCGAAGCCGTGCGCCGACATCTTTCGGCGATTCGTCCAGCCGGGCTGAAAGTTTGAAATCTGGCACGGAGCCGCCCAATTCGCCGAGCAATTCAAGCATCGTTTCACGCCGATGCGACATGGTGCGCACAGCCAGCCGCAATTCCGGAGACTCCTTTCCTTGCGTCACGTCTGGCAACCGGCGGTATTCCGCCGCCAACGGAGTGACAGACGGCAGGGTCGTCTGGAAAAACAAACTCAATGGACGATGATAAAACCTCGCCAGACTTTCCACCTGCCGGAACGTGGGAGGACGCTGTCCCTGTTCCCATTCAAACACACGTTCCGCCTTTACCTGCAACCGCTCTGCCACACGTTCAGGCGTATAACCGCTTTCCTGCCGCGCCCAGGCAAGCACGGCGGGCGAAATCGGAATTGGAAGCGTAGCGGACATGGGACGAAAAAAAGACACTCAGCGGGGTCTTGCAAGCTATCGCCGGAAGCAGTTTTCACCCTAACCACCCCCTCTTCCTTCTGTGTTGGGAAGAAATTTGGTGTAATCAACGGCAAGATCGGGCGCGTTAACCGCGGGTGTTGGGGAGCACGAGGAGGGAAAAGATTTGGACGAGGGGTTTTTTGAAAAAGAGGAACCAGGTGAATGCGCCGAGGGCGAGCCAGGGACCGAAGGGGACTTCGAGTCCCCGGTATGTCGTGGAGTCGGCGGCGGTTTCGTCACCTTCATAAGAGGCGAGGGAGGCGGCGCGGGCGGTGGCTTCGGCGTCGTGGCGGGCGAGGATTTTTTTTATTAACAAGATGGGGATCAAGACGATGGCACCGAGGGTGGCGCCGCCGAAGAGGGCGAAGAGGGCGCCTTGCCAACCGCAAAAGGCGCCAATGCCGCCAAGGAGGATGATGTCGCCTTCGCCCATGGCTTCGCGGCCGGCGAGCACTGTTGCGATTAGGCGCAGCCAGTAGAGGAGACCGGAGCCGACGAGGATGCCGAGGAAGGCGTCGCGCAGAGAGGAGAACACAGCGGTAACGGGCGGGATGAGGTCTGCCGAAGGTGCGCCGCCGTGGAGTTCGGGCAGGAACGCGGAGAGGAGGAGACCGGAGAGGGCGAGACCGAGGTTCGGGGTGTCTGGCAGGGTCATTGTATCGAGGTCAATGAAGGCGAGCACGGTCAACCACGAGGCGAACAGCATCCCCGAAAGTGCCATGCGCCACGGCAGGAATGTCCAACAGAGCGCGAAAAGGACGGCGGTGAGTGTCTCGACGAGGGGGTGGCGCAGGCCGAAGGCGCGTCCACAACAGGCGGCGCGTCCGCGCAGGAGAAACCACGAGAAAACGGGGATGTTGAGATGCCACGGGATAGGGGTGCCACAGCCGCAGTGTGAGCGGGGGCTGACAACGGATTCGCCGCGGGGGAGGCGGTGGATGCAGAGGTTGAGAAAGCTGCCGATTATCGCGCCGAGTATTCCGAAAAATATCGTGAACAACCACGGGCAATAGGCGTTTGTCGTTCGCAGTGTCTCTATCATTTCCGGAGCAGGGGAGGGGAGGGGCGAGGCGAGGAGCGGAGATCGTCAATTCCCGAGTCCGCTGAGCACCTTCATGCCTTCGTGGACTTCGGGGCTGATGATCTCGGTGAAGTGCGCATCGCGGGTTCCCGTTTTTACGATGACGGGGACGGCTGTATTTCCTTCGACGCGCCAGACATAGGAGTCTCCGTTGGTGAGTGGCGGCGGGGTGGCATTGGCGGGGATAAAATTTAGCGCGCTGTTTGGGACGAGCAGGGCGTTGCGTGCGCCGGTGACGTGGATTGTCGCTTGCGCTGTCATTCCGGAGCGCAGGGTGAGATCGTCGTTGGGCACTTCGAGTTCGACGGTATAGGTGACGACGTTGTCTGTGACGGTGGAGGCGTTTTCCACTTTGGCGACTTTTGCGCGGTAACGTTTGCTGCGGTAGGCGTCCACGGCGAACTCGGCGTCTTGTCCGACGGCTACTTTGCCGATATCGGATTCGCCGACGGCTACTTTTAATTTCATGCGGCGGAGGTCTTCGGCGATGATAAAGAGTTGTCGTTCTTGGAGATCGGTCACAACGGTCTCGCCGGGTTCGACGCCGCGACTGAGGATGACGCCTTTGATGGGTGCTTTGATAACGGCTTTGCCCAAGTTGTTTTCGTCAATGGCGAGCTGGGCTTCAGCGGCTTGGACGCCTGCGCTGGCTTCGTCCAATTTAGCGGTGGCGCGGGCGCGTGCTTCGGTGACGGCGTCCATTTCGGCGCGTGAAGGGATTTTTTCGCCGCTGCGTTTGAAAAGGTCTGTGGAGCGCTCGAAGTTACGCGTTGTTTCGCGCAGGGTCGCCTCGGCGTCGGCGACTATTGTTTTGGCGGAGGCGAGGGCGGCGCGGCTGTTTTCTACTTGTTGGACGAGTTTTGTGGTGTCGAGTTTGGCTAATGGGCGCCCTTTTTCTACGATGTCATTTGACTGGACGAAGACCTCTTGGACGATTCCCGAAAGTTCGCTGCCGACAATGACTTCTGTCATTGGTTTGAGGTTTCCCGTTGCGTGCACGCGGATATCCATGTCGCGGCGGGTAATGGTGGTGACGGAAGTGTCGGCGGGCGTTGAGCCGCCGGAGCGGGTCCCGAACGTGCCCCATTTCTTATAGACGAACACGAGGGCTGCGAACACGAGGGCGATGGCAAGAACGGAAAGAACGAGACTTTTCCTGTTGGATTTTGAGGTTGCACGGGGAAAGTGCCCTTTTTTTGAAAATGATTTAGTGTTGCGACCCATTGGAGCAAAGAAACGTCAAGAGGGTGGATGTTGGAGCGGTGGGGTCAACGGGAAAGGGATTTTTTCGCGCAGGGGGGCAGGCACTTTTTTCGTCCAAGCCTGTCAAGGGACGCGGTTTGCCTGTGTTATGAAAAACGCTCTTCTTCTTTTTCTTCGCCTATTTAGCTCACTGCGACTGACGGTCGCGTTGCTTTTTTGCAGTATGGCGCTCGTCCTTTTTGGCACGCTTGACCAGGTCCACTGGGGGATATGGCAGGTGCAACAAAGCTATTTTGGGGCGTGGTTTGCCGTGTGGCCGATTGATGCCGACGGTGCGTTTCCGCGCTGGTGCCTGCCCTTGCCGGGCGGGTTTACCTTGGGCGTGTTGTTGTTTGTGAACCTTGTCTGCGCGCACGTGCGGTTTTTTCGGTTGCGCTGGGGCTTGGCTGGCATCGCGTTTATCCACGCCGGGGTCTTGTTGCTCATCGTTGGAGCGTTTTTCACCGCCCTTTGGCAGGAGGATTTTCAGATGGAAATACCTGAAGGGCAATCGCGTGACGTGATCATTGAGAGTTTGGGCGACGCTCAAAAAGTTGCCGCAGTCCAGCGCGAACCTGAGCGGCGCACGCTGCCCTTCGCGCTCCACCTGGACAAATTTACCCACGAGTATTATCCGGGGACGACCACCCCTAAGAACTTTGCCAGCGCGATACGCATCATCGAAAAAAAGACCGGCGCGGCTGGCGCGGCGCAAGAGGACAAGGGGCGCCCCGTGACCATTTCCATGAACAATCCCCTGCGGCACGAGGGCTACGCCTTTTACCAATCCAGTTACCGAACGGGGAACGCCGAGCAGAGCACGGCGACCATTTTGCAAGTGGTGCGCAATCCGGGGCGTTGGTTGCCTTATATCTCTATCTTGTTCATAAGCATCGGGATGCTGATACAGTTTTTGACCAGTCTCGCAAAATGGATTGCCTCGACTCATGCGAGAAAAGCTGTCCCGCCGCCAACCGCACTCCTTCTGCCGTTTGCCCTCCTCGCGGCTGGCACTCCCGCTACTTTCGCTTCCGCCGAGACTTCCGCCGCTACTGCCGCCGCCGCCGCTACCGGAGAGACTGCCGCCGAGATTTTTTCCGGGTTGCCTGTGCAATACAATGGGCGCGTGCAGCCCATAGACACGTTGGCGCGAAACACCCTGCTTATTTTGCGGGGCAAGCAGAATGTTGGGTTCACCCATGCCGAGGCGGTTGCCCTCGGGAAACGTCCTTCTACATGGAGCGACGCCGACAAAAAGCTGCTTGCTGCCGAGAACATCGTCATCGACGAGCACACCCGGGCACTGCTGGAAAAGCAGCCTGTGGCGTTGAGCAAAAAGATCGTTGGGCGCGACTACGCCACGCTGGACGCAATTTCGTGGCTCATGGAGCTGTCCTTTCGCCCAGCCGTCGCGGCGTATTTCCCCGTGTTTCGCATTGAGAACGATGAGGTGCGCACCCTTATCCAACGCAAAAAGTCCGGCGCCGTTGCCCACTTTTCATGGAACGACCTCGTGGAATCTCGGGACGCTGTTTACGGGAAAATAGAGGCGGTTCTCGCGAAGAGACCTGATGAACGCAGTGCTTTCGACCGCGGTGTTGTGAAACTTCACGACGCGGTGAACGCCTGCCACGCCGTGCGCACCGCCTTTGTCCCCGGCGATTTGCCCACGGACACCAGCCCCTTGGACGAATATGTCAACTGGGTGGCGACCCTCAAACAAGCTGCCGCCGCACACGACGCTACCATGAAGGCCCCCGGGGCCACCATTTTCGACCCACGCTTGCAAGACCGAGTCCGCGCTCTCCTAAACCGTTATCGCGAAATGCAGAGCAATGGTGCCGTTGGCATCACCCCGCCGCGAACCGAGGAGGACAAACGCGCCAACCATTGGGAAAATCTCGGTTCTACCTTGCTCGGCGTTATCCAAAATCGCCAGTTGGACTCGCCGCCCGTGGTGTTGCTCTACGCCGAACTCTTTAGCGCCCAACAGAATAATGATGCCGCCGCCGCCGTCCAAGCCGCCGGTAAATTGCGCGAAATCTACAAAGACGCCCCCGGTGCCTCTGCGCGAAAGCTCGCCCTCGAAAAAAAATTCAACCGCATCGAGCCGTTTTTCAAGAGCCTATGCCTCTACGGCGTCTTGTTCCTCCTCGTTTGCCTCGGTTGGGCACTCGGCAGCCGCCGCATCTACACCCTCGCCGCGTGGGGCATAGTGGGCGTCTTCGCGCTGCACACCGCTGCGCTGCTTGCGCGCATGTGGATACAGGGGCGCCCGCCGGTGACTAATCTCTATTCCTCCGCCGTCTTCGTCGCGTGGGGAGCCGTGCTGCTTGGCATTATTGTAGAACGATTTGTCAAAAACGGCATTGGCAGCGCAGCCGCCGCGGTTACCGGCTTCGGCTCGCTCATCATCGCGCACAATATCTCCCTTGGGGGCGATACGCTGCAAATGATGAGAGCCGTGCTCGACTCTAATTTCTGGTTAGCCACCCACGTCGTAACCATAACGCTTGGCTACTCCGCCATGTTCGTCGCCGGGCTGGTCGCCGCCCTCTGGATTATCTTGCGCAATATCGGGCGGGCACCCGACGGCGGCGTCGCGACGGAACGCGTGGTCTATGGCGTGATCTGCTTCGGCGTGCTGATGAGCTTCATTGGCACGATGATCGGCGGCGTGTGGGCAGACCAAAGCTGGGGGCGTTTCTGGGGCTGGGACCCAAAGGAAAACGGGGCGCTGCTGGTCGTGCTCTGGGGGGCTATTTTCCTGCACGTGCGCCGAGGCAAACTCGTTGGCATCATCGGGAGAATGCAACTTGCCATCATCGGCAACGTCGTCACCGCCGCATCGTGGTTCGGCACCAATCTCCTCGGCGTAGGCTTGCACAGCTACGGTTTCTCCGACGGGGGATTCTCTTGGTTGTGCGCATTCTGGGCATCGCAGTTATTCCTCTTCGCACTCGCCTGGCGCATCCACGTCCCAAATTCGCCGAAAACCTCGCAACAACCCGCAAACGAAGCACTTCCCTGAACGTCCCCGCCGCGATATAACGCCAACTTCAGCAGGAAAACACCATTTCGGCATTGTCGCCGGAAGCGTTTTCTCCTCATTAAGTCGCATGTATATTCCGCCGGAAACTCGCGACCAAATCGAGGAAATCGCCAAGCGCGCCGCACGCCTCGGAAAATTTTTAGACTTGTCCGTCCGCCAAAAAGACCTCGCTCGCCACGAACACAGGATGAGCGAGTCTGATTTTTGGGACAACCAAACCGCAGCCCAAAAAGTCATCGCCGAGACCAACCGCATCAAAGCGATCATTAACCCTACCCTCGCCTTTAACCAACGCCTCGAAGACCTGCGCATCCTCGCCGAACTCGTCCAGGACGCCCCGGACGGCTCTGCTGATGCCGAATTAGCCGAGATCACCGCCTCCGCCACCCGAATGCTCGCCGAGCTGGATGCCCTCGAAATCACCTCCTTTCTCACAGGTCCCCACGATAAATGTAACGCCATCGTCTCTCTCAAAGCCGGCGCCGGCGGAACCGAAGCCTGCGATTGGGCGGACATGCTCTTCCGCCTCTACACGCGCTGGGCAGAGCGCCAAGGCTACGCCGTCGAAATCGAAGACCTGCAAGACGGCGACGGCGCAGGCATTTCCACCGTCACCTTCCGCATCGAAGGCACCAATGCCTACGGCTACGCCAAGGCAGAACGCGGCGTCCACCGCCTTGTCCGCATAAGCCCGTTCGACGCCAACGCCCGCCGCCACACTTCCTTCTGCGCCCTCGATGTCGTTGCGGAAATAGATGATGATGAACTGGATTTCGACATTAAGGAAGAGGAGCTGCGCATTGACGTTTTTCGCGCAAGTGGCAAGGGCGGGCAACACGTCAACCGCACCGAATCCGCCGTCCGTTTTACCCACCTGCCCACGGGCATCGTCGTAACTTGCCAACGCGAACGCTCCCAAATCAAAAACCGCGAAATCGCCATGAAAATTTTGAAGTCCCGCGTCTATGAAAAAATGCAGGACGAAAAACGGGCGGAAATGGAAAAATTCTACGGCGAAAAGGGCGAAATCGGCTGGGGCAACCAAATCCGCTCCTATGTCTTCCAACCTTACCAAATGGTGAAAGACCTGCGCACCGGAGTTGAAACCGCTAATGTCCAAGCAGTTATGGATGGCGAGATAGACGCCTTTATCAATGCGTGGCTCCGATCAGGCGGTCCGCGCCACCGCAACAAAGACATCAAAGTCGAAGGCTAAACCGAGGCGGGGATGCGCCTTGGCGCGCCCGCAAGACGCCGGTTTCCCTTGCGTGCCTCCGCAACGAGATGCACGGCAGATATACCCTGCCTTTTGCGTCGGCAACGCTGCGGATGTCGTCTTTCCCGCCGTGCGCTCCCAGCGCGTATTTCTGCCGCTAAAAGAATGCCGGAAAATTTTCAAAAACATTGAACATACAGTCAATAAAGTTACTTTTTAGACGCAAATCGTTGTAGCGCAAAAAATAGAACAAGCGTTCAGGCCAACCGCCGAAAAATAGCAGAAAAAAATACTTTTTTGGGGTTTTTGCGGGCGTTTTTCGCTGAGTTAAAAAGAAGTTTCAATCGCAATTTTTGAATGTCTGCGAATTCAAATTTGGCGCATTTTCAAGATTTATTTCATTGTTTTGCAAAGAGATACAGACTATTTATGATCTTTGTTTTGAGAGATACATTCCCCGCCGTGGGGTCAACTGAATTAGTGTTGTTAATTTCAAAATAAGATTTTCTTATACCATAAGGGCGAGGGAAGAAAGGCTTTCATTTTTTGGAAAAACGCGCATGTTTGACATCAGTTTAACGATTATTAAAGCGTCCGATGCGTTCGAGATAAAGTTAGAATCACTGTTCAATAACAGCGTTTTTGAAGAACCGGGCACGATGGCAAATTCTACAGTAAAAAACATTTTCCAGAAGCATGAGGCAGAACCGAGCCGCCCTGCTTTTTCCCCGAGTCGCCGGTGCCGGCGGGCGTGCAGCATTTTTCGCTTCGTGCGCCTCCGTGTAAAATTGTTCTTCACTTCTTAGCTTCTCGAAAAGTCATGAAAAAACTAAACATCAAGACAGTTCGTCTGTCTCGCATCCTGCTCATCGCCGCGACGCTTGCGTGCGCACCGACCGCCAGTGCGTGGACCGTGCCCGCCGGGGGCAATGTGCACAACTTCCTGTCAAACACGGCAAACACGATTGATTTAGTCTTGTTAGGGGACGCCTATTGGAACGGGCAGGCAGGTAACCTTACCGGCTTCATACCGGCACTTAATGCTTCCATCACGGTGCACAGCGACACGCACCGCACCATCACACATTCGGTCGCCTCGGCGTGGTTCAATCTTTCCGGAACTACGAGCAATATCACAATTCAAGACATGACGGTTATCGGGACGAACCCAAATTCGGGTTACGGCTTGTTCTCTGCGTCTGGTGTTACAAATGCCCATTTGAATCTTTCTGGCACCAGTTTCTCTGGTTTTACCGGAACGGCCGGTTATTCGGGCGCGATTATTTCAGGCGGTAGCGATACCACAAAATTCACAGTTAACGGCGGTACTGACGGCGTTGTTTTTCATCAAAACTCTGCCAATATGGCTTTGGACGGCGGCGGTGCGATCTCCCTTGTCGCCGGTGCCGACGTAGACTTCCAAGGGAATGTGTTCTTTCAAGAAAATATCTCGTATTCTTTCGGTGGCGCGTTGGCAGCGACCGCTGCGGGCAGCATCATTAATTCAACCCATGATTCTGAAATATGGTTCTCAAATAATGTCGCCGGAGTGTTCGGCGGCGCACTCGATCTTTGGGGTTACAAGGCGGACGTCACCTTCAACGGGAAAACACATTGGGTAGGCAATTACGCCTATAAATTTTCAAGCACTATCCGCTGGGAGGATCACGCCCGCCGTGGCGGCGCTATTAATATCGGGTGGGTGGACTCTGGAGCCGCCCTGCCCGCGAACCTGACTTTTAACGAAGTCGCAGTGTTTAAGGGAAATCACGTAATCGGTTCAAATTCGGGTACTACCCCAGAGTACAAATCGGCGTATGGCGGGGCGATTAGCGCCTATAACGAAGGCGGTGCCGGTGTCTATAATCTCGTTTTTAATGAAGCCGCCATCTTTGAAGGAAACTACGCCTATGCACCACACAGCACAGCAAGCGGCAACGGCGGTGCTATTTATTATCACGCTAATAGTGCCTCGTTGGTGCTTGCACCGGGGACTTCTTTTACAAATAATTACGCCTCAACCTACGGCGGCGCAATTTATTTAAGAGCGGGAACAATAACCTTAAAATCTTCCCCCGCAGGCGATATCATCTTCAAAGGAAACAGACACGGCGTAACCTTTACGGGCGCCGACCATGATTTTGTCGGCGACGCAAATAGCGGAACGCCAAATGCTGTCTATCTCGGTGCCGAAGGCGTTTTTAATATCATCACAGAAGGTGCCTCTAAAGTCGAATTTTACGACCCTATCCAAGCCGCCGGAAATGTCGCGTTTAATAAACTTGGTCCAGGGTCCGTTATCTTTTATGACTATTCCAGTTTGGCTGGCATGACCGTTGGCAGCCCGACAACCGCAGTGAAAGGCGGCTTTTTCGTGCTCAGACTCAGCGACCCATCTCAGGGAGGACAAGTAACTTACGGCACGCTTGGACGCGGAACGGTGACCGTCAGCGGTTCGTCTGCGAGCGAAATAGGCGTCATTGTCGGTGAAAGCAGTGCTATTCTACAAGCGGACATTATCAACGTTAACGCCCATGGGGAAATTTGGGGAGACGACCCGACGGGCGCATTCAAAATCAAGGCAAAGTATTTTAATTTGAATAACAACGGAGGCATCGGCGGGCGGGGGCGGTTGCGCGTCGAGAACGACACTAGCACAACGCCTATAAATATCACCACTTCGGGAACTTTTATCATAGACGCCGTGAACCATTCGGACATGACCGATCCGAGTGCCGTTTTTGAGTTGGAAGGTTCGAAACTCCAAGGGACTGGCAAACTCAAAAAAACGGGACCGGGCACCTTCATCGTTGATAAAAACAACACCTATTCCGGCGGTACGCAAATTGATAACGGCACACTGCGCCTGACCTATACGGATTCTTTTCGCCAGACAAGCAAGGGGATCGGCGCGGGCGCCGTTGTTGTTAACGAAAAAGGTGTCTTGAAAATTCTCCCGGACTCGGCGGGAAATTATTCTATTAACAACGCATTGAGTGCTCATAATACAGGCGCCACGGGCGGTCTCATAGATGTAGATTTATTGGATACAAACAGCATTCTCACGTTTACCAATGCAACCGCTTTCGACGGGCGCATCCGTATGCATAATTTAACACATACGCTCGTTACTAATTCCGGCGGAAGCGGGTGCCTCACAAACGCTTATGTAGAAGTCGCTGCCGGGACGCTTGTCCATGTAAATACGGGAATTAGCGATACGGGCGGCTTCAAATTCGACGGCGGGATTGTCCGCTTTAATGATATCACTTTATCCAATGGCACGATACCCGTGAACGGTCGCGTCCGCACGAGTGTCCTCGACGTCAGCGGGACGGGATCGGTGCAGATAAACGCTGGCGTAGATAATAGCGCGTTATTCGCAGATAACAACACTTCGCTTCTATTGCGCGATGACTTTGGTCTCTCGCACCAACTCATCGGCGCAAAGGGCGCTTCCATCACCGTCATCGGGGATGCGTCGGGTTTGACACTGACAGATTTTAATAAAAACTTGATAAGCGCCGAAGGCACCTCGTCCCTCATCCAAAGCGGGCAGGAAGTAGCGACACAATACTTGCGCGTTGACGCGAATAGTCTTACCACGGGTTACAAAAAAGACGGTCTTTATCTCGGCGCACTTTTATACCGTCTCGATCTGAATGCCGGAAAAACAACGATTTTTTCCGGTGACGATTCGAATTACGAAGGGGGCGACGATTTTAAGGCGCAAATCACTGGCGCAGGTAACCTGCAAATAAATGCTACGCAAAATATTATTCTTAAAAATGGCACGAATACTTACACGGGAAACACTATTATAGATACGGGACGCCTCACCGGCGGAGCGGATAATGTAACGGCTTCAAGCGCGAATTTTGAAGTGAGAACCAGCGCAACTTTTGACACGGGAAACTATAACCAGACGACACGCAATCTTACCGGTGCCGGAACAGTCGAAGTGAACGCTGCGGGTGCAAAAAAATTAACGGTGGACTCGACAGTATCAACGACATTTTCGGGGGCTTTCACAGGTGCGGGAAATATAGAAAAGACTGGCAATGAAGTTTTTACAATAAGCGGTTCCTCGCACACGCACACCGGCGATTGGAGTATTGCCGGCGGCACGCTTCTTGTCACCGGCGCACTGGGCAATAGTGCTTCATATGGCGGCAATATGACAATGAGTAATAATTCTTCGCTCATCTTTAACCAATCGGGATACCAGATTCTAAATGGTAACATTTCGCGGGCGGATTCTACTACGACATCGATTGAAAAAAAAGGCGCGGGAACGCTCGTTGTTAACGGAGTAATCGCGCCGCATTTCACGCTTTCGCAGGGCACGCTTGCCGGCACGGGAACAGTCCAAAACGCCATTCTTTCCCCAGGGACAACACTTTCTCCGGGCAACACACAGATCGGCACATTGTCTTTCGGCGAGACAGCGGCGACGACAACGGTTTTTTCAAACCTTACTTTTCTTGTGGATCTTTCGGGCGCTTCAATTTCGGATAAAATCGCGGTCACCGGTGCGGCAGTTTTTGCAAATAATAACACCGTGAATTTTCAGTGGGACGACGCTGTTTTCAAAGACGGTTCTTACACAATACTGGCGGCGGATTCTGGTAAATTGTTTGCTGCTGATGGCGTAACACCGCTGACGAGTGAGCTGTTGGGCGCGACGCTCTTTCGCCACGGGGGCGATCTGCTTGCCAACCCGCGCTATTCTGCTGAATTGAGATTTGTCACCGCCGATGGTCAGGATAAAATTGTTCTGACGACCTGGGCAAATAAAAATCTCACTGTTTACTGGGGCGGTTCCCCGGCAGGCTCCGACGACTGGAACTTAACCAAAGAAAATTGGTGGGCTACGGAATCGAACGCTCCAAACGGTAAATTTTATCTGCACTTTTCCGATGGCGATATTGCATTATTTAACGAGGAGGCACCGGCGAAAATAGTGTCTGTTGATTCCGGTGGCAGTGTCGTCTATGCCATGATCGTTTCCAATGCTACCTACGAGTTTAACGGGGGCAAAATAACAGGCGATCCAGATTCGTGGAATAAAAGCAACAATGGGCTTCCATCGCCGCCTACGGGCACAAGTCCGAACTTGTTAATAGAGTCGAATGCGAGCGCGACGTTTAACAATGAAATCGCATTTCCCAACATAGTCGTCGAAGGCGCGGCGGTGTTCAATAATAAGGTGTCTGTGAGTGCCGGCGGCGTATTAACGGTGAGCGGCACAAGCGGGATTGTCCGCCTTGGGAATACGGGTTCTTTTGACAATGTTTCCAAAATAGAAGTGAAAAACAACGGGAACCTCATTGAATTTAACAGAACCTCAAACGATTATACGTTTGCGGGTGTTATTAGCGGTGCTGGGTCTGTGTTAAAAACGGGATCGGCGGAAGTCGAGTTTTCGGGTAAAAATACTTACACGGGGAATACTGTAATTTCCGGTGGAAAACTCCTTGTAACGGGTTCTCTCGGCGGTGGAAATTATGGCGGGACAATTGCAAACGCTGCAACTGTGGAGTTCCGTCAGACAGAAGATCAGGAAATAAGTGGCATTGTAGAAGGTGCAGGGAATTTTATAAAATCGGGCGCCGGAACATTGACGCTTTCTAATGCTGAAAATCGTTACACCGGAGACACTAACGTTAATGCGGGCAGGTTGAATGTCACCGGGCGTCTCGGTGCAAAATATCACAAGATTGACGAGGGGACGCCGTGGGAAAAGAACTGGGTTCAGGGTTATTATGAGGGGAAAATTCACGTCGAAAATGCTGGAACAATTTCGTTTGGATTCACGGGAGATTTTCAGGTTTTGGCTGGGGCGTTGACCGGGGCTGGAACACTGGAAAAAACGGGACCGATGCCTCTACATTTTATCGGGGATGCGAGCACTTTTTACGGAACGACAAAAGTGCGCGGCGGCAGTTTTCATCTCACTACGCCAAATAAAATATATGGCGCGGACGGCGGTGCAGCCGGCGCGTTCGAGGTGTCCGCCGGCGCGACACTTTTTGTTGGGTCAAACAGTGTTTTACGGGCAAGTTCGTTTAACATGAATGCGTCGTCGCAGTTGGTTGTCGCAACTGGAAAATATAAAATAGAAGTTTCTCTTCCGGAGAATGTGACACTGGCAAAAAACGTGGAAATGTATCTTGGGAAAGATGATCTTGGCGGGACCGGTGCGGCGAAGTTGTCTTTACCAGATGGTGTTGTTCCCGATTCTCTTAAAGTTACTCAATTACGTTTTCGTCCGATGGGCTATTTTCCTCAGCCACCGGATTCAAATGGCATTTATGGCGGGGTATTTAAGTTAATGGACGGTTTTGCTTCTGCCAGCGTTGCCGGTCTGGATAAAGACGCTGGTCTCGAACTCGCACATTTAGTGTTTGGTGCCGACGAATACGAAATACTGGGGAGCCGGTTTCAACTGTTTTTCCAAAATGACGGTTCGCTTATGCTGGAGCAGATTTCGTGGACGAACATTCCCGAACCAGAAACTTACGGTCTATTCTCTTGCGGGCTTCTCGCTGGCGCGGTTTTTATACGCAATCGCCAACGAAAAAAGAAATCTCCACCCGAAGCGGCGACCGTTAAAGAATAGAGGGCGCGTGCGTGGAAGTGGCGCGGGCAAAATGTCGCGCAGCTGTTTATATTACGCTACGCCGCGTTTGGTGTTTTCGTGGAAGGCGAGGAGGGCGAGTGCTTCCGGGGTTTGGGCGAGTTCGGGCGTGGCGCGGATTTTTTCGAGTGCTTGGGTGCGGTTGAGACCGTCGCGGTAGAGGATGCGGTGGAGGCGTCCGGTGCGGAGGATGGCATCATGGGCGAAGCCGTTGCGTTCGAGGCCGACTTTGTTGACAGAACGAATGGTGGCGGGGTCGCCTTCGGCTATCATGTAGGGCGGGATGTCTTTGACGGTTTTGGACATGGCACCGGTCATGGCATGGGTTCCTATGCGGCAAAATTGGTGGACGCCGCACCCCCAAGCGATGAGGGCGTGGTCGCCGACGGTGACGTGTCCGGCGAGGGCGTTGTGTCCGCTCATGACGATGTTGTTGCCGAGGGCGCAGTCGTGGGCGATGTGGGCGTAGGCGAGAAGGTGGTTGTTGTTGCCGATGCGGGTGAAGTCGCCGTCGTTGGTGGCGGGGTGGACGGTGGAGTATTCGCGAAATTCGTTGTTGTCGCCGATGAGGAGACCTGGGCGGCCGCCTTTGAATTTGAGATCGTGGGTTATGCCGCCGATGAGGGCGTAGGGGAAAATTTTGTTGGCGCGTCCGAGGATGACGTAGCCTTCAACCGTGGCGTGGTGGCAAACTTCGCAATCTTCGCCGATGTCGGCTTCGCCGCCGATGTAGGCGTAGGCGCCGATGGTGACGCCGGCGGCGAGGCGTGCTCCGGCTTCAATAATGGCAGAGGGGTGGACACGGGCGGAGGGGTGAATGCTTGCATCGGGATGGACGTAACTCATAACTGCTTGTTGCCGCGTAAGTTGTTTGCGTTTTTCTCTTTACTCGGCGGCGCTGGCGTCAATGACGCCGAACATGATTTCAGCGCTGGAGGCGGTTTCGCCGCCGACGGTGCAGGAGCATTCGGCGATGCCGATTTTGGAACCACGGGTTTTGACCATTTTAGCGCGGATAACGACTTGGTCGCCGGGGGTGATGGCTTTGCGGAATTTCACTTTGTCGGCACTCATGAAGTAGCAGACTTTGTTTTCGTGTGTGGTGAGGCGGAGCATGAGCAGGCCGGCGGCTTGGGACATGCATTCGAGTTGGAGGACGCCGGGCATGATGGGGTTGCCCGGATAATGCCCTTGGAAGAAAGGCTCGTTAATGGTGACGTTTTTAATGGCGACGAGTTCGTTCTCGCTCACGATTTCGGTCACGCGGTCTATCATGACGAAGGGGTAGCGGTGGGGGATGAGGTTGAGGATTTGGCGTATGTCTATGGCGTTGGTGAGAGGACCGACAACGGGCTTGGCGCCTTCGGACTCGAGGGCTTGGCGTTTTTTTGCGGCGGCGGGGTTGAGGCTGTCGAGCCATTGTTCGCGAATGGCGGCGGAGAGGCGGGCGTTGAGGGCGTGTCCGGTGCGCACGGCGATGATGTGTGCTTTGAGGGGGACGCCGGCGAGGGTGATGTCGCCGATGATGTCCAGCATCTTGTGCCGGACGAACTCGTCCTTGAAGCGCAACGGCTCCTTGCAGACGATTTTGTCGCCTTTGATGACAATGGCGGAATCGAGCGAGCCGCCTTGGATAAGCCCTTTTTTGAGAAGTTCCTCAATGTCTTCGTAGATGGTAAAGGTGCGGGCGGCAGCGATTTGCGCCTCATAGACCTCGGGATCAATGTCGAGCGTGAGGTGCTGGGTGTGGATGCCTCGGTCGTCGGAGGAAGTGCAGGTGATGCGAAAACCGTCGTGGGGCAGGGCAATGATGGTGCGGTTTCCGTCGGTAATGGTGACAGGTGCTTTGAGGGCAAAAATGACGCGGTCTTTTTGCTGGGTGACGGGACCCGCCTGGCGGATGAGGTTCACAAAGGGGCGAGCGGAACCGTCCACAATAGGCGGTTCAGAGGCATCCATTTCCACAATGGCGTTGTCTATGCCCATGCCGTTGAAGGCGGAGAGGACGTGCTCAATTGTATGAAGTTTAACATGTTCGGAGGAGACGGTAGTGTTTCGCACCAAGTCGGAGACCATGTCAACCAAGGGCCGGATTTCTGGTTTCCCGATAATGTCCATGCGGCGAAATATGATGCCTGAATCCTCCGGCGCGGGCTTGATAGTGAGCGTGACCTCCTGTCCGGTGTGGAGCGACTTGCCCTTGATGGACGCCTCGCGTTGAAGTGTTCGTTGCTTCATGTGTTATGAGAGGGCGAAGGGTTTTAGGAAAGAAACGGCGCAGGGAAAGCCAAAAGCATCAACGGCGCGGATGTGGCGCAGAAATTTTTTGAGAATTTTCTTCAAAAACGCCGCCGTTCACTTACTCATCCGTGCCGAACGTGAAACCTTTATCTCAAAAATTGCAATTCCTGATAAGCGCCGTGCTCGGTGTCACTGCCTTTGCCGTCCCCGCGCAGGCGATTCAGATGGGTTCCATTAATATCAATCAAGCCATCGGGGCGGACGCATTCTACGACATTGGGATTTACGGGCAGGGCGCGACGGTCGTCAACATTGAGGGCGGTTTGCCTTGGGCGGGGCACACCGCTTTTTCCAGCAATCCCGTTGACGAAGTTTACAACGGTTCCTACAAGGCACTGACAACCGGCAACCTCACCGTCCACGCAACCACCTGCTCCATGTTACTTGCGGGAGAAGCAACGGTGGATACGAACGAGTATTGGAAGGGCGTTGCCTATGAGGCGACTTTGAAGGCGGGGAACATCGCCAGCTCTATTGCCGGTAGCGCATTCGGGTTTTACGACGTTGATATCTGGGATACCTACACCCATTTTACCATCAGTGGTGCTGATGTGATAAGCAGCAGTTATGGAGGAGATTACACCGCTGCGGCGGGAAGTAACCAGCTAATAAACATCATAAACAGTGTTGCCGCACGTTACACCGAGACTTCAATCTTTTTCGCGGCGGGAAATGCCTACAATGCAGGAACAGTTGGTATACCCGCAGTGGCGCACAACGTCATCACCGTAGGGGCGTTGGATACAACCCTTTACAACAGAGCAAGTTATAGCAGTTATGGACCGTCGGATTTTTATCTTCCCACAAGTGCCTCAACGGGCACCGTTATTTACGATGCCCGTGCGAGTGTGGATATTGTGGCACCGGGCACCGGCATCACTACTACCGCCACTCTCAATAATCCCGACGGTCGCGCCTCGGGGCAAGGCACCAGTTACGCGACACCGATAACCGCCGGAGGCGCGACTTTGATGGCAAGCCTGAGCCGTGATTTGGGCTGGGGCGAGGAAAGCCGCGACACCCGCGTCATCAAGGCGGTGTTGCTCAACTCGGCGAGTAAAAGTGTAAACGGCTGGACAAACAACACCAACCCCGCCGCCACCGTCCAAACCAAAGACGCCAACGGCAGCACGGTCACCTTTTCCAATGTGGCTCTCACTACGCAAGCACTTGACTACGAGTATGGTGCGGGCGCACTCGATCTCGGAACCACCCTGAAACAATATTACTCCGACACGGCGTATAACCCGGACAATTCCTCCGTCAAGGCTGGGTGGACTTTCGGCTATGTCGGCAAAAACACCAGTTGCCTCGCCAACGAAATAATCACCGTCGCCGCAGACACAACTTTTACGGTGACGTTGACTTGGCTCGCCGATTATCTGGAAAACGACAGTGTCGATTCCCTGTCTGGCACAGCACTTGCCGACCTCAATTTAGAGGTTTGGAAAACGGATGAGCTTGGAAATATAGACACGCTTATTGCGTCTTCGCGCACACTCTACGACAGCGTCGAACACCTTTCACTAAACATTACAGAGGAAATGTATTTGCGCGTGCGCGTCCTCCACGACGGCATGACCTACGACTTGCGCACCGTGCCCTCTGTCGGTGAAAACTTCGGTCTCGCATGGAGCGGTGCCTCTGACGTAACGCTCCTCCCACGCGGCGCCTCCTCCACGCCCGAACCGTCCACCTACGCTTTCTGGGCGGGAACCCTCGCCCTCGCCCTCACCCCAATCGCCCGCCGCAAAAAGAAAACGCAACGCCACCGCGACGCAATTTCGCCCGCGCCCCAAGGAAACCGACGGTA
>JAISZI010000049.1 GCA_031269335.1 Puniceicoccales bacterium
ATGAAGGTCGCGTTCCCTTTTGTTGGCGGCGAGCGATTGAACGATGCGAGGCAGAAAGTCTCCGACTTGGCAGCCTCTCTCGCTGGAATGAAAGCCGCCCGCGACGCCGGTGATGAGACAGAAGAACTCGCGACGAAAATCAAGGTGGCGGAACAGGACGCGCGTGCCGCGCAAGCCGCGCTCAACGCGTTAAACAAAACCGTTGATGCACAAAAGGTCGCGATGATCCGAGCAGGGGTGGCCGCAGAGGAATACCGAAAACGAGCCACCGCCATTGCTGATTTGCAAAACAGCTTTAAGGGGCTTGCCGCCGGTGTTGACCGCTTCAAAGATAGTTTCGGCAAGACCGTTACGCTCCTTCGTAACTCGACAATGCGCCTTGCCGGTTTGACCGCCGCCTCGGTCGTGTTTGCGTTTTGCTGCCGGACGGGATTTGAGCCTTAAAATAAGATTGACCTGCAAAACAGAACATTTGACCTGCGAAAGAGAACAATGAATACCCTCGACGTTTTATTCCCGAAGCGGCGTGCTGAAATCTTCAGGCTGCTTTTTGCAGACTCAACCAAAAATCTGCACATGCGAGAACTGGAGCGTCTCAGCGGCATCGCAGTGGGCGCATTGAACGACGAGCTCACCAACCTGTGCGATTTTGGTTTGCTGCAGCAGCGCCGCGATGGCAACCGCCTCTATTTTCGCGCAAACCCAAATCATCCGCTTTACCCGGCGCTTCACAGTATGGTTTTGAAGACCAGCGGACTTGATGCGCAACTCGCCCAAGCGCTCGACGGTCTTTCCGATATTTCTCTCGCATTTATCTTCGGCTCTTTCGCGTCCGACGCCGCCACACCCGAAAGCGATATCGACCTCTTTATCATCGGCTCCATCGGCCTGCGCCAACTCGCCCAGGGGGGTGGTGTCGTTTGAGCGCTCGGGCGGGGGTGGTGATCCTGGGGGGAAGTCAAAACCGGCGTCGGGCGGGCGGGTGAAGTGGTTTAACCGGCAGCATTTGCGGCAGATATGGGACTTGCACTTCCGGCAGCGGGCGGCGGGGCACATGGCGTTGGGGTGGCTGTCTTTGAGGAAGGATGGTCGGGCGGGTGCGGTGGCGCGGGATGCGCGGGCGGCGGTGGGGCGGATTGGGTATTCGGTGATTGAATCCCAGGGCGATTGGGCCGGCGCGGAGATTCATAATCTGGCGGGGGGAATGGGGAAGATTAATGAGCGCAAGGGGATAATACGGAGGGCTTTGGCGGCGCAACGGGCGGATATGCTGGCGTATATCGCGAGGAAGGAGGCGGAGGGGCTGCGGGGGGCTGTGAGGGGGAAATAAACGCTGGTGTTTTCCCGAGAGGGGTTGGGGAAAGGGATTAGGAGGAGGGGGGGAAGAACATCCCATTCCAAGGGGAGAAAAGCACTTTAATTGTCCAAACGGCGGCATACAACAGGGACAAAACAAAAAGTACGAAATAAATTTCCTCCTTAAAAAAACTTAAAACACCGATGGAGGCGAAGAAGAAAACAAGCCAAAGTGCTAGTTCTTTCCAGTCTTTCAGGGATGAAGACTTGGGGGAGTTGTGTTTTTCCTCCTTCATGACGGTGGGAGGCGTATGACAGGGAAGAAGACTTGGTCAATAACTTTTTACAAGAAACAATCAAAAAATAAAAAAATGGCAAAAGAAGAAGTGACGGTGGGGATCAACTTGAAGAGCAATACGGTCGGGGCGAAAACGGCTGGCGATGCCCTGGGGCTGCTCAAAAAACAGGCGGAAGATACAAAAGCGCAAATTGCGGGGATGGCGAATCAGTTGGGTTCAACATTTTCCGCGGTTAAGGCTGCTTTTGCATTTAATGTAGTAGATCGGGCGTTTTCCGAATTAAGCGGGATGTTTGGGCTTGAATCACTCATTGAGCGCGGCACGCGGTTTAACGAGGTCATGCTGACGACAAAAAAAGCGATTGCCGGGGTGCTGCTGATGTCGCAACCGGGGAGGTTCGCTGCGATGGGTTGGATGCACCGCTTTGTTGGGCATCTTTTGTTGGCGGGGTGAGATTCTCCAAATCGAGTAAAAAATCAGGAGAATCCCTCTTCAGTGCTGGGAGGGAGTAGCGCTCTATTGCGCCTCGCCGTGCGACTAAAAGGTCACCCTTCGCATCCCACGTTGCCCAATCGACCTCCACATCAAGAAGATTGGAACCATCAAGAACAAATTCAAAGGTGTAGCCGTGAACCAAATAACCTCGGTAGAACATTCGCAAAACCGGGTGTTCAGAGGTGGGTTGCCACGACCATCCGGGATCGTCGAGGCAAAGTATGGAATACGAACTGTGCTTCAGAGAGATACCCTTGTCCTTCCCGAAGTCACCCTCTCGCTTCCATCCGTCACGCTCCAGCCGATGAGAGAAGATTGGAAACACCTCACCGCCCGACTCCATGCGCTCAATCGAGAAAGGAAACTTCTTAGATTTGGAGAACTCGCAGAGCGAACGGTCATGATGCCAAACGTCGTTTGATCGGAGCGTCCGCGCATCGGAGAAAAATCCGCCCCCTGCCCAAGTTCCCATGTTGGGGACATCGGCGACGGTGCGCAGCCACGGCGGCTCGCAAATCCCGTTCCATGTCTCACCGCCAGATCCCATGGCGAGGTAAACCATCCAACGACCATCCCATGAAAGATCACATCTCTCAGAGTAAATCCGACCACTGAACCATGATCCATACTCCAGTGCGTCTGATGCCGTATCCCACGAAACAATATGGAAGCACTTACTGGGCTTGCGTCTAATAATTACAGCCTTTGACGATCCGTGGGATCGGAGAATATGCAATCGAGCTTTGGATCCGGGTTCCGTCCAAGCGACAGGTAAATTAAGTGATGTGTTCGAACGGCTCATTAGTCTTGGTCCAGAGGGATGCTGGAATTGATCATGAATAAATTATCTGTAATGAACACACAGGGAGTCAAATATAATTTCCGCATCAAGTTCAGTTTTTTGGGGGGCATGGAAACACTTGCAAAGCGGAAGCCAAAAAGCGGAATCGGGGACTGCAAAAGAGACAGCGGGCGGACATCGATACGACGCAACCAAGGACGCGGGGCGAGCCGTGGAAAAACGCGAACCGTGGAAAAACGGGAGTGGTGGCCGGATCGTTCGCCGTCCCTGTTGGGCTTCGTCGGATTTTGGTGGACCGGAATGGGAACAGGCGTTGGTCAGGACAGCGCGGCTGGCACATTTCCAGTGACGGCATTTGGCGATGGAGTAGCGGGTGGCTCCCGCAACCAAAAAGCAGGGCTTGAATGCAGTGGTGTTTCCGCGGGGAAATCTAATGGCGGTTACAATCGCGTTGCCGTATTTCGGATTTCGTTTTTCTATTTCGGGCATGTCCTTTTTAAAAGTTTTTGAACGTCATTCGTGGGCGGCGGCGAAGGAAGCTATTTACAGGTGCACGGCTGCGGATGTGAGAGAAGCGTTGCGGCGTGCTGCTACCGGAAATTGTTCGCTTGGAGATTTGCAAAGCCTGCTTTCGCCAGCGGCGGCGGCGCAGTTGGAGGAGATGGCAGTGCTGGCTCACCAAAAAACACGGCGGCGTTTCGGAAGTGTCGTCCAGCTTTTCGCTCCGCTTTATGTCTCCAACGAATGCCTGAACATTTGCACTTATTGCGGGTTCAGCATGAACAATAAAATAAAGCGCAAGATATTGTCTGACATTGAGTTGCTTCGTGAAGCGAACCTTTTAAGAAAACAGGGGTTCGAGCACGTGCTTGTTGTGTCGGGCGAGTCTGGAAGGCGAGTGGGAGTGCCTTATTTTGAAAACGCTTTGCGGTTGTTGCGCCCGCACTTTTCCAGCATTAGCATGGAAGTGCAACCGCTGGAGACCGGGGACTATGTCCGTTTGTGTGAAAGCGGACTCTCTGCGGTGCTTGTTTATCAAGAAACTTACAACAGCGCGGACTACGGCAATTACCACATCAAAGGACGCAAAACAGACTTTACTTATCGCCTTGAAACTCCGGACAGGCTGGGCGCGGCGGGTCTCGCTAAAATCGGGCTTGGCGCACTTTACGGTCTCGAAGATTGGCGTGTGGATAGCTTTTTCGTCGGGCTGCATCTGGATTATCTTGAACGCACTTACTGGCGTTCCCGCTACAGCATTTCGTTTCCACGTCTGCGCCCGCACGCAGGCGGGCTTGATCCGCGAGTGGAAATGAGCGACCGCGATCTCGCGCAGACAATTTGCGCATTCCGCCTCTTCAACAACGAAGTCGAAATTTCGCTTTCAACGCGGGAGGCGCCGCGTTTTCGCGACAACGCGATGTCCCTCGGCGTAACGACGATGAGTGCGGGCGCAAAGACCAATCCGGGCGGCTACGCCGAAGCTGCGACATCGGTTCCGACAGGGGTGGGTTCGCTGGAACAATTTCACGCCTCTGATAAACGTCCGCCGGAAGAAATTACAGTTATGCTGCGCGGGCGCGGCTACGAACCGGTCTGGAAAGATTGGGACCCCAGCTACGATAACGCACCGGCATTCAAGGAGTAGTCTGCGGCGGAATGACGGAGAGGATTTTTTCACCCGGAAGCGCGAAGCCGTGCCTTTCCCGAAGTAAGTCCATGAGATATTCCGAATTCTGCAATCGTGACAGGTGCGTTTCATTTTTTCTGTTTTCCCACTCCAACGCTTTTTCCCGTTTCGCGATCTCTTCTTGTTTTTTTTCTAAGCGTTCAATTTCTCCGTTTTCCTCGAAAAATGAAATTATGTTCATGGAGAAAATAATCAAAAAGATGAACACCGACACCACTCCCAGCAGCTGCATGGCGAAACGCTGCAAAACTTCGCCGAAAGGCTTTTTCTTTTTTGCGCCTCTTTTGGAAGAAACAGCGGGCTGCTGACCCGCATGGAAATGCCCGTAATTCACACCGCCTTTTTTACTTCTTGAATTGGGCATGGAAAGAAGAAAACGCCTGCCGCGTCAATCGTCCCACAGCTTCTGCCACCGGCAGCACGCCGGTAGCCACGGCTGATTCTACGGCGGCTTTGTTTGCGCGCACTTCGGGCATTTCAAAAAACTGCGTAAGCACGGCTTCCCGCAGTAATGATTGAAACCATCGTGTGTTTTGCTCGCGGCGGATTCCCTCAAAAACGCCAGTTCGCAGCAGAAGCTCGTGAAACGCTGTTATCATTGCCCAAATTTCGTCCAGCCCCGTGCCTTCAAGAGCCGAACACGACAAGGCCCGTGGGTGCCAGCCGGGAGTGAACGGCGTCAAATAGTGCAGAATGCGCCCGTATTCGCCGCACGCAACCTCGGCGCGCCCGAGATTGTCGCCGTCGGCTTTGGTAACTACTATGGCATCCGCCATTTCGATGACGCCCTTCTTTATTCCCTGCAGCTCGTCTCCCGCGCCGGCGATTTGCAGGAGCAGAAAAAAGTCGGTCATCGTGCGCACCGCCGTCTCGCTTTGCCCAACGCCAACGGTTTCGACGAAAATGGTGTCGAACCCCGCCGCTTCGCACAACAGCATGGTCTCACGCGTTTTAGCGGTGACACCGCCCAGTTCACCGCCTGTCGGAGAGGGGCGGATAAAGGCGTTTGGGTGGTTGGCGAGTTTTTCCATGCGCGTTTTGTCGCCTAATACGCTGCCGCCGCTGACGGCACTGGAAGGGTCAACGGCGAGCACCGCAAGCCGCCGTCCGGCGTCGCAAATTTTTTTCCCAAAGTGCTCGATGAAGGTGCTCTTGCCCGCGCCTGGCACACCGGTAACGCCGACGCGAATGGATTTCCCCGCATGTGGCAGACATTGGCGCAGCACGGTAGCGGCGGCTTCGCGGTGCGCGGGTGCGCGACTCTCGATGAGTGTCACGGCTCGGGCAAGTGCCACGCGGTCTCCTGCGAGAATACCCGCAATAGCCTCGTCCGCAGCGATGACGCTTTTGCGGCGCGTTTTGGGTAGGCGCACGATTTCCGTCGGTTGGGCGACGCCTGCTACTTCGTGCAGTGCCCGATCGAAGCGCGGACCGCGATTGTCTGGCGTATGCTTGAGATCGCTGAACATATCGGAGAGCAGAGAAACGGAAAAAGTGCCCTGCGTGAATGTTGAAATTTTGCTACCGCGATGTCAGCGTCTGGTTTGCGTACTTTTTTTCGAGCTTAAGCCATTCTGCAAGAACGACATTCGCGACGGGAGCGGCGTTGGCGCCGCCGCCGAAACTCCGGTTTCCGTCGATTCCTTCTATTAATACGGCAATGGCGATTTTGGGTTTTTCGATGGGCGCAAACGCCACCGTCCATGCGAGGTTGGCTGTGTTATTTTTAATTTGTGCCGTGCCGGTCTTTGCAGCCACGTGGAGAGAAGAGGCGAGACCCTGCGTCACAAGGCGGCCGGTGCCCCCTGGCTTTGCGCAGGCGGCAAGACCGTCGATCAAGGCGCGGTATTGTTCGGAAGAAAGCCCGATAGGTTCGCCGCTATGTTTGCGCGGCGCAGCATCGGAATCGACGCGGCGCAGGGTGATGTCGGTGCGCGTTTCCCCGCGGGCAATGGAGGCGGTCATGGCAGCGAGGTGCATTGGCGTTGTGACGGTATCTCCTTGCCCAATAGCAGCGTTCGCCGTGTCGCCTAACGCCCAACCTTGGCGGTGACGACGGCGTTTGTATTCGGGCGTGGGGATGACGAGACCGCGCGGCTTTTCGTGCAGTTCGAGTGTCGTCGGGCTGTCCAACCCGAAACGCTTTGCTTCGGCGGCAAGCCCATCAATACCAACGTCCAACCCTGCTTGGTAACAATAGACGTTGCTGCTCACCTGAAGCATCCGCCGCAGGTCAACTTCGCCAAAGGCACGTCCGTCGTGTTCGACGAAACGTTTCTTGCCAATGAAGAAGACGGAATCGCACTGCTTGATGGTCTCCGGCGTGATTTTTCCGCTGCGCAAAGCCGCTATTGCGGTGATGGGCTTGAAACTGGAACCGGGCGGAAACAGCCCTTGTGTGGCGCGATTGAGGAGCACGCCCCGTTCTGCTTGTTCTTCGTAATAAGCACGTTCGCGCATACGCGCCGGGTCGAAACTGGGCGAGTTCGCACACACGAGCACTTCTCCGGTCACGACATCAAGAACGATGACGCAGGCACGATTTTGGGGGAAACGCCGAGTAAGTTCGCGTTCCGCCGCTTCTTGCAGGGCAATATCGAGCGAGAGGTAAAGATGTGTCCCTTGCCGCGAAGGAAGACTCGCCATTTCTTCAAAGGCAAAACCGCTCGGGCGCACCGTCCAAAGCTGGCACCCAGGTTTTCCGCGTAATACTTCCTTGTCAAAACACGCCTCGACTCCGCTCACAGCTCGTTGTCCATCAAAGTGTTTCAGCATGAGGTTTTCCCGTTCGGCAGCGTTAAGAGCGAGGAAACTGGTAAGATCGGGATCGTCTCCACTGTTCTCCGGAGCGTCCGGAACTTTGGGCGAACGGTCACTGCTCACGAAACCAAGAACGTGCGCGGCGGTAGTCCCGCGGCGGTAATCACGCACACTTTCCGTCACAAGACGCAGGGGAGAATCCGCGGGAATGTTTTCGATAAAAAGTGCCATTTGCGCAGGCGAAATATCCCGAACAAGCGTGAAGGGCAGCGTGCGCCGACGCGATGCAGGCGAAAGATGTCGCGCCACCTCCTTAACATCAAGACTGCCACTGCGGGCAAGAACGTGCCGGAGTTTGTTAAGCTGCCGCTGAAGAACATTTGTTTGGGCAATCTCACGTAACTCAATCGCCCGAGCGGCTTGCTGCTTTCTCCATGCTTCACGCTCCGCCTGCGTCTTGTGCGCAAGCGAATCAAGCCGTGTGTTCAATCCCTGCCACGCACGGTCAGTGGCTCGTAAGCGAGAAAACTCCAAGTCGAACTCTTTTCGCATCCCGGCAATATCAACAACGATGTTATGCGCCGGACGGTTTCCAACGAGAAGCACGCCGTTGCGATCATAGATGTTTCCCCGCGGCGCAGGCAAGATGACCAACCGCCGACTTTGCGTGTCCGCCTGCATTTTATATTCCTCCGCATCAAGCAATTGCAAGGAAACAAGCCGCGCTATTAAACAAAGAAACAAAAACACGACAACCCCACTGATCAAATGCAGGCGCGGCTGCGCCAGCGTATTATTTCTTTCCGCACTCTCTCTCATAGATTGCTTACAAAACTGCCTCCGATCGGAAACATAGAAAAGCCAAAAAAACGCCTTCCGCTTCTGCCCGACCTCTGTTTCTATTCCCACCGTAAACACAGCAAAATGAATACCGAGCTTTCCTGTTTTCTCTTGATACTTCTAAATTAACAGCGAACAACTTAACGACAACCAACATGACATTCTCTCAGTTAACAACGGCACGTTATTCCGTGCGTAAATTTACTGCACAGCCGGTTGAGAAGGCGGCATTGGATAAAATCCTTGAAGCCGCCCGCAACGCCCCTACTGCCGGAAACCGACAGCCGCAGCGTATCCTCATTATAGACAGCGAGGAAGGTCTGCAAAAGGTGGACCGCTGCACGCCTTGCCGCTTCGGCGCACCCGTGGTCTTGCTCGTCGGCTACGACCCCGCCGTTTGCTGGAAAAGACATTTCGACGGTGCGAACAGCGGGCAAGTGGACGTCGCGATTATTGGGACGCATATCTTGTTGCAAGCGACAGAGTTAAACCTTGGGACGACTTGGGTCATGCACTTTGACCCGGAAAAAACCGTAACGGAATTTGCCTTGTCGCCGCAATTTATCCCTGTCGCCATGATTGTTCTTGGGCATCCGGCGCCGGATAGCGTCCCCGCAGATCGCCATTTTCAGCGAAATGCCCCCGAAGATTGGATACGCCACTTCCCGTCCGCCACTCCTGCGTGAATCTCGCCGTGCCGTTATGTCCGCCCTTCGCCTATTCATGCTTTTTCTTTGGTTGGCAGCCAGTTGCGCCGCCGCCGATTCCGCCCCAGCCGATAATGTTTCGTCGGGAAACCCCAGCCGCACCGTGCTTTCGCGGATGACTTGGCTGCGAGAAGAGATCGCCCGGCATGACAGGCTTTATTTTCGCGATGCCGCGCCCGAACTTACTGATTTCGAGTATGATGCGCTTTGCGCCGAATTGCGTTCTTTGGAAAAAGCATTTCCGACTGCGGTTTTGCCCGCCGCAAACGCCGGTGCCATTGCGGATGACCATTCGCCGCATTTCTCGCGCCACCGTCACCGTGTCCCCATGCTGAGCCTCGCCAAAACGCACACAACTGACGGCGTCCGTGCATTTTGCGACGCGATTGCCCGCTTGGTGCCAGCGGGGGCAAACGCGACCACTCCGGCACTATTTACAGTAGAACCCAAGTTCGATGGTGTCGCGGTGAGTGCTGTTTATGAAAACGGGAAACTTGTTCGTGTCCTCACGCGAGGCGACGGGCAGCAGGGCGACGACGTCACTGCCAACGCACGCCGTATCACAGGGATTCCCAAGGCGTTACGCGATTCTGTTGGCGAGACGCTCCCCCGTTTCGTCGAAATCCGAGGCGAGGTTTATTGCCAATTTTCCGTTTTTGAAAAACAGAACCGTGCGCTGGGAGCCGCCGGAGCGACACCCTTTGCCAGCCCGCGAAATTTTGCGGCAGGCACGTTGAAATTGCACGATCCTGACGAGGTGGCCCGTCGCGGCTTGTCGGTCGTTTTTTACGGCACTGGTGCGGTAGTGCCTGATTTGAACGGCGTGAAAACCTACGCCAAACAACTCGCGTGGTTACGCGAAAAAGGGCTTCCTACGGTGACGGACACCGTCGAGGCGAAAGACGCAGCCAGCGTAATGGACGCTTTGCGGGCACTGGGCAAGAAGCGTTCCAGGTTGCCGTATCCTGTTGATGGTGCCGTAATAAAGGTTAATCCGCTCACGCTTCGTCAACAACTCGGTTCCGCCGCAGACGCGCCGCGCTGGGCGCTCGCCTTCAAATTTCCCCCAGACCGAGTGAAATCCGTCCTCGAATCTATCACCCTGCAAGTTGGTGCCACCGGCACCATCACCCCCGTCGCCCAACTGAAACCTGTGCGGCTCGGCGGCGTCAATGTGCAACGCGCCACGTTGTATAACCCAGCAAACATCACGAGGTTAGATTTACGCGAAGGGGACACCGTGTTCGTTGAACGCCGCGGCGACGTGATCCCTGCGGTTACCGGCGTAGATTTAAGCCTGCGTCCCGCCACCGCCAAAGTCTTTGCATTTCCCGAAAAGTGTTCCACCTGCGGCATGCCCATTTTGCTGGAAAACAACGGTGCCATCGCCCGTCACACCAACCCTGCCTGCCCATTACGCATCATCCAGCGCATCAAGCGGTTCGTGTCTCGCCCGCACGCCAACATCGCCGGCATGGGTGCTTCCACTACGCAAAAATTAATCGACGCAGGTCTCGTGCGTGAAATCCCGGACATCTACAAACTCTCCCGCAACAGCCTGCTCTCCAATACTCGTATGAATGCCGCCTCGGTGGACAAACTGCTCGCCGCAATAGAACGCAGCCGCCACGCCGAACATTGGCGTATTTTAGCAGGATTGGGAATCGAAGACGTCGGCGTTTCCACAGCACGAAAACTATTAACGCACTTCGGTTCGCTCCGCGCTGTAGCAACGGCGGACAGACCCGCGTTAGAAACCAGCGGCATCCCGCCTGCCGCCGCACGCGCCATCCAGAAATTTTTTGCAAACAAGGTATGGAGCGATTTTGCCGGACAATTTCCCCCGCCTCGACCGCCAGAGTAAAAAGCACGTTGCCTGTTTTTCCCTCCCCGTTAACCGTCCTCACCCTAATGGAATGGCAGTTAAAATCTATCGCTCGCAAATGCGCCATCAGCGGAGAACCCTTTCGAACCGGTGACCGCGTCGTGTGCATCATCCTCAAACGCGAAGGCGCCGACATCGAACGCACCGACATGCTCGCCTCAAATGCGGAAAAATTCACTGCCGATGGCATTGAACTTGGCCGCTGGACACGCGAAGTCAAAGACCACGCCGAAGAAGAACGCGAAGCCCGCCTCCAATTGCTCGCAACCCGCGAAGAATTTTTCCTCTCCCTCTTCAACCCCACGGACGAACCATCCGAAGACCGCAATGTCCTTAAACAACTTCTCGCCCTCATGCTCGAACGCAAACGCATCCTGCGCTCCATCGGCAAACCCACCGACGGCATCCAACGCTACCTTCACATCCGCACACGCGAGGAATTTCAGGTGCCTATCGACGAGTTCCTACCCGAACAAATCGCCCGCATCCAACCCGCATTAGAAACGCTCATCGCATGAATGCACCACCGAAGAAATAGGATCGCCCGCTGCCGAAAAGAATAATTTCGCCCCCGTTCTCGGCTTCAAGGAAACCGGCGGATCAGCCATCCCCTCCTACCCGCGCCCCAAAGGGGCGGCTCTAAGTTAGCCCAGGGCAACGCCCTGGGTATTTAGCAACCACACAAACCAAAGCCCTCCGAAGGGACGGCACCAATTGAACATAGGGGAGTGCGCCCTTTCAGAGGCTCTGATTTTTGTTGTTCCGAGACCCAGTTGCCCTGGACTGTCAATTAGGATGCGCCGTTGGCGCGGGTGAGACAGAATGCGGCTTTTCGCCCGCGATGGTAGTCGTATCTACCTATTCTACAATAAATTAGCTCGCACAAAATTCCTGCGTTATTCCGACACGCCCTCCCTTTTTATGACGCGTCAGTTTCCGCATTTTCCGGAAAAATATCTTGCGTGGTGGCGGAAAAGTGTATTTCACGTGCGGGCATGAAAGATTCTTGTCTCAAGTTGAACAATAATGTTGCGGCGGCGCGGAAGCGCGACCGAGGTGGTCTTTTCGCGTGTTTCCCGTCGCCATCGCACCCTCCGTCCTCTGCCAAGTAACAAGCAACAAGCAAAAAAATGAAAATTACATTTCCGAAGGGTAGCGTTGAGTTGCCGAATGTTCTCGTTGGGCTGATCTGTGTGGTTGTAGGCTCGTTGGTTTTCTATTTCAAGTATGAGGGAAAAGTTGAGAGAAAATCGTGGAGTAAGCCTGACAATTGGGAATGGGTGGAACCCTCGCTTTCGCGGAGTTTCTTTTTGAATAATGTCAGAAAGTTAGTTCCGGGAACCGAACTTCTTCGTGTAGAATCGGGAACGCAGGGCATTGATCCGGATATACTTTTGCTGGAAACGCATGTTTCTAGCGAGATTAAGGGCGTCTATCATAATTTTTTCTTTTCCGAGAACAAGGGTCTTTTTTCTGTTTCGTGGTATGATAATGTCGGCGAATGTAAGGTTAATGAAAATTTACCTGTTCCAAGTGGAAAAGAAAATAAAATTAACGATTGGGATACTGTCTATGAGATCTCAATTTTATTTACGTGGGAGTCAGTTGGTGATTTATTGTATCAGATAGAAACCGAAAGAGAAATTCAATTAACGCAACCAAAATGGGAGAGAAGAAGTAGCAGTTATTTTACGCGGAAAAATTGGGTTCTACACGGCGGTTTGGGGAACGAGCGGGGACGGTGGCGTATTCGGACAATTAGCAATTCGGGTGAAATTAGTAAATGGTCTGACTGGCGTATTTTCGAAAAAGTCTTAAAAACGTCCCCATGAAAATTTCCCAAACATATCTTCCTCCAAAGACCGGCATGGTAAACATCACACAGGGAGAAAATTGAAATCAAGAAACAGTTCATCGGCGAAAACATTTTCAATCTTTTGTCGGAAATGGATTTTAATTTTTGTTTCGGCGAGTATTAATAACTGTAACCGTTCCCGAAAGTGCCCCCTAACTTTGGTCGGAGCCTGCTGGTAAGATCGCGGGTGTATGTTTTCTTTCAATTCTCATTCCAAGATTCTGCTGGCGGTGGAGCCGGTGGATTTGCGCAAAAACTTTGCCGGACTGTGGGCACTGGCGTCGGAGACGTTGGGCGTGGAGCCGCGCAGCGACTCGGTTTTTGTTTTCACGAACCGCGCTCACTCGCGGGTCAAAATCCTCGCCTGGGACGGCACTGGTGTTTGGGTCTGCGCGAAGCGTCTCGAAAAAGGGACGTTTGCTTGGCCTCGAAACACCGCAAGCAACAGTTCCCAGCGCAACGCCGCCGCCGTCGCGCCGCGTGCTAAAATCCGCATCGAGCCGACGGCGCTTGTGATGCTGCTTGACGGTTTCGACCTGCGCGAGGGTTGCCGCCGCCCCTGGTTCGAGCGCGAGTAACGTCGCGTTGGAGAATCGAAACGCGCCGCGAAAAACGCTCTCCAACGAGTACATTTTTGCGCAATAAAACTCTCTTAAAAGACGTCCAACTCACCCTCTACAACGGCGGCATCGGCGAGCGCAAAAAAAAGGTTTATATTATGCTTGTTTTGCGCGTTTGGCAACGCACCCACACCGCAAAAACCTTCGAAGCGAAAACACAAGTCGCCAACACCCTCGCACTCGTCCAGCAACTCTACAAAACCGAGCGTGAACGCGACGCCGCCGACGCCCGTGCCCGCTCCCGAAAATGGCCGCCCGGAAGCGATCCGCCCACACAACAAGAACAACTCGCGTTTCGCCAGCACCGCGAACTCTTCCGTCAAAAACGCCGCAAACGAACCGCCGCCAAAATCCTCCCCCAACTCCACGAAACAATGCAAACGTGGAGAAAGATCGCGCTGCCCAAAAGCCGCCGAGGACAAGCCGCCGGGTACTATTTTAACCACCAAACAAAACTCGAAGCAATCTACGTTCGCGGCGACGTTCGA
>JAISZI010000053.1 GCA_031269335.1 Puniceicoccales bacterium
TGTTTCATGTCGGTTCCGTGTCTTGCGCGAAGGGGCGCGCCTTGGCAAGCAGAAACCACGAATGGACACGAATTTTCACGAATGAGGGGGAGCGAGAAAGGGGAGAGAGGAGATGGGGGTGGAACAACGTGAATAACCGCCGGGGGAGCGCGAATGAAACGAGTGCGGAGGATTACGTTATCTCCTCTTTTGGGGGATGCGCTCGATCTTCGCCCCAAAGGGGCGGCTCTAATTGCATACAGGTGGTCTCCCTTTCAGAGGCTCTATTTTTGTGGTTTCCCAAACCCAGGGCGTTGCCCTGGGCTATGTTGGGGTCGCCCCTTTGGGGCTTAGGAGACAACGCATTCCCCCAGAGGGGGATTTCAATCCCGCTTTCCGCGAGCCAATTCATTGGCGAGCACCTGTGGACACAGTGGACGCAGAAGCAGGCAAATAGGAAGCGGCGAGCACACAATCTCGTCCGCAACGGTTAAAATCGCCGGACGCGCCGTGGGTGGTTCACGGCGCACCACACGTTCACGGCGCACCACACGTTCACAGCGCACCACACGTCCACGGCGCACCACACGTTCACGGCGCCTATCTTCGTTACGGATTATTTGGCGCTGCCGACGGCGATTACTTTTTGATTAGCTTGTTTCGTTTTGACCGGGTCTATTTTTACTTTTTGGCGATCGTAAGTGATGAGGCCATTGGCTTCTGTTTCCACATCGGTTATTTGTGTATAGACGGCGGCACTGACATTGCGTCGGGCGAGGCGGACAAGGATTTCAGCGTAGTTTACGTAAGTGTTAACAAACGCATTAGGATCACTGCGGTTTGGCTGTCCCCAGCCCCAACCCTTGCCGCGTTCCCAGAGGTGGTTGTCCTCGCGCCATCCGAGGCCACCAAACTCACCAATGGCGATAACACGGTTGGGGTCGCCATGCTTCGTTGTGCTCGGAGCAGGATAGGCGTGGTGGTCGTAAAAATCACCGGTGTTAAAATGGTTTCCGCCACTGGCGGCGTTCACCAAACGGGAAGGATCATATTGCTTTGTCCATGTCGCAATTTCAACGGTGTCAAATTGTCCCCAACTTTCATTAAACGGCACCCAAACGACGACGCTCGGATGTGCGCGACAGAGGTCAATAATTTCCTTCCACTCCTGTTTATACTGGGCACGGCTTTCCGGAACACGGTCACAATCTCTACCTGCGGCGACGTTGCCGCGCATATCAAGACGCCCGTTCCCAATGTCGCCGCCACTGGGCATGTCCTGCCAAACAAGGACGCCTTCTTTATCGCAGTGATAATACCAGCGGACGGGTTCGACTTTGATATGCTTGCGAAGCATATTAAATCCAAGTGCTTTAGTTTGCTTCACATCAAAGGCTAATGCCTCGTCGGTCGGAGCAGTATAGATGCCGTCGGGCCAAAAACCTTGGTCAAGCATCCCGAATTGGAAGAGTGTTTTATTGTTAAGTTGGAGGCGGACAACACCGTCGGCGTCCCGTTTCGTAGAGATTTTACGAAACGCTGTATAACTCTTGACTGTTTCGACGGCGGTCTTGCCGTCGGGATAAAGCGTGACTTCGAGATTGTAGAGATGAGGAGAATCGGGCGACCAGAGTTTCGGATTCTTTACACGCAAACGGTTGTCTCCGATGAGCGGCACTTTTTTTGCCTCTGCAACAGTGTTCCCTCCGGCGTCGGAGAGACGAATGTCAATGCGTGCATAAGCTGGTTTTTGCACAGCATCAACAATGACGGCAAGCGTCTCGTTATCAATATCGCTTTCGCCTCGGACGCCGGTGAGGTGATTCACCGCCGGAACAGGTTCGATCCAGACGGTTTGCCAAATGCCGGAAGCGGGCGTGTAGAAAATTCCATCGGGACGCGAAACTTGTTTTCCCCGCGAACCAATCCCAAATTCGGTGGGATCGAACACACGGACGACCAAGGTGTTATTCGCCCCAGCGGCGGCATTCAAAAACGGCGTGATGTCGAATGAAAACGGGGTATAACCACCTTTGTGCTGTCCGACGTATTTATCATTCACCCACACGTCCGCCTGCCAATCCACAGCACCGAAGTTAAGCATAATTTTTTTGTCTTTCCACGCGGCACCCGCGGGAACGGAGAACTCTTTTTTATACCAGAGATATTGGTCTTTGGTGAGAAATTTTCGGACGCTGGACAACGGTGATTCGAGCGGAAACGGAACGAGTATTTTTTTGTCGGCGGAGAATTGCGGTCCGGTTTCTTTTTCCGGAGTCTCGTCAACGATTTTACTTTCTACAAAGCCTAAATCACGCCCTTTCTTAATGGCCATTCCAATATACTCCGGTGCGCCATTGCGCCCGTTAAACCACAAACGCCATTTATCGTCTTCGGGCGTGTAAATGGCAAACGGTTTATATACAGCGGAAAAGTCCCATTCGCCCACCGCTCCGTTGGTGACGATGGGATTGTTTGCATGACGTTGCCAGTTTGTGATGCCGTCTTTGCTCCGCGCAAGCCCGATGCGGGCGCGGTGTTCATTTTCAAAACCGATGTAAAACATATACCACCAACCATCATGTTTTACAAGCTGGCAAGCGGTGACCTTGTGCTGTTCCCAAGGCGTTTTTTTGTCGGGAGTAAAAATTGGATTTCCTGCGTGTTTTTTCCAATTGATTCCGTCGGCACTCGTCGCGTAGCCAACGGCATTCGGCTCATATTGGTCACCACCGGAATACCACATTTTGAACACGCCTGCGTCGGCGTCCCACTCGACATGCGGACACATCACAGCGACTTTTTCCCATTTCTCGGCAGCGGTAAGAACCGGTTTGTCTGACATTCTTTTCCAATTCAAACCGTCGGCACTTGTTGCGTAAAAAATCCACGATTTGCGTGCGTTTTGCCCCGTGTACCAGAGATGATACACGCCGTCTTTTTTAACAATGCCCGGACGGTTGATTCTGTTTTCCCAACCCTCCTTTGTTTTGCGCGGGGCGATCACGATTTTCGGCTCCGTCCAATTTTCTCCATCCTTGCTTTCGGAATAGGCGACACTTTCTTTCGGTCTCCATGAGAACCACATCTTGTAGCGACCGTCTTCGCGAAGCATTGCAAGGTCGAAACAAGTGCCGAGGCGTTTATTTCCAAGCACCGGATTTTTTTCAAATTTTTTCCACGCTGGATCGGCGACAATGGCGGCAGTGGTGTTTACTTTCGACCCCGCATTGGCGGTTTTAGCGACTGTCGCTGCCGTTGTAGCTTTTCGGACGCTTCCGAGTTTTACATAAACTGGTTTTTCCGGCAAGCCATCGTGATAAACTTGCTTTCCATCAACGAAAACTTGCAGACCGCCGCCGCGTTTGTAACGGTTCCCGTTACCGTCGTAAAAAACGTCAACTTTTTTGCCGCCGATATTGAGATTTTCAACGGCGAAGAAAGGAATTTTTCGCGGAACAAGTGGGAAAATTACGATCTCGTCTCCGTTGACCGGACGAATGCCGAGCAGTCCGCTTAACACGAGATCGCAGTAGGTCGAGTGATTGTAATCTTTTCCGCGTTCGACACCGCCTTTTCCTCTGCTCCAAGTTCCATTTTGCCACGTTTTCAAGCGCGCCCGTGCAAGCCATTCGCCGGTGGCAGGATTGATGTTTTCGTCAATCCACGGAACAACTCTTCCGTCTTCCTTTTTTAACGCATGGGATTTTGTGTAGCTGTCGAATGTTTTGTAGAAAATATCACGCAATTCAGAAGCGGCGGGATTGCGGTTTGCCTCGTTGGCGACGGCGGTGAGCGTCATGCTTGTAGCGAATGGCCAGGAGGGACCGTTCCACTGGCATTCGTGCCCTTTGTAAGAAACGCCGAAATGAGGCGAACGCTGCTCGCACGTCGTCGGACCGTAAGGAGCGTAAAAACCTTTCGGGTCGAGCAATTGCTTAAACGCGACGGCGCGTTCGGCGGGCGGCTGGAAGTTCTCGAAAAACCACGGTGTAAAACCGTGCTGCTCGCGGATATTCACAAGATTGATCTTATCCTGCGGTTTTTTGCCGCGAAAGGCAACGGTGTAGAATTGCAATTCGTTGTTCCAGAGATTGTTGTTCAAGTTGTTTCGGATAACCTTCGCTTTCTCCGAAAACGTTTTTGCGATATCGTTTTTGCCTGCGAGTCCCGCGATGACAGCAATCGCCTGTGCATCGGCAAATTGGTATGCGTTAAGCGAGGCGCGATAGTGTGCCGTCGTCTTCAAAAAATTGCCTGCCGCCGACATCTCGCCGCCGTCGGCTCCGTCGTGTTGCCAGTATAAATTATTTGGGTCGAAACGTCCTTTTTCCCAAGCCTCATAATTTTTTATCAAGTCCGGCAACAGTTCTTTTGCGAGCGTATAATCGCCGGTAATTTTCGCTTTCTGTAAAATGGAGTCCGCAATCCAGAAACTGTAAGAACGGACGGCACCGCCTTTGCGCAGCCAGAAAACGGCGTAGTCGTCGAGAAAGGACGAGTCGCGCAACCAGCGACCTTCTCGGAAGTGATAACCGGCGGCGCATGAAATCGTGTTGTGTTTTCCAGCCCACGACACTTTTGGCAAAAATTCGGTTACGACAAAGCCGTCCGGCGTTTGCTTGATATGTTTTCTAAAAGTCCACCAGCGGAAGTAATAGGTGCGTTCGATATCGGCGTCGGGATAATCAAGCAGGGGTGCGTTTTTGGAGAGAAAATCAAGCGCGGCGGAGTTTGGTATCGCCTGTTTGTAGAGTTCATTGTCTTCGCTATTAAACCGCGTGACATAGTTTTTGAGTTTTTCATTGAGGAAACTGCTGACAACTGCGGCGCGTTCTTTATCGGCGACGGGGTTTGGCGTGATGTCGTATTGCCAAAGGCCGTTGAGATTTTTCCACGTGTCGCGTTGGAGAGTTGGACGCGGGTATTCCGGAAGCGGATTTTTTGGGTCAACCTTGTCCGTCCACGGCGTCTTTAACCGCAGTCCAACGGGTTGCCATTCGGGGTCGCGTCCGGCGAGCGCGCTAATGACTTCGCGGTTAACATCGGCAATTTTTTTCTCGTCCATTTTAACTTCTTTCCGGTCGTAAGTCATAATGCCATTGACTTCGAGTTCGACGTCCGTTGTCTGCGTATAAACGGCGGCGGAAACGCCTTTGGGGACGAGGGTTTTTAATTGTTTTGCGAAATCAATATAACGCGTGGTAAGTTTCACTTTATCCGATGCTCCAATATAGCCCCAGCCGCGACCTTCCCGCCATACATGTCCTTTCACGGAAAAGCCAATTCCGCCGTATTCGCCGAGCACATTAATTTTATCTTTCAAGAGAAATTTAATCACCGGAGTCGGGTAGTTGTGCCAGTCATGGATATCGCCGTCGGCGCATTCGCGGAAGTTGCCGCCGCTCGCTGGATTCACGAGACGTGTTGGGTCGTAACGCTTTGTCCATGTGGTAATTTCCGATGTATCGAATTGTCCCCAAGACTCGTTGAACGGCACCCAGACGACGACACTGGGATGCACGCGGCAGAGGTCTATAATTTCTTTCCATTCGCGACGGAAATTTTCTTTTGATTCTTTTGTGCGGGCGGTGTCTTTTCCATTGTTCATCGTCATCTGTTTAACGTCATAGTGAGCGCGTCCCCATTCGGGCGGCCAGTTTCCGGAGGGCATGTCCTGCCAGACGAGAATCCCTTCTTTGTCGCAGTGATAATACCAGCGCGCCGGCTCCACTTTTACATGCTTTCGTATCATGTTAAAACCCCACTGTTTTGTTTTCTTAATATCAAACAGCAGCGCTTCGTCCGTGGGCGCCGTATAAAGACCGTCCGGCCACCAGCCTTGGTCGAGCGGACCGAATTGGAAAATAACCTTATTATTAAGTTGGAAGCGCGTGAAACCGTCTCGATCTTTGGCGGCGGCAATTTTGCGAAATGCGACGTAAGCACGCACTGTCTCTTGTTCTTTTCCGTTCTCAGAAAGCGTGACATCCACATCGTATAAATAAGGATTTTCCGGCGACCAAAGGACGGGGTTGTCAACGATGACTTTAATGCGATTGTTCAGTTTTCCGTGTCCGGAAACGACGATTTTTCCCGTGTGGTCGAGCACATTAAAACGGACGCGTGTGCGGCGGTTATTTCGGGCGGCATCGACGTCAATATAAAGTGCGGACGCATCAATATCGCTCTCGGCACGGACGCTTGTGATGTGGTTTTCCATGGGCACGGGTTCGAGCCAGACTGTTTGCCAAATGCCTGTGACGGGCGTGTACCAAATTGAGCGCGCATTGGTGAGCTGTTTACCGACAGGCTGGTAACGGTTCCCGCGGTCGGTGCCATCGTAAACGCGCACAAGAAGCGTATTTTTTCCGTCCGCGTTGAGCGTCTTTGTAATGTCGAAAGAGAACGGTGTGTAGCCGCCTTTGTGACCGCCGACGTGCTTGCCGTTGACCCACACTTCCGCGTGCCAGTCCACCGCGCCGAAATTGAGCACGATCTTCTGCCCCGCCCAGGACGACGGCACCGCGAACTCGCGTTTGTACCAGAGCAGGTTGTTTTCATCGACCCGTTTACCGACGCCCGAAAGCGATGACTCAATGGCAAATGGAACGAGTATTTTTCCGGCAAAGATTGCCGGTGCCGCCTTTAACCACGACTCCGGAGAACCCACCGCACTCGCCCCTCCGAAGGGGCGCGGTGCCGCCGGTTCCTGCCCCGTCTTATCTGTAACGGGGACGCCCAGCGGCGTCAGCGCATAGTCCCAAAGCCCGTTCAAATTAAACCACTGCGGGCGCGTTAGTTGAGGGCGTGGATACTCTGGCAACGGGACATTTGGCGTGACTTTCGCCGCCCAAGGCGAGCGTATTTTATCACCTGCCGGCGCCCAGGCAACACCGGTCTCATTAGCATCAACAGAAGGCACACCGGAAAGGTTAAAAAACAAAACAACCAGTGCTCCACCTGTCGCGAGAAGCTGTCGTTTGAGAGAGGAGAAAACGTGCATAAGCGACGGTTTGACACTCGGCGCACACACAGGTTCCCCTCCGCCCTTCCCCTCTATTCTTTCTTAATGGCGGTATCTTGGTTGCCGCCATCACTCTTCGCGGCGTCCATGCGCGATTCTAATGCGCTGACGCGTTTGAAAAGTTCCGGGAGGCGGCGACGCAGGATAATGAGTCTTTTGGCTGTTTGCAGGGGAAGCGCTGGCGAATCCATCATAACGACTCCCGGCGGGACATCTGACATCACGCCGCACTGAGCTGCGATTTGCGAACCGCGCCCGATACGCAGGTGCCCGGCAAGACCGGCTTGTCCGGCGAGCATCACGTAATCTTCCAAAATAGTGCTCCCTGCCATGCCGGACTGCGAAACGAGGATGCAGTGGCGCCCCGTGCGGCAGTTGTGCCCGACTTGCACGAGGTTATCAATCTTCGTGCCCGCCCCGATGCGGGTTGTCGCAAAACGGGCGCGGTCGATAGTGCTGTTCGCGCCAACTTCGACATCGTCTTCAAGGACGACATTGCCGATTTGCGCGATTTTTCGGTGCGCACCGTCAACCGTCTCGAAGCCAAAACCTTCGCCACCAATGACGGCGCCTATGAAAAGTTTCACGCGGTCTCCGGTCACGCAATACTCCGCCACGCTCACCCGGGGCTTGAACCAATTATCCCGGCCTACGCGGGCACCGCGCCCAATGTGACAAAAGGCTTCAAGGACGGTGTTATCGCCGATGTCGGCATCAGCCTCGATCACGCAATACGGACCGATGTGGAGGTTCGCACCGAGTTTTGCCGATGGGTCTATGATGGCTGTGGGATGCGTTCCCGGTGCCGGACGCGGCCAGAGTTTTTTCTCAACACTTTCACAAATGCGGGCAAGCGCACTGGACGGGTCTTTGACGAAAAGAAACACCTGTCGTGGCTTGGGCGTTGCCTCGTAATCAAGCGGCAACAAGACGACGCTGGCGGCAGTCGTCGCCACAAACGGGGTGTATTTACGGTTGCCGAGAAAGGACAGATCGGCGGGACCGGCGTCGTCCAGCGCAGCCACACCGGAGATGACAACGGGAACGCTACCCTCAATCAGGTCGGCGCCAAGTGCCCGCCGTTCCGGCAAAACAATCAGCTCAATCTCTTTCAGCGAAAGCGAGATATCCATGCGAGTAAGAAAAAAATTTTCACAGAAAAAAACAACCTCGGCATTTAACAAAAATCCGAGGCTGAAAGACGCCACCGTCCCCGTGCCTCAAAGAACGGAAAGCGGTGGCGGTGACGAAAAATTACGGTTTCGCTGCGGGCGCAGGTGCTGGTGCGGCGGCGGGTGCTGGCGCAGGTGCGGGTGTGGCGGCTGGCGCGGGTGCGGGCGTGGTAGCGGCAGGTGCGGCGGCAGGTGCCGGTGCTGGCGCGGGTGCGGCGAGCGGCGTGAGTGCGTAAGATTTGTTTAAGCGGGAGAGCACCTCCTCGGTCAAATCAAGCGCAGGGTCTGCAAAAAGGGTAAATCCGGAGGGAATAACGAGATCGACGCTCCGTTCCTTAGCGAGAGTGGCGACTACGGGACGAAGCTCGTCTATGATGTTGCGGTTGTTCTGCTCGCCACGGGCGCGGATGCTTGCCTCGGTCTGCCGTTGATTCTGGTTGAATTTGTTCACGGCGTCTTGGAACTCACGTGCCTTCGTCTCGAGGGTCGTCCGGGCACTCGCCCTGCCCTGATCATTCAACATCGGGTTTTGTGTGTCGGCTTGCGCCCGCTCAACGTCGGCTTTCATTGCTTGAAGCCGAGTCCCCTCGGCGGTAAGCCGCTGCTTCGCTCCCTCTAAGTCAGAGGAAAGGACACGTTGCAAGTCGATCGCTTTCTGGTACTTACCAAGAATTTGCTCGACATCCACAGTGCCAACTTTGGGTGTTTTCTGTGCTTGGGCTACCCCGCATGCGGTGAGGACCATGCAAACTGTGACAAGAAATTTTTTCATAAGAGGGGACGTTTATTTGTCATTTTTCAAGAAACGCAACTAAAACAAACAAAAGCAGGTCGCACTCGCGCAGAATTTTCGACCGCCGTTCCCTTTTAAGCATTGAAACTCGCCGCCGCGCATCCTCACACTCCGCGCTTTCGCAACCATGCACCCGAGACACCGTATCCTGTCGCTTGCCGCCGCATTACTCGCCGCCGCCGCGCATCCCGCCCTTCTCCTCGCTCAAAATACCGCCACCGCCGCGAAGCGCACCACTGCCGCCGCCGCCGCGAAGCCTTCCGCTGCTCCGCGCACCACAGTCACCACGACCACCGCCGCCACGAAGCCGCCGACTGCACCTGCTGCCGCGAAGGCAGCCGATCCCGATCCCGCACTTTTGCTCCTTTCCGACATCCCTGAATCGGGGACGGTCGCCGAAATTGTCGCCAAATCCCGCGCTATCGCCGCCGCCGCCAACGCATTGCAAAACCCGCTCCTGCGCACCAGGATACGCCTCGCTCTCGCCCAAATAGAGTCCGCGCCGGAAGACGTCCGCTCCATCCGTCGCAAACACCTCGCGTGGCTCGCCGTCCATTCCTTCGCCGAGGCGGAAAAACGCATCGCGTCCGACGATGCGCAAGGTGCCGCCAACGCCCTCCACCTCGTTATCCGTTGTGACCCTACCCACACACGCGCCCGATTCTTTCTCGCCGAAATTTTGGCGACGAAGTTCGGTTACCACAAAGAATCCGCCTTTATCCTGCGCCGTGGGCTTCCTTACCTCAACCTCGCCGCAAGCGAAGCAAATGCCTATCTCCACCAGTATTTCAACCTCCTCGAAACCCTCCTCCTCGACCGCGAGGCGACAAATCTCGCACACGGGCTTCTCGAAAAACAAACCAATCTCCCCCCCGCCCTCCGCGAAACCGTGGCAATGCACGCAGCCAAAGCCGATTTCCGAATCGGCAACTACGCCACCGCCGCCAAAACCATCCGCGATCACAAGCTCCAAGGCACCCAAAACCGCCTCCTTGAAGCCATTTCCCTCTTTAACGCCGGCAATACCGCCGCCGCCATTATCCTCCTCCACCGAACCATCCCCGAAACCAAAGGCATGGAACGCGATGCCGTCCTGCGCCAAATAGCGAACTTCCACATCTCCCTCGGGCAACGCGAACAAGCCCTCCGCGCCGCCAAACAACGCGTTAACGAATTTCCCCAAAACGCCCAAGCACGCATCCACTGCCTTTACCTGTTCGACCCCGTCAAAGACCGCGCCGATTACGACCGCACCTTGAAATACATCCTCGAAAACTACTCCTCAAACCAAGCCGCCATGTTCGCCCTCGCCACATTCGCCGCCCGCCGCGGCAAGGTCGAACTCGCCAACACTTGCCACCACCTTTCCGCAAAAAGCCAACACGGCTCTTTCACGAAAAGCGACGCCCCCAACTCCCGCCACTACGTCAACCGCCAGAACGGATTCAACCACGCCGCTTTCACTTGCAGCCTCATAGAAACCCTCGTCCGCGCCAAACGCCCCAAAGACGCCGTGGACGCTTGCAGCAAACTCCGCCTCTACGACAAACAATTCGTCCGCGACACCGGCGGCGTCATCAACGCCCTTCTCGCCGCCGCCTACTTCTCCTTGGGCGAAAAAGAAACCGCCCACCTCTATGTCGAAGAATTTCTCTACGAAAAAAACGAATCCACCGAAGCTTTCTTCCGCCTCCCCGAAGTGCTCGACCAACGCGACCACGCTTTCTCCGAACCCGCCCTCCTCGCCGCCATTGATGAGATCGAACGCATCGCCCGCCGCCCACGCGAAATCCCCGCCCACACCTGCGTCGCCGTCGCATCCCTTCTGCGCTCCGTCAAGGCGGACGCCGAGGCACTTCGTATCCTCGAAAACGCCATTCGCGCACACCCTACCAACGCCCACGTAAAAGCCGCTTTCATCTCCGCACGCATCGCCAACGGCGCATTTTCAGCCACCGCAAAAAATAAAGATATCCTCACCGAAATCGAGGAACTCCTCCTCATGCGCCGCCCGGAACCAAAAATCTGGAACGAAATTTTCCGCTGGCTCAATTCCCCTAACGCACCCGTTTCCCCCCGCGCTTTGTCCCTGCGCGCCACCCTCGCAAAACTCGCCAGACCCGACCTCACCGATAACCCCGACTTCTCCTGACGCCGCTCCACCTCCAGCCCAGCAATAGAGATTGCCCACATCCGAAAAAAGACTACGCCCCCCACCGTGAATCACCTGCGTTTCTTACCGCTCTTCGTTACCACGGCATTCCTTCCGCTTCTTTGCGCCGGTTGCATGGCTGTGCCCCTTCTGGGTGATAACGACACCTCCGTCGTTGACCGTAATTTGGAACGCGACTCCGCCTCCCGCATGGAACGGATGCGAAGCAACCCCAATATCAACGCAACGGAATACAACATCATCAACGACCGCATCGGAAGTCCAACGACCGGGTTGCCGCCAAAACCAACCGTCGAAGAACTCGAAAAACGAGTCGAAACGAAAAAATCGCGCTAAAAAGACGCCCACCCACACCACCCGCCCACCGCGCCAATGCCGTGGTTTATTGCCAGACGAATAGCGGGAATGATCCCCGTAATGTGGGTCATCGCCACAGCGGTTTTCTTCCTCGCACGCTTTGTGCCGGGAGGTCCCTTCGACGAAGAACGCTCCCTGCCGGAAACCGTCCGCAGGCAGCTCAACGAGCACTACGGCCTCGACCGCCCCTTGGTTGAACAATACGGCAACTACCTGCTGAACTTGCTGCACGGCGACCTCGGTCCCTCCTACAAATACCCAGGGTGGACTGTCAACGAGCTGATATCTGAACGCGCCGTGGTTTCGATAGAGCTGGGGCTGTGGGCGTTGCTCGTTGCCATCGCAATAGGAGTGCCCGCCGGAATAGTCGCCGCCGCACGCGCAAACTCGCTCCTCGACCGCGCCCTAACGGCTCTCGCCACGCTCGGGATGTGCGTGCCGACATTCGTGCTCGGTCCGTTGTTGATACTCGTTTTCGCACTCAAATTAGGCTGGTTCCCCGCCCTCGGCTGGGAAAGCGCAGGTGACCGCATCCTGCCGTCTCTCTCGTTAGGGCTGGTCTTCGCCGCTCCCATTGCCCGCCTGACTCGGGCAAGCATGTTAGAAGTCCGCGGGCGCGACTACATGCGGACCGCCCATGCAAAGGGTCTCAGCGAAACACGGGTGTGGCTCGTGCACGGCTTACGCAACGCACTCGCACCAGTAGTGACTTATCTCGGTCCAGCAGCGGCTGGCATGATAAGCGGCTCCTTCGTCGTAGAGTCCATGTTCAACATCCCGGGATTAGGTCGATTCTTCGTCATGTCTGCCTTTAACCGCGAATATACAATGATATGCGGAACTGTGCTTTTCTACGCCGCAGCACTCTTGCTCTTTAATCTCGCCGTTGAAATCGCCCTCGCATGGCTCAACCCACGCCTAAAACTCGAATAATCCCCCCACCACCACCACGCACCCGCGCAATCTCCACCTCCCCAGCAACTTACTCGACGTTCTGCACTTGTTCACGAATGCGTTCCAACTCGTTTTTGCCATCAATCACACAACGGGTAATCTCAAGATTGTTCGCTTTGGAACCAACGGTGTTCATCTCCCGATTTATCTCCTGACAAAGAAAATCAAGATTGCGCCCCACCTCGCGCTCTTCCGCCAGCAACGCACGAAATTGCGCAAAATGGCTGCCAAGACGCGTCACTTCCTCGGAAATGTCACACCTGTCCGCAAACAATGCCACCTCCTTCAAAACACGCTCGTCTGCCAACTCCAACGTAAACCCAGCCTGCCTCAAACGCGCCAAAAGCAACTCGCGATACTGCGGAACAACCCCCTCCGCCACAAACGCGATTCGCGCAAGTAATGACTCCAGCACAGAAAGCCGCGCAATCAGGTCGCGGGTAAGCACATCCCCCTCACTAACACGCATTTGCACGAGCGACGCGAGCGCGGCACGCACCGCATCGACCAAGGTCTTGCGCACAGATGCGTCAGAAAGAGAAGGCGGACGAAAACGTTGCGAACGGAACAGTTCAGCAAGGCGCAGAAACACAGCACTATCGGGGACAAATGAAATGCCAAGAGCCGCAGCCTGCTCCCTCAGTTGCCTAATCGAGGCACCAACAGCCTCAGAATCCCACGCAAAAACACCGCCCCCGCCCATAGAGAAACGGACAGCCACCGAAATTTTACCGCGCATGATAACCTCACGCACCAGCTCGTTAACGAGAACTTCCAACTCGCCCGACCACTCCGATTGACCGCTGACAGACACTTCGAGACCACGGCGATTGACCGATCCCACCTCCACCTCCCACGTCTCCTCGCCAAAGTTGAACCCCGCACGCCCGTAACCCGTCATAGACTTTAATGCCATGCCCACACCAAAAATATACGTCGCCCTCCACACAATTTTTTAATTTTCCGCCCGCTCCCTTTTTCCCATTTTTAACAACCACAATGCCTCTACCACGCAAACGCCAAGCACCACTCGACCGCATCCTCGGTCGCATGGACGACCTCGACCACACCAACCTCGCCATCCTTGCCCAACGCCTCGCCCGCGAACGCAACCTCCTCGAAACCGTCTTCAACACCATTCACGAAGGCGTCATCGTCATCGACCCCACCGGCACCATCGAATACTCCAACCGCGCCGCCAATCGCCTCGTCGGTATCCAAGAAAGCGACACGGGCAAAATTATCTTCTGGAAACTCGTCCCCGGCCTCGCCCGCTCCTTCGGCCTGACACCCGACGGAACAGGCACCCGAACAGAAAACACAGTAACTCCCGTCGCCGCCCGCGAATTTGAAATCACCTACCCCGAACCACGCCACGTGCGCCTGCACCTGATCCGCCTCGACGACTTCTCAGGCACCGCAGCAATAGACCCCGCCCGCTTCCTCGTCATATTACGCGATATCACCGCCGAAAAAATCTCCACCGAAAACATCATCGAACACGAACGCGAAAACTCCATCTTCACGCTCGCAGCAGGCGTCGCTCACGAAATCGGAAATCCGCTCAATTCGATGAATATCCACCTCCAACTCATCTTGCGTAATATCGAAAAACTACCCCCCTCCCCGGAACGCAACCGCATCAGCGAATCCGCTCACGTCTGCGCCGCAGAAATTGACCGCCTCGACAGCATCATCCAACACTTCCTCAACGCCATCCGCCCCTCCCCTCCCGACCTGCACGACACCCACCTCATCAACGTCATCGCAGAAGTCCTCGCCATCCTAAAAGCCCAATGCGAAGACCTCGGCATCCATATCACGCTTATCACCAACCCAAACCTGCCCGTCATCAGCGGCGATAAAAACCAACTCAAACAACTCTTCTTTAATCTGCTCAAAAATGCCATGGAATCCATGGACAGCGGAGGCAAAATCGACATCACCGCAGAAGCCGACGACGAGTTCGTTTGCATCCGCGTCAGCGACACCGGAAAAGGCATCGAACGCGACACCCTAACCCGCATGTTTGACCCCTTTTTCACAACAAAAAAAGGCGGCCACGGTCTGGGCATGATGGTTGTCGCCCGTATCCTCCGCGCCCACGGCGGCGACCTCGATGTAGAAAGCACCCCAGGACACGGCACAACTATCACAACTCGCTTCCCCCAAAAACACCGCCGCGTCCGCCTCCTCCCCGCCGCCGAATAATAACTATCAAAAAAACCAACACGCCACAAAACACCATGAAATCACCACGTTACAAACGCACAATAACAAGCCTTCTCTTGCTGTTTCTTGCAGGCAGCTGGCTATTAACTTACGAGAAATATTCTGCCGAACAGATGCCCGCGAAAGAACACCTCATA
>JAISZI010000105.1 GCA_031269335.1 Puniceicoccales bacterium
CGGGCGGCTTATGGCGGGAGCGTCATCAATGCCTGTCGGCAAGGGGAGGGTGCCTAAGACGGCATGGGGCCGTATTTTGCCGCGATCTTCGCGGCCTCTTCGGGGCGCGCCGCCCAGTAGTCCTCTTGGTAGCGCTTGAACGCAGCCTTCGTGCGAGGGTCGCCGTAACCGTAAACCGCCGACTCCCACGGCTCCGTCTTGTCGTCCATCGGGCAGCCCCACGGGTTGGAGTCCGCCTCCTTCAGCCGGGCTTCCCATGAGCTGAGTTGTTCGGGAGAGTCGTTTCTCTCCGGTAAAATGTTTATGTTTTTCATGACCAAAAGTCGTCATGGGAAAAAGTCTTCATGGGGTCAACACTTCCTCGTAAATGAATTTCTGGAAGGTGTAGTGCTTTCCGTCCCGCGTGATGGTCACGTTTTCCGGTCCCGATACGCGCCGGAATGCGGCGCCTTCGGGGAAAATGACCTCGGCCTCCGTGTGGAACTCGCTTTCGACGGCGCGGAAGATGCCGCTGAAGTCGCGCGCAGTTTTCGGGCTGGTGATTTCCTATGCTTCATGAACTTATGAAATATTTAGGGGTAAAGGGGTTAAACGGACGCCGACGCGGATTCTATTCCGAGAGAGGAAATGCGCTGTTTGACCAGTTCGATCGATCCCGTTTGGGAATTTGCGGTGATGTTGAAGGTGAAGTCTGCGTTAGCCATTTTTTGTTGATTTTAAGGAAGTTAGAGGGAGAGTGCGGGCATGAAACACACGCACTGGGAAATTAAGGGTCAATACTGCCGCCATGAAGGGCACCCTTCGACAAATGAGGGCGTGAAACATACACGCTGGGAAATTACGATTGAACCTGCACGCCGCGAAGGGGATTTAGGCGAGCTTGGTGAGAGGGTTATTTGCGGGGCTTGCGACGGGGTGTTTGAGTGGTTCGGCATGATGGTTCGGGTGCTTCCTTACGCGTTGATCATGATGGGAGCTTTGTTAGCGTTTGAGATCATTCTGAAGCTGTTTCAGTAGGAGGTATAGATTTCGTTGTCCCATTTTTCGGCGCCCTTCCATTCTTCGACTCGTCGGCATTTGCCGTGTTTTCCGCTGCGATCTACTTCGTCGCCGGTTTTCAGGTATTGGTAATCTTTGCCGTTGGCTTGTTTTGATGCGAGCGCGGCGAAGCTGCACTTATAGTCGTGTCCCTCCGGGGCGCAGGGGAGGATTTGAAAACCCGAAACCCGCTTGACAATGCCCCCTATAGAGCCACCCTTCCCTGTCATCATGCAGACGGTCTCTGCTCATTTTCGGCTTTTGCCGCTTCTTTTGCGCCTCCCCTCGGGGGAGTAATTTTTTGTGCCGTTCGCGGGGGACGGCTTACACATCCCCGCGTTTTCCACCTGTTTACGACACAGGTCCCGCTCCGCCATGCGGCTCTTTTCTTTGCTTCATCGTCACCGACCTTTAACACCTGCACACTGCTTCTTTTTCATGCAACACGCACCCGTCACAAAATACCGACCATTCCCGACCGTTTCCCTGAATGACCGCCAATGGGCATCGAGGACAATCGCCCGCGCACCGATCTGGTGCAGCGTTGACCTGCGAGACGGAAATCAAGCCCTTGCCACTCCCATGAGTGTCGCCGAAAAACTTGAAATGTTCCAGCTCCTCATCTCGTTGGGCTTCAAAGAAATCGAAATCGGTTTTCCTTCCGCCAACGATACCGAGTTCGCCTTTTGCCGCCAACTTATCGAGGACAACCTTGTCCCTGACGACGTCTCCGTCCAGGTCCTCGTTCAATGCCGCGAACATCTCTTGTTGCGCACTTTCGATGCCCTTCGGGGTTCGCATCGCCCCATCATCCACATCTACAACAGCACCTCTCCGCTCCAACGTCGCATTACCTTCAACAATGCGTCTCGCGCCGATATCAAAAAAATTGCCACCGACGCCGCCTCGCTCGTCAAACGTCTCTCGCATGTTCTCCCTGACATGCGCTTGCAGTATTCGCCTGAAAGTTTTTCCGACACAGAGCCGGAATTTGCCCTTGAAGTCTGCGAAGCGGTCATGGACATCTGGCAACCCACCCGCGCCGAGCCGATCATCCTCAACCTTCCCGAAACCGTCCAGTGGACGACCCCCAACGTCTATGCCGATCAAGTCGAATGGTTTCTGCGCCACCTCCGCGAACGCGACAAAGCCATCATCTCTCTCCACACTCACAATGACCGCGGCACAGGCGTCGCTGCCACCGAACTTGCCCTCATGGCGGGCGCCCAACGCGTCGAAGGCACCCTCTTCGGCAACGGCGAACGCACCGGCAACCTCGATATCATCACCACCGCCCTCAACCTCTATTCTCGCGGCGTCCACCCCGGACTCGACCTCAGCGACGTCGCCGCCATCCGGCGCACCTACGAACGCTGCACCCGCATGCGCGTCCACGAACGCCATCCCTACGCGGGCGACCTTGTCTTCACCGCCTTTTCAGGTTCCCACCAAGATGCCATTAAAAAAGGCATGGACCTGCGCAAAAACGCTCCCGACGATTCTCCGTGGGAAATTCCCTACCTCACGATTGACCCGCACGACATCGGTTGTTCCTACGAAGCCATTATCCGCGTCAACTCCCAGAGTGGCAAAGGCGGCGTCGCTTACATTCTCGACCGCGAATTTGGCTTCGATCTTCCCAAAACGATGCACCCGCCCGTCGGCGACCTTATCAACGCCCGCGCTGACACCGCGCAACGCGACCTTTCGCCCTCCGAAATCCACCAGTGTTTTCTCGAAAACTTCGTCAACATCGCTACGCCGCTCGCCTTTCAATACGCCAAGCACCACCATGTTAGCGATAACGACACCACCATCGAACTCGTCGCCGATGTCCTCTGGAAAAACGAACCCCGCACTCTCGTCGCTCAAGGCAACGGTCCGATAAACGCCCTCGTCAACGCCATCGAATCCGAGGGCTGGAAGAACTTCGCCCTCAAAGACTACCGTTCTCATTCCCTCGGTTCCGGCTCCGCCGCTGACTCCGCCGCATACGTCGCAATTGAACGCGGAATTGATAAAAAAATCTTTTGGGGTTGCGGCATTGACTCAAACATCGAGACCGCCGGATTCAAAGCGCTCATCAGCGCATTCAACCTGCTGAACACCAACAATCTTGAACAATAATAACAACGCGAAGATGCCCGCCGGAGAACCAAGGTTCACCGGCATTTTCACGCATCGATGGTCAAGGCAGGAGCAGGAGCGAGCGACCAGTTAGCGCGGACGGGTGAGGGGAGCGATTCGTCGGCAAAGGCGGCAAAGGCGATCATCGCGGCATTGTCGCCGCTGTAGCGCGGTTCTGCGATGCGCAGAGGAAGCCCGCGCCGCGCCGCCAATTTCGCAAATGCCGCGCGCAGGGAGCCGTTATTAGCGACTCCCCCCGACAGACCGACACTCGCGAACTGCCGCGTCGCTAACGCCGCCTCGGTTTTCGCCATAAGCTGCGCGACAATCGCCGCTTGGTAACCCGCGCAAATGTCTGACATGTGCCTTGTTAACAAATCATCATCCAACTGTTCGAGCTTGTGGCGCAAACTCGTTTTCAGACCAGAAAAGGAAAAACGCAGGTCAGTTTTCGATGCAATTCCCTGCGGAAAATCGAAGCGGGAAGGGTCGCCGCCACAGGCAAGTTTTTCAATGAGCGCACCGCCAGGATAGGGCAAACCGAGCAATTTCGCGCCTTTGTCGAACGCCTCACCTGCGGCATCATCAACTGTTTGCGCGATCACGCTCGTGCGCCCGCCACGATCAAGCGAAACGAGGAGGGTGTTGCCGCCGGAAACCACAAGACCGAGGTGGGGAAGCAAGTCCTCAAAAGATTCGCGAAAGGCGGAGGGCGAATCGGCGTGCAATCCGACGAACGGCGAAAAAAGGTGCCCGCGCAAGTGATTGACGCCCACGAGCGGCTTGTCCCACGCGAGGGCAAGTGCCTTCGCAAGGGCGAGACCAAGGGCGAGACACGCCGCAAGACCGGGACCACGCGTGACCGCGATGAAATCAATTTCGGCAGGTGAAAAATCGTCCGGAAAATGCCGCAACAATTCGGGAAAATTCCTCAAGTGTTCGCGGCTGGCAAGCGAGGGGACAACGCCTCCATATCCGCTGTGCAAAGCAACTTGCGAATGCACCCATGCCCCCACAACCCCTTGCACGGGGTCAAACAGGGAAAGACCGGACTCGTCACAGGAACTTTCTATCGCAAGCAGCATGTGAGAAACAAAAGCCCACCCTGAATCGCCTCTCCCTAAATGTCCACATAAAGCCGTGTTCGGGAAAAGCAGAACGGGTTAATTTTCGCTTTTGGGCACATTTAGCGCGGCGGTTGGGGCGGAGCAGAGCAAGGCGATGGCTTGGGCGTGGGCGCGGGTGTGGGAGAGCGAAACATGCACCAACGCAGCCCCGCAGGATAGAAGCAAGGCGGTGCCTTTGGCGTCGAGCACGACCGAGGGCGCGCCACGGACATCATTGACAATGCCGATACTCGTCCATGTCAATTCCGCGCCGATACCGGTCCCAAATGCTTTGCTCACAGCTTCTTTTGCAGCGAAACGCGCCGCGAGGGAAATCCACGGTTTTGCAAATGCCATACAATAGGCGTGCTCTTCTGGGGTAAATACGCGCCGCAAAAAGGCGTCGCCGTAGCGTTCGAGAAGCCGTCGGACACGGGCGGTTTCTACGAGGTCGATTCCGACGCCCAACACAGCGGCGCAGGCGGGCATTGTTGGGAAGGAGAGGGTGCTCATTCGCCACGCAGCCGCGCCTTCATCGCAGAAACGGCTTCGCCGATGCCGTTTAGGAGGGCACGTGAGAGGATGGCGTGACCGATGTTTAGCTCGTTCAGGTGGGGAATCGTCAGCACGTCGCGAATGTTGACGTAGTTGATGCCGTGACCGGCATTGACGGCGAGGTCGAGATTGGCGGCTTGTTCGGCGGCGCGGCGCAAGCGGAGTAATTCAGCTTCGCGGCGGAGATTGTCGTAAAAGGCGTTGGCAAATGCGCCGGTGTGCAGTTCCACCAGCTGGGCGCGGGCGGCGGCGGCGGCGGCTACCTGTTCGGGATTGGGATCAATGAAAAGGCTGGTGGCAATGCCGGCGGCACTCATGCGGGCGACAATGTCGGAAACGCGGTCAAAGTCGGCAACGACGTCGAGACCGCCCTCGGTGGTGACTTCGCTGCGATTTTCGGGGACAAGGCAAACGCTGTCCGGGCGCAGGGCGAGGGCGAAGCGGGCAATGGCGTCGTGACAAGCCATTTCAAGATTGAGCCGGGTCTGAATGCTTTCGCGGAGGCGGCGCAGGTCGTCATCGCGCATGTGACGGCGGTCTTCGCGTAAATGGGCGGTAATGGAGTCCGCTCCGGCTTGTTCAGCGAGGAGGGCGACGAAGACGGGGTCTGGCTCGACAAAGCCTCCGTGGGTGTGAGGCGTCTCGCGATAGCGGGCTTGGCGCAGTGTGGCAGCGTGGTCTATATTGACGCCGAGAAGGACGGTGGCACGTGCGGTGGTCATTGCGAACGAGGGTGCACACGGCGCGTTTGAGGAAAAGTTGAAAAACATGCGACAGCGCGGAACGGCGTGTTTTTGAAAAAGAGAAAGGCGGGCGAGAAACCCCATCTCGCCCGCCCTTTATTTTGCTATATCCATTGAACCGTTCATCCTCCCTTACCCCTAAGGTCGGAATTCCGATTCAAATTGTCAAAAAGTCGTCGTGCACTCACCTACTTTTTGGAAGGTTCCGCCGGAACTGGCGGTGCACTGCTTACTACGACACCCTTTTGGATGATTTGTTCGATTGTTTCCAGCTTTTTTGCAATATTTTTGGGGAGCGCGGCGCGGTGCGCAGGAGTGTCCACGGGACCGTCGAAAATAACTTTTCCGGTGGTGTCTTGTATCTTTAAGCAACACAGGCCGTTACGCATGGACAAGCAGGCGGTTCCGTCGCGATCTGTCACGTAGGTTTCCGTTTCGTTGTCGGAAAAAGTTCTCGAAACATTGACTCCCGATAGAGGATTTTCGGGGGTAATTTCGATTTTTCCGTGTTTGGGGTTAACCGGTTTTTCGTCTTTTTTGTGACCGCCGGGCGCAATTTTGCCCTCCAGTTTTTGACCTTTAAGGGCATCGGCGGGTTGCTTCTGCCTTCTTTGGTCACGCCATTTTTCTATGCGGCTGCGCGTTTCGTCCATACGCCGGCGCGTTTCGTCCATACGCCGACGTGTTTCGTCCATGCGCCGGCGCGTTTCGTCCTGTAATTCGCGGATGTGTTCGCGAATTTCTTCCGGAATGCCCGAAAGGGCGTCGGGGTCAACGGTGATGACGCCGCCGTTGAGTCGGGCAATTTTGTCGTGGAGGAAGTCGCCGAGGGGAACATCGCGTCCGTTGATGCGGAAGCGTAATTCGGGGACGAGCGAGTTGGCGCGGGCGGAATCGGTGGAGCCGAGGGTGACGCGCACCTCGGATGCCTCGCCGTCGCGGTAGATTTTGAGGGTGACGACATCACCGGGTTTGCAGACGCGCACGAGGGTGGCGAACTGTTCGCGATTACAGAGAATTTGCGCGTTGAGGAGGGTGAGCACGTCGCCGGGGAGCAATTTGCCGTGGGCGGGTGAATTTGGAGCGACGAGGTGGACGCGCAACCCCGTGTCATCGGCGAGGTTAAGGCGGCGGCGCGTGGCGGCGTCAACCCGTTCGGTGTGGATGCCGAGGAAGGCTGTTTTTTCAGAGGGAACGACGGCAGTAGTAGCTGCCGGGGCGTTCTTGGCAGGTGGCGACGCCGCCGCACCGGCATCGCATAGGGACGCAGGTGCGGCGGCGACTGGCAGCGCGGGAATGATTCCCGCGAGAAGGAGCATGTGCAGCGGAATGGCGCGAAGGTGTTTTTTCATGGTATTCATGGCGATTGTCTCTTTTGAGTTTTCGGTTTAAGCAAACGGTGTTACGTGCTGAACAAAAAGGTGTTAGATTAGGTCTATGCCGACGTAATGAACGGCTTCGGTTGGGACACTTTTGACAAGTGTTGTCCCTGCACCACTGCGGGTGCGCGTGGTGTCGAGGTAACGGACGCGGTAGGGCTGGAAAAAACGCCCGTCCGGCGTGCGGCGTGGTTCAAGCGGCTCGATGCTATTGATTACGCGGTGAGTCGAGGGCGCGTCGGTGGGCGCCGCCAATTCAAGGGTGACACGGGCGCGCCGTGCGGCGGCGATGTCCATAGCGGCGGGAACACTGGCGGGGGAAACAGCGGTGGGCGCAGAAGTGCGCGGCGCGGAATTAGAAACGCCTGCGTCATTGGGCAATAGGACGAAGACGAGGCAGGCAGCGGCTGCCATCGCGAATGCCGACCACAAGATAGGCACATGGCGCAGGCGCGAAGCGGGCGCGCTTGTGGCGTTCGTCTCCAAGGCGGCGGCGATGCGGGCTTGGCAAAGGGCACTCGGCGTGCGCGGGGCGAGGCGGCGCAGTGCGTTTTCGATGTCGGTGAAGTTATCGTTCATAGTTGAGCGTGGTTAGTGTTTCGCGCAAACGCGCAAGCGCGTAGCGGTAACGGGAGGCGGCGGTGTTGAGGGAGCAATCAAGTTGGCGGGCGATTTCGTCAAAGGTGAGACCGCCCCAAATTTTGAGTGCCACTACTTGCCGCTGGGCGTCTGGCAGGCGTTCGAGGGCGTCTTGGAGGAGTTGGTCGGCAGCGTTATCGGCTGGCTCGAACCACGAGATTGGTTCGCCGTCCAGCACGAGGGAAGATTGTTCGCGGTTGGTGCGGCGCGTTTCGCGGCGCACGAGGTCGAGGGCGGCGCGGCGGATAGAAGTGACGAGGAGGGCGGCGGGATCGCCGGGGAGGTGTCGTTGGTGCCTCCAAAAACGGACAAAGGCTTCTTGCAAAACGTCTTCGGCATCTGCCTGCGAACGTGTCCACTGGCGGGCACAGAGCAAAAAGCGTGCGCCGTTACGGGCGAACCATTCTCGCCAGTCGGATGCAGTGCTATTTTGCAGGTCGGTTTCCATGATGCGTGTTTTTTTGTGATAGAGCGCCAGACGCCCTGAGAATTGTTTATCCGCAAAAGCACGGCGGAGAAAACCCGTTTTTAGCGCAGAGGGACATATTCTTGCGCCGAGGATATTTGCTTTTCTTTCACCGCGATTCGCTTTCCTTCGCACCGCATGAGTTTTCCGGACACGTATCTCAAAGACGAGGTTTCGACGGCAGAACCGCTTGTTTTCCCGCCGCTCGACCCGCATGTCCCGCGTCCACTTTCCCCTGTGCAGGAGGAGGTCTTGCGTTTGAAGCGCGAGCGCGGTGCCGTCATCCTCGCGCATAATTACCAAGTGGACGAGATTCAGCAGGTAGCCGATTTCGTGGGCGATTCTCTCGGTCTTGCCTACAAGGCCGCCGAGACCGCTGCCGAAGTGATAGCGTTCTGCGGCGTCCATTTCATGGCGGAGACGGCAAAAATCGTTAATCCGACCAAGACCGTGCTCCTGCCCGAACCCGCCGCCGGTTGCTCTCTTTCCGACTCGTGCCCTGCTGAACAACTCGCCGCATACAAGGCGGCGCATCCCAATCTCTACGTCGCCGCCTACATCAATTGCAGCGCTGACGTAAAAGCCATCAGCGACGTGATTTGCACAAGCGGTAACGCAGCCCGCATCATCGGACTTATTCCCCCTGACCGAGAAATCCTTTTCGTGCCCGACCAAAATCTCGGTCAATGGGTGTCAAAGCAGACAGGGCGCGCGATGCGCCTTTGGCCGGGAAGCTGTTACGCCCATGTCCTCTACTCCGTGCGCGCCATTGAAAACGCCCGTGCGCGTTTCCCGTCGGCGCCGGTCGTTGCCCACCCTGAATGCGTCGAAGCGGTGCGCGACACCGCCGACATCGTTTGCAGCACGGAAAAAATGGTCGCCTACTGCCGTGAAAATCCCGCGCAAACCTTCATCATCGTAACCGAAACAGGCATGATAAACCGTCTCCGCCGCGAGGTGCCCGGCAAGACCTTCGTCGCCGGTCCGACGGATAGCTGCGGCTGCAACGACTGCCGTTTTATGAAAATGAACTCCATCGAAAAACTGCGCGACTGCCTCCTTACCCTCGAACCACGCGTGGAGCTTTCGGCGTCAATCGCCGCCGCGGCCGCCGCGCCTATCCAACGCATGCTCGAATGGAGCCGTTAAAAAAACGCCGCCGCCGCCGCCCGTGAACATTCTTTGCATTGATATCGGCAACACGCACGTCCACCACGGCGTCCTCTGCGACGGCACAACGATTGAGAGCGGGCAAATCCCCACAGGCGACATCACCTCCCCCGTGCTCGGCGCCCCTGCGCTCGCTGCCGCGCTCCGGCAAAGACACGTGCTTCACGGCATTTCCCTGTGTTCCGTCGTCCCTCGCATCACGCAACAGCTCGTTTTCTTGCTCGAAAACACCGGTCTGCCCATCCACTGCTTGCACCACAACGCCTGCCCGGGTCTCGCGATTAACTATCCGCACCCCTCCGAAATCGGGCAAGACCGCCTTGCCAACTGCATCGGCGCCCAGGTTCTTTCCGGCGCCCCAGCCATCATCATAGATGCCGGCACGGCGGTTACCTTGGATGTTCTCACTTCACGGGGTTACGAAGGCGGCATCATCGCGCCTGGGTTAGGCATCATGGCGCGTTACCTGCACGAACAGACCGCCCTCCTCCCGCTGCTGGACACGAACGACCTCATGGTTTCCACCGGCATCGGCAAAAGCACCCTCGACGCCATGCGCCTCGGTTGCGCCGTAGGATTCGCCGGCATGATAGAAGCCCTCCTGAAAACCGTGCTCGCGCAAATCGAAAAATGGGGCGAGGGCAAACCTTCCGTCTTTGCGACCGGCGGCACCGCCGGTGCTCTTCCCATCTCAAGCGCATGGACAAAGCACATCCGGTGGGAACCCAACATCACGCTGCGCGGACTGGAAGAAGTCTTCCGGCGCGCCCATGACCTCTGATCATTTGACAACACGGCAAAAGTGGGAAAATTCCAACTTCATGGCTGAAAAAAGTGTTCTTGTCCTGCTTGAAGACGGGTTTGAAGAAGTCGAAACCATTGCCCCTGTGGACGTGCTACGGCGTGCCGGCGCACGCGTCGTTCTGGCGTCACTTGGCGGAAAACACGTTGTCCGAGGGCGCAGCAACGTCTCCCTCTTACCAGATACAACGCTGGAAAGCGTAAAAAAACCTGCGGAAAACTTTGACCTGCTGTTCATTCCAGGCGGTCCCGCTGTAATGGAGATGCGCCGCTCACCAAAACCGAAACAGCTCGCCCAAGCATTTGCCGAAGCCGGACGCATCATCGGGGCAATTTGCGCCGCACCGCTTGTCCTGCTCGACGCAGGTCTTCTCACGGGAAAACGCTTCACAGCGCACTATACGACGCTGGACGAACTCCCGGACGCATTGCAGAACGAACGCGTCATCCGCGACGGAAACATCATTACCTCGCGCGGCATGGGCACGGCGTTGGACTTCGCACTGGAGCTGTCACGGGCGCTTTTCGACGAAAGCACCGCCACGCAGCTTGCCAACGATATCATGTTGTAGCGCAACGATAATTGATCTCCGGAAAAGTTTTCATCCTTGCCCGAAACACCATACGCCACTTCCCCTGCCACCATGCAAACCACAGTCCCGCCGGAAATAGCACCGCGCTTTTTGTTGCCCGACGCCTCCGGTCACTTTGGCGAATTTGGCGGAATCTTCGCGCCAGAGACGCTCGTCACGCCCCTCGCGGAGTTGACCGAGGCGTATCTTGACGCCCGCGCCAACCCAGATTTTCAAAATGAATTTTCTGCGCTCCTCCGCGAATATGCCGGACGCCCCACCCTGCTCTACCGCGCCGACAAACTAACCCGTTACCTCGGCGGAGCAAAAATCTACCTCAAACGCGAGGACTTGCTCCACACCGGCGCACACAAAATCAACAACGCCATCGGACAAATACTGCTCGCAAAACATATGGGCAAACGGCGCATCATCGCCGAAACGGGAGCAGGGCAACACGGCACTGCCACCGCCGCCGTGTGCGCACGTTTCGGCTTGGAATGCGTGATTTACATGGGCGAAACAGACATGGAACGCCAGTCGCTCAACGTCTATCGCATGCGCCTCATGGGCGCGGAAGTCCGCCCTGTCTCCACCGGTCAAAAAACCCTCAAAGACGCCGTTAACGAAGCATTCCGCGACTGGGTCGCCAACTCGCGCACAACACACTACGTCATAGGAACCGCCTACGGCGCGCATCCGTTTCCAATGATGGTGCGCGACTTCCAACAAGTCATCTCCTCCGAGTCCCGCGCCCAGATATTACAAGCCGAGGGACGCCTCCCCGACCACGTTGTCGCCTGCGTCGGTGGCGGCAGCAACGCCATCGGCGCGTTTTTCAATTACCTTGATGAGCCACAGGTCACCCTCACAGGTGTAGAAGCGGGCGGACGCGCCATCATCCCCGGCGAACACGCGGCACGTTTCGCAGGCGGCCGATTCGGCGTCTTGCAAGGATGCGCAACTTACATCCTGCAAGATAGCGAAGGACAAATCGAAGGCACCCATTCCGTCTCGGCAGGATTGGACTACGCCGCAGTCGGTCCGGAACATGCCTATTACTGGAAACGCGGCCGCATCCATTTTTCCCACGCAAACGACGGCGAAACCCTCGACGCATTCAAACTCCTCTGCCGCGAAGAGGGCATCCTCCCGGCATTGGAATCCTCACACGCCCTCGCATATGCCGTGAAAATCGCCCCAAAAATGTCCCCCGATCAAATCCTGCTCGTGAACCTCTCCGGTCGCGGCGACAAGGACGTCTGGCACGCCGCCCGCGCCCTTGGCGAACTCTTGCCAACTTGAACGCCGCCCACTCTTCGGCTTGCGTTTTCTACAGACCAAAATAGCGACGATCCCCCTTTCATGGACACAGCACAGCTTTCCAAAGCGGGCATTCTCTTCATCATTCTTCTATGCAGCCTCGCCTTGCACGAATTTGGACATGCATGGATGGCCGACAAACGCGGTGACCCGCTCCCGCGCCAACAAGGAAGAGTCACCCTCGACCCCACCGCGCACCTCGACCCCATTGGCTCGTTCCTCATACCGGGGATAATGATCCTGACATCGGTATTCAGCTCCGGAATGCCCTTCGCCCTCCTCGGCTGGGGAAAACCCGTCCAAATTTCCCTCCCCAACCGCGACACACGCCGCCTTGACGATATCCTCATCACCCTCGCCGGTCCGGGTGTGAACCTGCTCCTCGCCCTCGTGTTCTCAATCGCGGCAGGACTATTCTACGCTCACGGCGACACAAACGCCGTGAATCGCTTCTTCACGCCAGCCATCAGACTCAACGTCACCCTCGCCGTTTTTAACCTCGTCCCGATTCCCCCGTTGGACGGCTCCCATCTCCTGCGCCACGCAATCGGCATGAGCGATGAAATCTACTTTCGCCTCGCGGCAAACGGCTGGTGGGTTCTGCTCATCCTCATCAACGTAAGTTTCTTCCGGGAACTTCTCTCCACCGCCATCTACGCCTCCGCAACTCCCTTTTTTCACATCGCCAACTTCGTAACACAGCTATTCGGCACATAAATAAACGAACATTTCCCTCGACACCTTCCGCACCGCACAACACACAAACGGCAACCACACCACGCCAAGGACTGGACTCACCCTTCAACAAAAACATCCATGAACACCGTCGGAGAAAAATTAATGGAAGCGCGCCAGCGCCGAGGCATCAGTACCCAAAGTGCCGCCGAAGCCACCCATGTCCGTTGCGAATACCTTGAAGCCATAGAAAACAACCACTTCGACCTCATTCCGCTCGCCGAGGTTTACAAACGCGGATTCCTGAAAATCTACGCCCGCTTTCTCCGCCTCGACTCAGTCCGTCTGCTCGAAGAATACGCCGCCTCCGCCCAACAAAATCGCGAAAACACCGGCACCCGTCGCCTCCAATTCGACATCGGCGAACGCAGCAACTCCGGCGGAAACAACAGCGATAAAATCAGCGCAACCCTCGACGGCGACGAAATTTCCAGCACCGAATACCCCTCCCCTATCACCGACTCCAGCCACCAATCTTCCCACCGTCGGCGTTGGAGCAAAGGCACCTCCTTTACCCTCATTTTCTTCATCACTGCCATAATAGTCGCCGTCGGCACATGGTTCCTCCTCCGCGACCGCCGCCCCAAACCCGCTTTGCCAGCCAATACCACGACACAGCCAGAACCACGTTCTTATCAGGCAATTATCAACACAACCGACGCCGTAACCACGCCCGTCCACGTCACCATCTATAAGACACGCACCCAAAATGGAAACCTCGTGCGCGGTCAAAAAATCTTCGACGAACCCGTCGAACCGGGACAAAAACGCACCATCTCCGCCCAAGGCTCCCTCTGGGTCGAATCCAAAAACATCAAAAGCATCACCGTCCAAATCGGTGGAAACCTCTTCGCCATTAGTCCCAACACACCCGACGGAGCAAACTCCTTCCTAATCAACGAATTGCACATCATTCCCTCGACACCTTCCCGCCGTTGACCAAACCACCTCGCCTGCGGAACAAAACCCGCGCCGCACCTGTCCCCCTCCTTTTCTCTCTCACCATGAAAGTCAAACACACGCTTCGCTTCTCTCTCGCACTCGCCGCGCTCGCCGCCGGTGCCCTCAACGCCAACGCTGCACCAATACCAGACGATGTCCGTGAAAACGGCTTCGCCATCGGCGCACAGTCCTACACCTTCAACCGCTATTCTGCCTTTGAAGCTGTCGAACGCACAGCCCACGCCGGCGGCAAAGTTATCGAATTTTTCCCGGGTCAACGATTCAGCCCCTCCGATAAAAGAAGCTGGGGACATGTCGCCACCGATGCCCAAATCGAAGCCATGAAGGCGCACCTCAAAAAACACGGCGTCCGCGCCGTCAACTACGGCGTCGTAGGCATCCCAAAAAACGAAGCTGCCGCCCGCAAAATTTTTGAATTCGCGAAAAAATTAGACCTCTACGCGATCACCACGGAATCCACCGAGTCCATAGACACCGTCGAGAAACTCGCCAAAGAATACGACATCCGAGTTGGCTACCACAACCACCCCCGGAATCCCCGCAACGCAAACTACAAAGTCTGGAACCCCAAATACATCCGCGACCTCGTCAAAGACCGCGACCCACGCGTCGGCGCCGCCGCCGACATCGGGCACTGGGCAACAGACGGCCTCAACGCCGTAGAAGGTCTCAAAATCCTCGAAGGCCGCCTTGTCAGCATCCACGCCAAAGACCGCCCCCTCCTCGGTAAAGCCTCCCGCAACCTCGCCCTCGGCACAGGCGTCGTCGGCGTCAGCGAAGTCCTCGACGAACTGAAACGCCAAAATTTCAAAGGAAATATCTCCATCGAACACGAAGACAACTGGTCAAACAACGTCCCGGAAGTTGCCTCCGGCATCGGCTTCGTCCGCGGTTACACCAAAGCTAAAAAATAACCGCCCGCACACACGCCCAAAGCGTAACTAACGGCAGCAAAACGAAAAACGACACTCTCGCTATGCCACTGGACAGCGACCAACCCACACCAGCACAAGGCAACACCGACACCGGCACCGATAGCGAGCGTGTGCTCTCACGCGATGTCACCGCCACCATTATCCCATCCGGTGACACCGCGACCCTCCCCTCCGGCACCCACATCAACATCACCAACCGCCTCGGCGGCAACTTCACCGTTGTTTGCGACCGCGGCATGTTCCGCATAAAAGGAACAGATGCCTCCGCCCTCGGCGAACAACCCCCAGCCACCCAGACAACAACGCCTCCCCACGCCGACACCGGCAAAGATGCCCCGCCGGAACCAAACGAAGACGTTGTCTGGGAACAACTTAAAACGGTCTTTGACCCGGAAATCCCCGTTAATATCGTTGACCTCGGCCTCGTCTATTCCCTGCGCATCCACCCCGCAGAAAACGAACCAGGCAAATTTATCGTCGGAATCGCTATGACCCTCACCGCCCCCGGCTGCGGCATGGGTCCCGTGATTGCAGAAGACGCCCGCAACCGCATCCTCTCCATCCCCGGCGTCCACGACGCCCATGTTGACATCGTCTGGGAACCCCCGTGGACAACTTCCATGATCTCAGAAGAAGGCAAAATGGAACTCGGTCTCATGTGAACCAGCCGTCAATCCCCTGCGAAACTTTTTATTCAACGAATTTTTTCTATCAATAGAATTTACCTGCGGGGAACGGAGAATTTTTTGCGCCATCTCTTTCTGTCACGGTGGCGGCGGCATCGACGAACGCCCCCCGCTTTTGAGGTATTGATTTTTCCGCGCAGCACCAACGGGGTGTTGACCGCACCAAAAAAAACAAACAAACCCTCAAGCCTGCGGCGCTCTTCGTCACCTTTTAACACACATCTTTTTTAACCAAAACCGTATTCAACATGCGAAAGACAAATCTTGTTCTTGCCGGAGCAGCCATTCTCGCTCTTGCGTTTTCCATTTCAACCACGGGCGCACCTCCAAAGGGTAAGCCCGTCAAAACCAAGGAGAGCAAGGAAGCAGTAGTGTTCCCGATGGAGGCCAAGGCGGTTGACCGTTCCAACAAGGAAAAACTTAACAGCTACGCAGACACCCTCGCCCGGGTAATGCCCGCCGTCGTCAGCATCCACACCGCGCAAACGGTGCGCGTTATGAGCAACCGCTTGTGGCACTACGAGTTACAGGAAAAAAAGGTCCCGACTGGGCTTGGCTCCGGCACCATCATCCACCAGGACGGATACATCCTCACAAACCGCCACGTCATCAGCGATAACGAGGGCAAACCCGCCGAAGAAATAACGGTGGAGCTGTCCGACAAACGCCAGTTCACCGCCAAAGTGATAGGAAGCGATCCGAAGACGGACGTCGCCATTATCAAAATAGACGGGAAAAATCTGCCCGTTGCGAAAGTTGTTGATAGCGTGGCACTACGCGTCGGCGATATCGTGTTCGCCGTCGGGAATCCGCTCGGCGTAGGCATGTCCGTTTCCCAAGGCATCGTCTCCGCACTGGGGCGCGACGTAGGCATTTTGAGCCGTGAGGGCGGATTGGAAAACTTCATCCAGACCGACGCCTCCATCAATCCGGGCAACTCTGGCGGACCGCTCGTGGACACAGAAGGACGCGTCGTAGGCATGAACACCTTCATCGTTTCCCCCACGCGGGGCAGCATCGGTATTGGTTTCGCCGTGCCCTCCAATCTCGCCGTAGGCATCGTGGCAAGCTTAGTCAACCACGGCTCAGTCGCCCGCGGCTACATCGGCGTAGCGGCACAGGACATCACACCGCAACTCGCCGAAAACCTCGGCCTGCCCGAACCACGGGGCGCACTCGTCAGCGAAGTCGTCGAAGACTCCCCAGCCGACAAAGGTGGTCTGAAACCCGAAGACACCGTCGTCGCCATCAACGGTCAACGAGTGGAAAACTGGTCGGCACTGCGCTACATCGTCTCCCAATTGAAACCGGAGTCAAAGGCACGCGTCGAAATTTACCGCGATGGAAAAAAGAAAACCTTGGAAATCGTGGTCGGCGGCGCAAAGCAAGGCGAACTTGAGGTGCAAAGACTTTTCGGAAACGTGAAATTCCAAAAGCTAACCAAAGCCTTGCGCGAACGTTACGAAATACCCAGTGGCCTCAAAGTCGGCGTTGTGGTGACAGAAGTCGCCCCAGATTCCGTCTTCCAACGCCAAGTGCCCGTAGGCGCGGTAATCCTGACTGTGAACGGCAAAGTCGTCTCCACGCCAGAGGAACTTTACGATTTTGTTGACGCCAATAGAGTCAACCGCCTGCTCGTGTGGGCAAACGGACGCCGGTGGGTGGTAACCGTCCACCCCAGACGCGGGAACGAGTAAAGTGCACCGCATCCGTGGTTTTGACTTGCGCCACCGCAACATACGCCACAGGATGCGCACCAGTTACGTGGACGAATAGCTCAGTTGGTTAGAGCATCTCGTTTACACCGAGGAGGCCGGGGGTTCGAGCCCCTCTTCGTCCACCATTTTCCGTTCCAAAAACCGCACCATGAAAAGACACACCTTGTCGGCTCTCGTCGAAAACAAGTTTGGCGTCCTCGCCCGCGTCGCCGGAATGCTCAGCGGACGCGGGTTTAACATCGAAACGCTCAACGTCGGTCCAACGCACACACCCGAACTCTCACGGATCACCGCCACGGTCGTCGCCGATGAACACGCCCTCGACCGCTGCGTGCGTGCCCTCGGCAAACTCGTCAACGTCATCACCGTGCAAGATTTTACTGGCATTGACCATGTCGCCCGCGAACTCGTCGTCGTAAAAGTCAGATCAAACAAAGAAATACGCTCTGAACTCGTTGAAATATCGGGTCTCTTCCGCGCCAAGATCATCGACGTCTCCCCAGACTCCGTCATCATCGAGTTCACTGGCAACGAAAATAAAGCCGCCGCCTTCCTGCGCCTCATCGAACCTTACGGAATTATCGAGCTTGCACGCACCGGGCAAGTTGCTCTCGCACGAGGAACCTGACTTTTCCACCACGCCATATAGGCACTTAAAAAACACACACCAAAACAAAAAACATGCCATCAAAACCAGCAAAAGTCTATAAAGACAAAGATGCCTCCCCCGCCGTCTTCAAGGGAAAAACACTCGCCGTTATCGGATTCGGCTCCCAGGGACACGCCCACGCCTTAAACCTCAAAGACAGCGGGCACAAGGTCATCGTCGGTCTCCACAAAGGAAGTAAATCCAGAGAAGCCGCCCGGAAAAAAGGATTCGAGGTGTTTGACACCGCCGAAGCTGTGAAACGGGCTGACGTGATCCTCGTTGCCCTGCCAGACATGAAACAAGCCGCTGTCTTCGCCAAAGACATCGAGCCAAACCTCTCAAAAGGCAAAACCCTCCTCTTCCTCCACGGCCTCGCCATCCACGCCGGGCTTATCCCCCTCCCCGCCGGCATCAATGTCGCCATGGTCGCCCCCAAGGGACCCGGTCACGTCGTTCGCTCTCAATACGTTGAAGGAAAAGGTGTTCCGGCGTTGATAGCCGTCGCCCAAGACGCTGGACGCGACGCACGCAAGATCGCCCTCGCATGGGCGCATGGCATCGGTTCCACTCGGGCAGGCGTCATTGCCACCACCTTCAAAGAAGAGACCGAAACCGATCTTTTTGGCGAACAAGCCGTGCTTTGCGGCGGCGCCACCGCACTCGTCCAAGCCGGATTTGAAACGCTTGTCGAAGCCGGATACCAACCAGAAATGGCTTATTTTGAATGCCTCCATGAATTGAAACTCATCGTTGACCTGATGGTCGAGTCCGGCATCGCCGGAATGCGTTTTTCCATTTCCGAAACAGCCAAATACGGCGATATCACTCGCGGCCCCCGCATAGTGAACGCACGAACAAAGGCGGAAATGAAAAAGATTTTGAGAGAAATCCAAAACGGCAGATTCACTCGGGAATGGGTCGCCGAATACAAAAACGGCCTCAGAACCTACAAACGCTTGCTCGCCAAAGGCGAAAACCACCTCGTCGAAAAAACGGGACAGCGCCTCCGCGCCCTTATGCCTTGGGTGCCAAAGAAAAACATCAAAGGTTCCCAAGCCGACTACACCACAGCGTAACCAAAACCAGGGCGACGCGGCAGGCTATTTCCAGCTTGCCCCGCCGCCCATGAAGCCGTTCCCTCCTTTTTCGCTCACACTCACAACGCCGAACACGGACATGATATCCACAGTTGTTTCCGGAGAAAAACTCGCAACCGAGTTTTCCCGCACCACGCATGAAGAATGGAAAGCCGCCGCTGACAAGTTGCTCAAAGGTGCGCCGTTTGATAAAATCATGCTAACACGCGTTCCGGAAAACATTACCACGCAACCCATTTACGAACGCGACGTCCTTGAATCCCTCCCCTTGGCCGCCTCCCTCCCCGCCCAAGGCGCATACCTGCGCGGCGTCCGCCCGGACGGCTATCGCCTCGCCCCGTGGGAAATCGCACAAGAACTTCCCTACCGCGAACCGGAAGCCTTCAACAAAGCCCTCTTGCGCGATATCGAAGCCGGTCAAAACGCCGTCGCACTTCCCCTCTCTTCCCCAAACGCAGTCCGCCTCAAAACCCCCGCCGATATCACCGCAGCTTTTCGCCTCATCATCCCCGACGCCCTCTCGTGGCATTTCCACGCAGGAGAAAACACCCGCGAAATCGCCCTCCTCTTCTACTCCTGGCTCGTCGCCCACAACGCCAAACTCGACAAAGTCCGCGGCACCTTCAACCACGACCCCCTCGCCACCCTCGCTGAAACCGGTTCCCTCTCCATTTCACTGCGCAAAACCTACGACAACCTCGCCGGCCTTATCCGCATCACCCGCGAACATCTACCCGCATTCGCCACCATCGGCGTCTCCACCCGCCCCCATCACAACGCAGGCGCAAGCGCCGTCGAAGAACTGGGCATCCTCCTCGCCACAGGCGTCGAATACCTCCGCGAACTGGATAACCGCGGCATAGACATCAACTTGGCTGCCACCCAGACAGCTTTCCATTTCTCCATCGGCGGAAATTTCTTCATCGAACTCGCCAAACTGCGCGCCGCCCGCACCCTCTGGGCACGCATCGTCGGCAAACTCGGCGGCTCCGCCCAAGCCTGCGCCATGCACCAACACGCCCGCACAGGCCTTTTTAATAAAACCTGCCACGACCCCCACGTAAACATCCTCCGCACCACCACCGAAGCTCTCGCAGGCGTGCTCGGCGGCGTAGAAACCCTCACAGTCGGCACCTTCGACGAAGTCTCCGGAACACCACCCGGCGAACTTTCCCGCCGCATCGCCCGCAACACCCAAGTCATCCTCCAAGAAGAATGCGAACTCACCGCCGTCATAGACCCAGCAGGCGGCTCATGGTATATCGAAAAACTCACCGACGACATCGCCCGCAGCGCATGGGGATTTTTCCAAAAAATAGAAGAAAAAGGAGGCGCATCCGCCGCACTTAAAGCGGGATTTATCCAAGACGCCATTGCCAGCACCCGCAAAGGAAAAGAAAAACTCCTCGGTCAACGACGCATCTCCCTCGTCGGCACCAACCAATATCCCAATATCGCCGAAAAAAATCTCTTCTCGCCCCCCGCCTCCACACCACAACCGCCGCCGACCGACCCCGCCGAACTCGCAACCCCTCTCCCAAGCACCCGACTCGCCGAACGCTACGAGCTTCTTCGCGCCACCGCCACCGCCTACAAAGCAAAACACGGCCACGGCCCCAAAATCCACCTCGCAAACATCGCCGCCCTCCGCCGCCATAAAGCCCGCGCCGACTTCACCCGCGGATTCTTTGAAACGGGAGGCTTCGAGATCACCGGATCAGAAGGCAGCACCGACGATGCCCTCATCGCCGAAAAAGCTGTCGCCTCCGGCGCGTCACTCATTGTCATTTGCGGCCACGACGAAGATTACCCCTCCCACGTCCCCGCCATCGCCCAAGCCATCAAGGCAAAAGCCCCAAATATCACCCTCCTCCTCGCAGGAAATCCGGGCGAAAACGAAGCCGCCTACAAAGCCGCAGGCCTCGATTCCTACATTTTCGTAAAATCAGATAACTACGAAACCAACCGCCAGTTCCTGCAAAAAGTTATAACCGGTTGATAAAATCTACTATGCAAACCTTGCAAAATGTAATCAGCGGTCCCGGACCCGTATCTGTTTGAAGCGTGCCGGATATTTATTTACCTAATGACAGACACTGAAACCTTCCAGCCTGACGTTGACAAAGCAAATCTCTTGCTTGATCCAATTCATCCGGCTCAATGGCACTGCGCTTAACGTGACAAAAATCAGTCTGCCAGCACGAATAAGATTCACCTTGCCAAATAGATACTATCGAATGTTAAGAAGTAAACCGGTGTTTCCGAAAAAGTGCCAAACTTTCCGGACATTGCGCCTTTCTTTTTCCGACCGCAAATCTCTACGCTATGAGTAACCTCGCAAACATCAGAAACTTCTGCATCATTGCCCACGTTGACCACGGGAAAACCACTTTGTCCGACCGCCTACTCGAACGAACCCAAACCGTCGAGAAACGCCAAATGAAGGAACAACTCCTCGACTCCATGGACCTGGAACGTGAAAAAGGGATCACGATCAAATGCCACCCGGTCACCATGCTCTACAAATCCGCCAACGGACACGAATACACGCTCAATCTCATAGACACCCCCGGTCACGTCGATTTCTCCTACGAAGTTTCCCGTTCCCTCGCCGCCTGCGAAGGCGCCTGCCTCCTTATCGACGCCTCCCAAGGCGTTGAAGCGCAAACCGTTGCCAACGCCACCCTCGCCATGCAGCAAAACCTCGAAATCCTCCCCATCATTAACAAAATAGACCTCCCCGGCGCACGCCCAGAAGAAGCCCGCCGCCAACTCGAAGACATTCTCACCATCCCCGCCCACGACGCCCTCCTCGCCTCAGGCAAAGCAGGCATAGGCATCACCGAAATCCTCGAATCCATCATCCTCCGCGTCCCCCCACCACGCTGGTCAGATTACAAACACCACCGCGCCCTGATTTTTGACAGCCTCTTCGACACCTACAAAGGAGTCGTCGCTTACGTCCGCGTCTTCTCCGGCGCATTTTCCCCAGGCGACACCATCCAACTCATGGCAAATAACGCCAAAAGCACCATCAAAGAAGTCGGCATCTTCTCCCCAAAACCACACCCAACCGAAACCCTCCAACCAGGTTCCGTCGGCTACATCGTCCTCAACATCCGCGAAGTCTCCGACGTCAAAATCGGCGACACCATCACCCTCGCAGCCAACCCCGCCACCGAACCAGTCCCAGGCTTCAAAGAAGTCCGCCCCATGGTCTTCTCCGGCATCTACCCCATTGACACAGCCAATTACGAAAAACTCAAAAACAGCCTCGCCAAACTCGCCATCAACGACGCCGCCCTCACTCATACCCCAGAAAGCTCCGTCGCCCTCGGCTTCGGCTTCCGCTGCGGCTTCCTCGGCCTCCTCCACATGGAAATCATCCAAGAACGCCTCCGGCGCGAATACGACCTTGATATCATTTCAACTTACCCATCAGTAGTTTACCGCATCCATACCAGCGACGGAAAAATCACCCCGATCGACAACCCATCCTTCATGCCAAACCCCTCCCTTATCACCTGCATCGAAGAACCCACCATCAAAGCGCGCCTCCACATCCCAGCCTGGAGCATCGGCGATATCCTCACCCTCATCATGGAAAAACGCGGCCAATGCGACCACACCGACACCCTCGACCAAGACCGCGTCATGCTCGCCTGCACCCTCCCCCTCAACGAAATCCTCGTGGACTTCAACGACCGCCTGAAATCCCTCACCCGCGGCTACGGCTCCCTCGACTACGAACTCGGTCACTACATCACCTCCGACCTCGTCAAAATGGACATCCTCGTCCAAGAAGAACCCGTGGACGCCTTCTCCTGCATCGTGCACCGTCAAAAAGCCGAAGCCCGCGGACGCGCCATTTGCGAACGCCTCAAAGAACTCCTCCCCCGCCAACTTTTCAAAGTCCCCATCCAAGCCGCCATCGGCGGCAAAGTCATCGCCCGCGAAACCCTCGGCTCCACCGGTAAAGACGTCACCGCAAAATGTTACGGCGGCGACATCACCCGCAAACGCAAACTCCTCGACAAACAAAAAGAAGGTAAAAAACGCATGAAACAAATCGGCCGCGTCTCCATCCCACAAGAAGTTTTCACCAAAATCCTCCGCAACGAAGGATAAGCCCCCACCCACCCGAAAACACACCCTTTTTGTGCTTGCACCAACACCAGTAAAAATTTCTCCTCCCAACATGTCCTCCATCACTCGCACACCAAAAAACAGCGGAGCCACCACCAAAGGCATCACCACAGAACAATGGGGAATTTTGCCAGACGGACGCCAAGTCTCCCTCTTCACCATCGACACCGGTTGTGGCCTGCGCACACGGATTACCAACTACGGCGCCATAATCGTCTCCGTAGAAACACCCGATAAAAACGGCACCCTCGCCGACGTCGCACTCGGCTTCGACAACCTCGACGGCTATCTCCACGACACCGCCGGAACCTATTTCGGCGCCATCGTCGGACGCGTCGCCAACCGCATCGCCAACGGCTGCTTCACCCTCGACGGCAAATCCTACGAACTCGCCAAAAACAATACCCCCGCCGGTATCCCCTGCGCCCTCCACGGCGGCACCACAGGTTTTGACAAAGTCCTCTGGGACGCCACCCCCTCCACCTCCCCCGATAAATCCCGCTCCGAACTACGCCTCCATTACCACAGCACCAGCGGCGAAGAAGGCTACCCAGGCAACCTCGACGTAACCCTCACTTACGTCCTCTACGAAAAAACATTACGCCTCAATTTCGAAGCCACCACCGACGCCCCAACCCCCATTAACATCAGCCAACACAGCTACTTCAACCTCGCCGGCGCAGGCGTCGGCAACATCCTCGGACACCGATTGCTCCTCGCCGCCTCGCGCTTCACACCAGTAAACGCCGGCCTCATCCCAGACGGCAGACTACTCCCAGTAAAAGGCACCCCACTCGACTTTCTCCAACCACACACAATCGGCGACCGCATCAATTCCCCTTACGAACAAATCACCTTCGGCGGCGGCTACGACCACAATTGGGTCCTCGACGGCACCCCCGGCATACTCCACCTCGCCGCCAACGTCTTCGAACCACAATCAGGCCGCGGATTAGAAATTCACACCACCGAACCAGGAATCCAATTCTACTCCGGCAACTTCCTCAACGGCGTAAAAGGTAAAAACGGCAAAACCTACAACTACCGCTGCGGATTCGCCCTCGAAACCCAACACTTCCCAGACTCACCCAACAAACCATCCTTCCCCTCTGTAATCCTCCGCCCCGGCGAAACATTTAAGAGCAACACAGAATTTCGCTTCTACGCCCGCTAACCCAAAAGCAAGAAAGCGACATCGCAAAATCCCCAAGAAGAGGAGGATTGCGTGAATAACCGGCAGTGAAACGTGGCGGAACTGCCGGACAACGCCCCCTCCCCCGCGCAACTTCGATTACCACAAAAACAGGGTTGGCAAGCAAATCTATATAAAACAAAAGCCCCGTAACCACTCCTGCCATGAAAACAACACGTCGTTTCTCAACTCAAAGTAAAATCCCGTTCGCCGCCGCCCTGTTCGCAGCGTTTTGCCTGCTGTTTCTCCCCGGCTACGGAAAGACACCCGAGGAGCACGCCCGCATCGCCTCCGATCCGAGCGTGGATACTGTTGTCGAGGCACTGGCGGCGGCGAATGAGCAAATAATACCGCTCGTCCGCGTGGTCGCCGACAGCCACGTCCCGGACGTCAAGTGTGCGGCGGCAAGCAAACTCAACGATCCCCGTGCGATAGTCGCTTTCGCCAAAAAAGTCCACCAGACGGACGGGACCGGCGCGGAACTCGCCGCCGAGGTAATGCCTGAAAAACTGGCTAAAAACAATCTCCGACCCCGCCGCACCCACGCAATAAGAGGGACGCGACTGTATATATAAGTGAGGCAGCGGTGCGTAACTGAGGTCAGGAGTCGCGCCCCGTTTCACTCGTACGGCACGCGCGGATGGGTAGCTTACGCGAACGGCAGTTCTGGCAGGATTTCGTTTTCTACGATTTGGTCGAGGGTTTGGCGGCGGCGGATAAGGAGGGGCGGCGAGGACGCCGCCCCTCCTTTTGCTCGCTGCGTAACATCAGTTAGTATGCGTCGGCCCTGGGGGTGAGGGTGACGTGGGTGAAGGTGGCGGCCACGGGGGTGTCGGTGGAGGAGGCGGCGAGGGCGAAGCCGGCGTGGACTTCTTGGGCGAGGGGGACGCGGGCGGAGCCGATGTCGAACCAGGTCTCGCCGTCGGGTGAGTGGGAGGCGGTGATGGTGTCGCCCTGGCGGCGGAGGCGATACCAGACGGGGAGCCAGGTGTAGTCGTTGCCGTTTTGATGGCGGGGGGCGGCGTTGGCGGCGGGGCGGACGCCGAAGCGGGTCTGGCGGGCGCCGACGTCGCCGAGGGTGAGGAAGGCGGCGCGGGTGCCGGGGGAGAGGGTGTCGCGGAGCATGAGGCCGACGCGGTTGCCGCCGCGGGACCAGCGAACGCCGGCGAGGCGGGCGGTGAGGGTGAAGTCGCCGGAGATTTTGCGGGAGGCAAAGGTGAGGGAATCGGAGGGGCCGCCGATGCGGGCACCGGGACCGGAGAGGAGGAGAGTGTGACCGGAGAGGGGGGAGTAGGTCGCGGAGCCGCCGGGGGCGGCGGAGGGGAGGCCGATGGCGTCGAGCCGCCAGCCGGGAGGAAGGGGACCGGCGGCACCGGGGGTGGCGGTGACGGGGGCGGTGAAGGGGCTGGCTCCGACCTGGTTGAGGGCGGCAACGCGGTAGTGGTAGGTGATGCCGTTTTCGACGCGGGTGTCGAGGTGGCGGGTGGAGGCGTTGTCGGTCCAGCGGGCGAGGGTTTCCCAGGGACCGTCGGGGGCGGGGGCGCGGTGGATTTCGTAGCCGGAGGCGGTGTCGCCGGGGGGAGACTGCCAGGCGAGCTCGACGCGGGAGACGCCGGCGAGGGCGGAGAGACCGGCGGGGGTGTCGGGGACGGGGAGGGGCGGCCAGGGGGAGGAGGCGGCGTCGAGAGTGAAGGCGAGGGTGCCGTGGCCGAGGTGGTCTTTGCTGCCGCGCTCGGGGCGGAGGAGGGCGGCCATGGCGGCGGTGTTGGGGGCGGGGAGGCCGCGGAGGACGGCGTAGTGGTTGTAGAGGAGTTCCCAGGTGGGGCGTTCGTCGAGGCGGTTGATGCCGTTGATGGAGAGCCAGTGGTTGTTGGCGGGCTGGGAGTTGGTGTAGAAGGCGTAGGGGACGGGGTGGTTGAGGTTGCTGCGGGCGACGTATTCGGCGCCGGCGAGGAGGCGGTTGTCGGCGACGCCGAAGAGGTCGAGGCCCTGGTTCCAGGCGATCTGGGCGGCCTGGGCGAGGAGGCCGACGCCGAGCTGGGCGTGGGGCTGGTCGCGGCCGCTTTCCTGCCACTGACCGAGGCCGCCGGGGTGGATTTTGTAAACGGCGTTCATGATGGAGCCGTTGCCTTCGCCGCGGAGGTAGTAGGCAACGCCTTGGTCGTAGATGTCGGGCCGGTCGCAGAAAACGCCGATGGCGATGAGGGCGCCGATGTTGCAGGCGTCCCAGTTGGTCCAGTAGTGGGTGATGTGGGCGTCGTTGTGGCGGATGAGGAAGTCGCGCACGGTGGGATAGACATAGGTGACGAGCATGCGCTGGAAGCGGGCGATGTCTTCGGGCCGCCAGCGGGGGGAGGCGCGGAGGAGTTCGCCGGCGATGGCGAACTCGGCGGCGGGGATGCCGAGGAGGCCGGGGATGTCGCGGCCGGAGGCGCGCTGGTTCACGGCGGCGGACCAGTCGTTGAGGATGCGGATGGCGGCGTCGATGTGGGCGGAGTCGTCAGCGATGAGGCCGCGCAGGGCGTTGAGGTAGGCGGCGTGGGCGTCGAGGGAGGCGCGCTGGCGGCTGGTGCCGAGGTTGGAGCGGTGGGCGGTGCGGTAGCCGGCCTGGGCGCGGGGGTCTTTAAGGAGTTGTTCCCAGGCTTCGATCCAGGGGGTGCGGCGTTCGGCGACGCGGGTTTTTATGCGTTCGAGGTCGGCGAGGGTGTGGAGGCCGCCGGGGTGGAGGAAGGGGCCGTTGCGGTAGGGGGGCGGGGTGTCGAGGGCGGGGGTGACAGGGACCGGGGTGGAGATGGGATCGGCTCGGAGGAGGCCGGGGGCGAGGGGGAGGAGGAGGGAGGCGAGGAGGACGAAGAAACGCTTGTCGAAAATGCGGAGCTTGGCGGGGTGGGCAACACGGGTCGCACGGGCAGAGGCAGGTGAGAGTGAATTTGTCAGTTGTTTTTTCATAGGTTAGAGAAAGTAGGCGGGGAAAGTTGTCTTTCAGACAACAGAAATGAGCTGCGACTTGTCACGTAACTACTTGTATTATGCAAGTTGAGAGGCAACGAACCGCGGGTAAAAGACATCGACGAAACACTACCCGCCGCCAGTTTGACGGGAAAAGCAGACATGGCATTGGCCTTTGATGTCTTCATGGGATTGAGTTGAGCGTGTGTCTGGTGGATAGGAGGCCGCCTACGCCGCCAGCGGCTTGAAGGGTGTTGGAGAGGTCTAATCCCCAGATATAGGATTTAGTGGAGAGAGTTGTTGTGGTGATTGTGGAGTTGTCGGCGGGGTTGGTTGTTATTTTCGACTGTTGTCGCGGGTTCGTGGATGACATTCCAACCATCGTAGAGATAGGTTGTTGTGGTGGTGGTTTTTGTAGGGATTATGTGTTCGCGTTTTACGCAGCGGCTAATTCCGTCGTAATAGTAGCGGACGATTTCGGTGGTAGCGGTGGCATTTTGTAGAGTGACTTGGATAAGGCGGTTCTCGCAGTCCCAAGTATAGATTTTGCCAGTGCCGTCGGTGAGGGTGGTTTGTTGGTCGAGGGCACCGTGAACGTAGGCGACACCAAGAACGAGAAAGGCACCAGTCTGTGCGGCACTATCGGAGCATTGAC
>JAISZI010000002.1 GCA_031269335.1 Puniceicoccales bacterium
TGTTTCTTGTAGAAACCTCTGAGTTTGGCGGTTGCGGGGGTTGTGGAAGTGGTATTTATCGAGGGCGAGGAGGGTGGCGTGGTCGGTGGAGATTGGCGTTTTTCCGAAGAGGCGACCGGGGGCGGGGGCGAGGAGCGGGGCGCCGGTTGCGCTCAGGCATGTTCGCCGCGACGTGAGAAGCACTTTTCGCGTTCAGCGCGGCAAGTCTCTCCTATTCCCTATTTCCTGCTCTGCCGCCTATTTCCTCTTCTCTGCTCCCCCTTCCCTTTCCCTTCCTTCGTGCCTGTGTCTCCGTAACTCGTGTGAGACCGGAGGCGTGGTGACACCGCAGACGAAATTACGCACGCGGTTGGGAAGCGGCATGGTGCCGCTTCCGGCGCGTGTTTTAGGGGACGTCGGTTTATTTATTGGCGGCTATTGTGCCGGCGGGTTGGGGGAGGGTTGAGTCGTCATCTTCGATGATTGGACGGAAGCCGACGTTGTGGACTTTTTGGTAGGATTCGTAAGGGATTCGGGCTGCGGAGCCGACGGTTTCCGGGCGGTCGGTGTGGGAACCGCCGCGGGCGACTTTTTTCTTATCGAGGTTATTATTATTACGTCCGTCGTTTTCGTTGTAAGGATAGGGGGCGTAATCGGAGCGTGTCCATTCCCAGACGTTACCGATGATGTCGTAGAGTCCCCATGGGTTGGCGGCGTTTTGTTTTACGTAGTCAACGCTGAACCATTTATCGGCGAAGCGGTCATCGCGGAGAGGATAGGGGTAATTGACGGGGAAGTTTTCGCGTGCGGGGATGCGGGAGCCGCCGCGGAAGTTGTGGCGTGTTTTTCGGAGGCTGGCGTCGGCGAGGTTGGCGTGTTCGGAGAAGTTTGCCTGGCGATCGCCGAAGTAGAAGGTGGTTTTGGTGCCGGCGCGGGCAGCCCATTCCCATTGGGCTTCGGTGGGGAGGGTGGCTTTTTTGCCGGTCTGTTTGGATAACCATTCGCAGTATTTCATCGCTTCTTGCCAGCTTACGCGGGCGACGGGTTGGTTCGGGTGGTTGGCGATGTAACCGGGCGCGACGTGGTCCTTGCCGTTTTCGTGGGCGTAACCGGTGTCGTGGTCTGGATCGTAAGCGGCGTATTGGGCGTTAGTTAGCTCCGTTTCTGCCATCCAGAATGGTTTTTTAACGTGAACGGTGGCGAGTGGGCGTTCGTCGGAGAATCCGTCTGTGGAGCCGATGGTGAGGAGTCCGGCTGGGATGTGGACGAAGCGGATGGTCTGGCCGTTGGGGAGTTTGACCGTGCGGGTGGGTCGATTGGCGGCTGGGGCTGGTGTGGCGAGGGCGGGCGTAGCGGCGGGTTTGGCTATCGCGTGGGTGGAGAATGCGCGGGTGGTTTGGGCGAGGAGCTTCTTGATTGTTTCGGCGGGGACGGGCGGGGGGGATTTCACCGGGTTGGCGGTGACGCGTGCGAGTTGTTCGCGGAAAACGGCTTCGGGGTTGGCGGTGTTGCCGCCGTAGAGTGCTTGGAGTTCGACGCGGCGTTTTTCCCATTGCGGGGCGTCCCATGAGCCGCGGTAGGGGGCGTTGAGGTCTATCCATGTGTAGAGGCGTTCCCATGCTTCGCGGTCGAGTTTGACGCTGTAGTGTCCTTTGCGGAGCCGTTGGATGAGTTCGCTGGTGGAGGCGTGGAAGTCCATGGGGACTTTGGTCTCGATGTTGGATTCGGGACCGGGGCGGCGGACAAAGGGGTGGAGGGCGTTATAGGCGGTGTCGGTGCGCCACGAGCCTGTTCTGTGCGGGGTGAAGGAGAGGAAGCGTTTTGGGGCGACTGCTTTTTTGTTAGTGTCGTTGTGGCAGTGGATGCAGTGTTTGTTGAGGAGGGGTTGGATTTCGGTCTGGAATGCGAAGGGGCGTTCCGGACCATACCACGGGGTAATGGAGCGGGGCGACTTGCGGGATGCGATGGAGTAGAATTGACCGGGGAGGGAAAGGTTGGATTTTTCGTGGCAACCTGTGCAGGAGAGGCTTTCGCCGGGCATTGTGATTGTCCAACTTTGCATGAGTTGGATAGCCGCGCCGTCTTCATCAAGGATTTGGATTGCGAGAGGGGTGTTGGCGGGGACTTTGAAGAAAGCCGAGCCGTCGGCTTCGACGGGGACGGTGCCGAGGACGCGTTTGACGTCCCATGAGGATTCTTCGCCGATGACGTTGTGGCCGCCGCGTCCCCAGTATGCGAAGTGGTAGGCGATGATGCGGAGTGCCTTGGCTTTGCCGCGGGGGATTTTCGGCAGCCCGCGTCCGTCATAGACATCGGTGACGAGCATGGTGCCTTCGGTGGCTTCGGGTTGTGTGACGTCGGGGATGACGGGCGGGCGTTTGCGCGGGACAATGGGGACAGGTTCAAAGAGATTCGAATCGGGCAACTCGCAGAGCTTCACCATGTTATCAAATTTATCGACGAGCCAGAGGCCATAGCGACCTTTGCGGCCAACCCAGATGCTGGCGAGGTAGTATTTTTCGCTGAGCGGATAGGGCGTGGTGTAGATGTATTTACCGAGACCGCCTTGGTTATCGAGAACGTTGCCGACGACATCGCGTCCCCAGCCTGGTATTTCTTGGACGCAGCCAGTAACTTCTTTGGGGTAAATGCGTGGGAGGATATTGAGCGGGGCGCCGGAGGGACCCCATTCCTTGCTCTCCGGGTCGTGGCGGAAGGGGTAATGCGTGCCGAGGTTGGGATCGATGAGCATCAGGCGTCCCCGTTCGGACATGCCGTGGTGGCTGCTGACGACGCCCAGTATCATGCTGGAGCGTCCGGGGACTGGACGTCCGTGTTTGAAGGCTGTGGGAAAATATGCCCCGCTGCCCCAAAGCGCCTTTTGCTGGCGTCCGTCGGGGAGCATTGAGAAGAGGAGGCGGTCGAAGTAGTGCGGGGTGTCGGTATATTGCCAGCGTAAATACATGGCGCGGCCGTCGTTAAGGGTGCGAGGGTGCCAACCGCTGTCTTGCTCGAAGGTGAGTTGGCGAACTTTGGGTGCGCCTGATGCTGTTTTTTCCCGGGTATCAACGCGATAAAGGCTTGCCACTTTGGGTCCGCCGCCTTCGCAGGGAACGCCTTGCACGCCCGCAGTTGAGAAGCTCAAAATGACGCCTTCTTCGGGGAGGTAGCACGGGTCAAACCATTGGACATCTCTTTGGTCCGACGGGGTGAGTTCGCGCAAACCACTTCCGTCAACACCCATTTCAAAGACGCCTAAATTGCCCTTTGCGTTGACACTTGCGAAAAGAAAGCGGTTTCCGTCGAAGTGCAGGTCGAGGTCGCGCATGATGGCACCGTTTGGCTGGCGGTGGAGGGGGGTGAGTTTCGGCGTGCCGCGCAGGTTGCTTAAAATGGAGATTTCGTTGTCCCAGCCCGTGCGCTGCAAGTCGTCTTCGCAGTGGGAATTGAGGCCGAGGAAGCCTTCGCGCCCGTTTTTGGTGGGTTTGCGGCGGACGCAGAGAATTTTGTCAAAATCGAGGAGCGGATTTGCAAGTGCCGCCTCGCGGATAAGCGCGTCGAGTGCGCCTTGGTCTATTTTGGAGGACTTTTCGATTGCATCGAGCCGCCGAAGGAACTGTGCCCCCTGAGGGTATTGTTTCCCGTAGGTCTCTACGAGGTCGTTTATCATACGCCGTGCGGAGGCAGGTGTATTGACCGGCACAATGCCGTTATCGTAAGCGTGAAGCACCGATACGCTCATCAGCGCGAAAAGCGCGGTGGCGACGAAAGTTGAAACAAAGTAACGCATGTCTGGAAACGCTGCGTAGGACAAAACGCGGGGCAAAATGTTGCAAAGAAAAACCTGCCCGCAGCGGACGCATAAAGTTTGTGTTCGGCATTTCGGCACGCATGTTCAGGCGAATCATGCGCATCGCCCTCACGGGAGGCATTGCCTGCGGAAAGTCCACCGCCGCTTCCTTTTTCGGTAAACACGGTTGCCGTGTCATCTCGACGGACGCCCTTGCACGCGAGCTAATGGAAAGCCCGCCCATCATCGAGCACTTGCGCGAGCGGTTTGGCGCAGGGATTTTCGGGGCGGACGGCTCTGTTTCCCGCCACGACCTTGGCGAAATAATTTTCGCCGATAAAAGGGAACGCCTTTGGCTCGAAAACCTGCTTCACCCCGCCATTAACGCCCGCTGGATCGCACAAGTTGATGCGGGGGAAAACGAGTGCTGGGTCGTGGAAATTCCGCTGCTCTTTGAAAAAAAACTTGAAACGCACTTCGATTTTTCCATCTGTGTCCATTGCGCGGATAGCACGCAGATGAGTCGCATGGCGGCTCGCGGGTTAGACGCGAGGGAAGTCGAGTGCCGCCTTCGTGCGCAATGGTCACTGGAGGAAAAAATGCACCGTGCCACCGTTTGTCTTTTTAACGAAGGCACCCCGCTTTTCCTCGAACAACAAATTTGCGCCCTGCTCGCGTGTTTGCCGCAGACGCCTCCCTTCACTTTTCCCTCCACTTTTTACAAAGCATGTCCGCTGACGAAACTTCCACCGACACCGCCGCTCGCGTGATCGGTGATGAAACAACACCCGCCGTTCCCGTGAAAAAACACGCGTCCCGAAAGGCCGCTGCCACGGATTCGGGCGATGACGAAAAGGGCGAACCGTCCCCTCCAAAAACGCCCGCCGGCAAAAAGCGCGCCACCCGCAAGGACGACGCCCTCCCCGCGCCTGTGTCCGAACCCGAAGTCCAGCCCGCAACGCCACCGGCACCTGAGTCACCACCGCCGTCTGCAACGCCACCGGCACCCGAGCCACCGCCATCGCCCGAGCCATCGACGCCGGCACCCGCACCCTTGCCGCCCGAGATACCCGCGTTCAAGGTGGTCGGCGAAGACGACAGCGCGTCGGCACCTGCGCCGGTGCAAGAGGTCTTTGTCTTTGATCCCGCAAAAATCCTCGCCCAATTTTCCCCGCCCGTCGCTCCCGCATCCGCATCTGCGCCCGCGCCCGCCGTTGCATCTACGACACCCGCACCCGTGTCGGCGGGGGAATCGTCGCCTGCGGCACTCCCCGAAAACGCGGGTGACGGAGCAACGTTTCCGCGACTGCGCACGGATTTAGGCGAGCAGCACTACGGCAATGAGAAAAAAGCCCGCCCTGCCGCGCCACCACCTTCGTCGCCGTCGGCAGGCGCACCGAAGCCGTCATTCAACAACAACAACTCAGGCAGGGTTGATCGCCGCCATGTTCCCCCTCCACCGCAGTCGCAAAGCGGCGGCGGCGGGCAACATTCTTCCCAAGGCGGCGGCGCAGGCAAAAAACCATTTCCCCCCGCCCCGCCCCACGGCGGCGGCAAAAAGGATAATAAGTTTCGCAAAGGAAACGCTCCAAACGGCAAGCCCCAACCCGGCAGGCAATGGGGCAACGTGACCCTTGTCGAAACCGTGGACGAACGCTCTCTCTCGCTCGGCGAATCCTTCGACTACTCGACACTGAACGACCCTGTTGCCCTCGAAGCACTTGCCGCCACCGCTACCGGCGAAGGCGATCCGTTCGACTTCAACGCGACCTACGATCTCCCCGTGAACGATCTCGTAGCACTCGGCAAAGCCGCAGGCTGCAAGTGGCACCGCACGCCGCCTCGGCGCGCAATGATTTCCGAGCTGCTCGCCGCCGCTCACGACGCCCACCGCCCCATTCACGTAAAAGGCACGCTTGAATTGCTTGATAACGGGAACGGTCTTCTCGTCTATCTCTTTGATAATTACCGCATTCGAGAATTGAGCGCGTTCGTCCCCAAAGCCCTCATTTCCCGACACGGTCTCCTGCGGGGACACGAGGTTGACGCCCTTGCGCTGCCTGCCCGCGAAGGCGAAACCGCCCCCATCGTCGTCCGGGTGGACAAGATCATGGGCGAATCCCCGGAGACCATCGCGGACTGGGTCCCGTTCACCGAGCTGACCCCTTATTATCCGACGCGGCGCATTTTTCTCGAAACAGACTCCGCCACAGCGACTTGGGATAACCTCTCTATGCGCTGTGTTGACCTGCTCTGTCCCATTGGACTCGGGCAACGCGGTCTCATCGTCTCTCCGCCGCGCACCGGCAAGACCATCCTCCTCCAAGGCATGGCGAGTGCCATCCTCAAAAACACCCCCCAAGCGCACCTCATCGTCCTCCTCGTTGACGAACGCCCGGAGGAAGTCACCGACTTTCGCCGCCAGGTAGGAGCGGCGGAAATCGTTAGTTCCACCTTCGACGAAACCGCCGAGAGCCACGTGCACGCCGCCGAAATCGTCATCGAACGCGCACGGCGCATGGTGGAAGCCGGGAAACACGTCGTCATCCTGCTTGATTCGATAACCCGTTTGGCACGCGCCTATAACACGATGATGCCCGGCACGGGCAAAATTCTCTCCGGTGGCGTGGAGTCCAACGCCCTTTCAAAACCTAAACGCTTCTTCGGATCGGCACGTAACATCGAAGGCGGCGGAAGCCTTACCATTCTCGGCACCGCGCTTGTCGAAACAGGCAGCAAGATGGACGAAGTGATATTCGAGGAATTTAAGGGCACCGGAAACATGGAACTCGACCTCGACCGCGACCTCGCCAACAAGCGCATCTTTCCAGCCATCAACTTTGAACGCAGCGGCACACGTAAGGAGGAATTACTATACCACCCCGACGAATTACTCAAAATTTACTCCTTGCGCCGTGCCATGAAGGGAGTTCCATCTGTCGAAGCTATGGAACAACTCATCCAACGCATCAAAAAAACCAAAACCAATGTGGAGTTTCTCGTCTCCCTTTCGCGGTGAGCGACGACCCGCACCACTTGATCCACTTTTCGCAATGTCCGTGTCCATTCCCCACAAAAACCGTAGAAAAACAGGAAAGGTCCCAACGTGATTTCAGCGGATGACTATGTCTTGCAACTCGTCCAGGAAAGAGGGCTTGTTTCAGCGGAAGACGCACTCCGCGCGTTAGAACGCGTCCGAGCCGAGGGTGCCACCGATCTGGACGCGCCCACCGCGATACTCGACCGCCTCGTCGCGCAGGGTCTCTTAACGTGGGAACAAATTATCAATGCCCTCGCCCTCGAATTTGATCTGGAAACAGTCAACCTCGATGAAGTGCGAACCACGCCGGAAGCACTCGCCTTCCTCGGCAAAGAATTGGCGGAACGCCACCAGGTTTTCCCGATCCAACTCTACAGCAACGAATTAGAAGTAGCCGTAGCCGACCCTCTCGACACTGAGACCATTGACGACCTTTCGCGGATTCTGAGGATAACCATCACCATCCGCCTCGCCACCCCCGAAGCCATCGCCAGAGCCATCAAGACCGCTTACGCCGCAGAGACGGACGTTGATGAAGGCGCACGCACCGCGCTTTACGATAGCCTCGACAAAGAAACGGGGTTCAAGGTCGTCCTGCCCACCAGCGGTGACGTCAAATCCGAAGACGCCCCCATCATTCGCTACGTCAACCTCCTCATCACAGAAGCCATCAAACGGCGCGCATCCGATATTCACCTCGAACCCCTCGAAAAACGTTTCCGCGTCCGCTACCGCGTTGACGGTGTTTTACACGAAATCGAAAACCCGCCCAAACGCCTCCAAGCCTCCATTCTCTCCCGCCTCAAGCTCATGGCGGAAGTCAGCCTCGCCGAAAAACGCATCCCCCAAGACGGACGCATCCAAGTCAAAGTCTCCGGCAAAGAAATCGACCTGCGCGTCTCCGTCCTCCCCACCGTCTATGGCGAAAGTATCGTCATGCGTATCCTCGACAAAGAAGGACTTCGCTTGGGATTGCCCGAACTCGGCTTTTTCTCCGACGACCAAACCAATTTCCAGAAGCTCGTCTCAATGGCAGACGGCATCTTCCTCGTCACCGGTCCCACCGGTTCCGGTAAGTCCACAACTCTATACGCCGCACTAAATTACATTAATAAAACCGACCGAAAAATAATCACCGTCGAAGACCCTGTCGAATACCAGATGACGGGTATCAACCAAGTTCAAGTTCGCCGCGAAGTGGGTATGACTTTCGCCGCCGCCCTGCGCTCGATGCTGCGCCAAGCCCCTAACATCATCATGATAGGGGAAATCCGCGACTTGGAGACCGCCGAAATCGCCGTCAACGCGTCCCTCACCGGGCACATGGTTTTCTCCACCCTCCACACCAACGACGCCCCCAGCGCCGTCACGCGCCTCGTGGACATTGGCATGAAACCCTTCCTCGTTTCCGCCTCCCTCCGCGGCGTCCTCGCCCAACGCCTCGTCCGTCGCATTTGCCCCAACTGCGCCGCCCCACACGAGCCAAGCAACAAAGAAATCAACGCCATTGGCATCACTCCGGACGAAGCACTCGGCATCAACTTCCTGAAAGGGACCGGTTGCCCGAATTGCAACAACATCGGCTACAAAGGCCGCCGCGGCATCTTCGAGATGTTCGTCGTCGGCGAAGAACTCCAATCCATGATCTACAGCGGCTCCACCCTCGTTGACCTCCGCCGTAAATGCCGCGAACTCGGTATGCGCTCCATGCGAGAAGACGGCGTCCGCAAGGTCGCCGCAGGGATCACCACCGTTGACGAAGTTCTCAACGCCACCATTTCTATTCTCGAATAAATCACCACCACACGAGTATTCATACGCACACAACATGGCATTCACCCTCGAACAGCTCCTCGACCTCGTCGTAGAACACAACGCCTCCGACCTCCATCTCCATGTCGGACAAGCGCCGGCCCTGCGCGTCCATGGCGAAATCGTTACCGTGGATGCACCCCACCTCACCCCGGATGACACCGAGACTTACGTCAAAGCCGTCGCGCCAAAAAAACACATAGACCGCCTCGAATCCGTTTACGGCGGCTCCGACTTCGGCTTCGAGTTTCAAGGCAAAGCCCGCTTCCGCACGAGCATCTTCAAAAGCAAAGGCCACTACGGCATGGTGCTCCGCCAAATCCCAAACAAACTCTACGGACTCCAAGAAATCGGCCTCCCCGACAAAATTAAAGACCTCCTCAACCTCACCCGCGGCCTCGTCCTCGTCACCGGTCCCACAGGTTCCGGCAAGACCACCACACTCGCCTCCATGATAAATTGGATAAACGAGAACCAAGGCCAGCACATCATCACCATTGAAGACCCGATCGAATACTACCACCCCCACAAACGCTCCATCATCACCCAACGCGAACTCGGCAGCGACATAGACACCTTCGCCAGTGCCATTCGCGCCGGCCTTCGACAAGACCCCGACGTCATGCTCGTCGGCGAAATGCGCGACCTCGAAACCATCGAAGCCGCCATCTCCGCCGCTGAAACCGGGCACCTCGTCTTCGCCACACTCCACACCACCGGCGCCGCACGCACCGTTGACCGCATCATCGACGCCTTCCCAGCCAATACCAAAGAACAAATCCGCATCCAGCTCGCCGCCAACCTCGTAGCCGTCATCTCCCAAGTCCTCTGCCGCAAAAAAAATGGCAGCGGGCGCGTCGCCGCCTTTGAAATCATGATAAACAACCCCTCCATCTCCGCGCACATCCGCGACAACAAGACACACTACATCACCTCCGACATCCAGACCGGCGCCGCCTTCGGCATGATGACCCTCGACACCCACCTCATCCACCTCCTCGACCACGGTCAAATCTCCACCAAAGAAGCCATCACCTACGCCCAAGACGTGGACGATATGCGCAACAAAGCCATCGGACGCTGACCCTCCCCTCACCAACGAAACTACACCGTATCCTCTTACCAGCCAAAACATCCTCACATGTTTGAAGACCATAACGAGAGCATAAAGGAACTCATCCTTGAAGCACGCCTCCTCGACATCGAACAGACCGAGGAACAGTGGAACGCCCATATCCAGACGGGGAAACCCTTCGCCGACACCGTCATCGACGCCGGCCTCGTCGAACGCGGCGAACTCCTCGAAGCCCTCGCCAAACACTACAACCTCGAATACGTCCCCAACCCTCCCGAATTCCCAGACCCAGACCTCACCCGCCTCCTCAAACCCGAGCAAGCCCACAAATACCGCGTCCTCCCCTATAGGGCTGAACCAAACAAAATTACCTTCCTCGCCCACGACCCCCTCGGCTACGCCATCATAGACGACCTCTCCTTCCTCCTCCAACGCGACGTCGAACTCGCCGTCGTTGACCCCTCCCTCCTCCACGACCTCATCATTCGCGCCTACGGCGACCTCAAGTCCTCCCTCGAAGACTTCCTCCGCGAAATCGAAGGCATGAACGCCATTGATGAGAACGCATCCGAGACCGAAATCACCAACCAAGCCAGCCAAGCCCCCATCATCCGCTTCGTTGACCTCGTCCTCCAAGAAGCCATCAAAGCCAAATCCTCCGATATCCATTTTGAACCCTTTGAAGACCAATTCCGCATCCGCTACCGCATAGACGGCGCCCTCCTTGAAATGGCACCCCCCCCAAAAAGCCTCGCCACCGCCGTCATCGCACGCATCAAGGTCATGTCTTCTCTTAATATCGCAGAAAAACGTATCCCCCAAGACGGTCGCATCAAAACCATAGTTAGCGGACGCCCCATCGACCTGCGCGTCTCCACCCTCCCCACTCAATTCGGCGAAAGCGTCGTCTTGCGCGTCCTCGACAAATCCGTCGTCAACCTCGACCTCGTCAACCTCTCCATGCAAGACGAAGTCATCGAAGGAATTCGCAACCTCGTCAACCGCCCCAACGGCATCTTCATCGTCACCGGCCCCACCGGTTCCGGCAAAACCACCACGCTCTACTCCGCCCTCCGCGAAGTGAACACCGTCGAAGTTAAAATCCTAACTGCCGAAGACCCCGTCGAATATGAAATCGAAGGCATCATGCAGGTCCAGATAAATCACCAAGTCGGACTCACCTTTGCCAGCGCCCTGCGCTCCTTTCTCCGCCAAGACCCCGATACCATTATGGTCGGCGAAATTCGAGATCTCGAAACCGCCCAAATCGCCGTCCAAGCCTCCCTCACCGGGCACGTCGTCCTCTCAACCCTCCACACCAACGACGCCCCCGGCGCCGTTACGCGCCTCATAGACATGGGACTCGAACCCTATCTCATCTCCTCCTCCCTCGAAGGCATCCTCGGACAACGCCTCCTCCGCAGCATTTGCAAAACCTGCCGCGTCGCCTACGAACCCGACAAAAACGTCATCGCCGTCCTCGACGTCGATCCCCTCGAAATCGCCGACAAACAATTCTACTACGGACGCGGCTGCAGCGAATGCAACCGCAGCGGTTACCGCGGACGCCAAGGCCTCTTTGAACTCATGATGATAAACGACCGCCTCCGCGACCTCATCACCAACAAGGCACCCACCCTCCTCCTCAAACAAAGCGCCATCGAAAACGGAATGCGAACACTCCGCGACGACGGTCTCCGCTGCATCTTCGACGGAAAAACCACCATCGAAGAAGTCCTCAAATACACCTAACCCACAGCAGCCCAAACCGTCTTTTTCTCTCTCCCTCTCAACACACACGCTCACACCAACCAACGCAACCACACAACCACACCACTCCCATGTCAAAATACAAATACACCGCGATAGACCCCCAAGGCAAACAAGTCAACGGACAGATAGACGCCCCCAGCGAAGCCGCTGCCCGCGCAAAACTTGTCTCCCAAAAACTCATGGTCGCATCCCTCCGCGCAGAGGCGAGCACCATTGAAAGCATCATCAGAGCCGGAAAAAGTGCCAAAAGCGGCTCCCGCCGCAGCACCGGAAAAGTTAAACAAGAACAGCTAACCATCTTTACACGCCAACTCGCAACCCTCCTCACCGCCGGCCTACCCCTCCTGCGCGCCCTCGAAATTCTCCGCAAACAAGAGAAGACACCCCGCCTGCGCAATATCATCATCAGCCTCTGCGAAAACGTCCAGTCCGGGAACAACCTCTCCGACTCCATGGCACAGCACAGCAAGACATTCAATAACCTCTATGTTAACATGATCCGCGCAGGCGAAATCGGCGGCGTCCTCGACCGCGTCCTCGACCGCCTCGCCATCTTCATGGAGAAAGCACTCCGCCTCAAAAAGAAAGTTAAATCAGCGATGGTCTATCCCACCGTCGTCATCTCTGTCGCCTTCGTCATCGTTTACGTCCTCCTCGTCAAAGTCGTCCCCCAATTTGAAAAAATGCTCGCAGATCAAAAAGCACAAATGCCAGAACTCACCAAAATCGTCGTCAGTTTCAGCAAAATCCTTATCGAATACTGGTATGTCACCCCAGTCGCCATCTTCCTCCTACTCCTGCTCGGCAAAACAATAGTCGCCAATAAACGCAGTAAAAGAGTTCTCGATAAAGTCTCCTTCCACCTCCCCAAAGTAGGCTCCTTCATCGTCGCCGCCGCCGTCGCCCGCTTCACCCGCACCTTCGGCACCCTCATGGCATCAGGCGTCCCCATCCTCCAAGCCCTCAACATCACCCGCGACACCATGAGCAACATCCTCCTCGCCGAAGCACTCTCCACCGTCCACGACCACGTCCGCGACGGCGAACCCCTCTCCACCCCACTCGAACAAACCAAAGTCTTCCCAGCCATGGTAACAAGCATGGTCCAAGTCGGCGAAGAAACAGGACGCCTCCCCGAAATGCTCAACCGCGTCGCAGACACCTACGACGAAGAAGTAGATAACGCCGTCGGCGCACTAACCTCCATTATCGAACCCCTCCTCATCGTCTTCCTCGCCGTCGTCATCGGCACCGTCGTCGTAGCCATGTTCCTCCCCCTCGTCGCACTCATGGAAAATATGCTGAAATAGAGGAGAGAGCGAGGCAGTTTTGAGTTGTGCAAACAAACTCAAACCCATAGTGAAGAATTATTAGAAAGTCAATGGCGACAGGCGAAAAACAGGAGTTACGCACCCTGCGGCGAAAAATACGAATAAAATATAAATATGAAAAAGTACATCTTTTTACCCCTTCTTTTGTTATTCTCCATTTTTCTCTTTCAAAAAAAGGATTTCAATCTTGAATAGATTGGGGAAATCGTTAAAAGATGACCCTTCTCTCCTGAGAGATTATTCGTTGCTTGGCGGTAATAATTGTTCTACCTTCGCTGATTATGTCTATGAGCAAATACAAGAACGGAGGAGAGGATGTCAATAAGTAGAATTTTTCTTTTTTTTGTAGCGACCCTCTCCGTCGGGGGTGGTTGCACGTTTGAGCGCAAAACAGATTTCTATGACGATCCTGAGCGCTGGACTTATCTCGGAAAATATTCTACGGCGGATCACGGTGTGGAGTTCACTCCTCACGTTAGGAGTATTATCTTCGATAAAGGGGGGGGTAACCTTGAAGCCGGAAAAAGAATTTACGTATGAAGAAATGAAAATGTTGCAAGAATCGGAGTCCTTTTTAGTAGAGATACAATGCGGACAAAAAAAGACGACATTCCACTCTTCCGAGTTGTTTATTCAGAAGAGCGCTCCCTATGATTATAAATGCGGACGGCTCATGTGAATATTGGGTTTATCTAAACGGGAGACGACAACTATGAAGACGAGAAGAAGTATCAAAGAATCAGGAAGAAAAAAGTTTAATTTTTTGTCGAAACATGAAAGCGTTTCGTTTCCGAAAAGTGCCACTACTGCGGTTCCTGTGTCCCCTGCGCCCGGTCTGTCGTTAGTGCGTTAATGATCTTCAAACCCCAGGGCGTTGCCCTGGGCTATATTAGGGTCGCCCCTTTGGGGCTTATAGTGTTGATGGACCTCAAACCCCAGGGCACTGCCCTGGGCTATATTGGGACCGCCCCTTTGGGGCTTTCCACTCCTCCACTTTTTCCCCATCTCGCTCTCCTCTCCCTCTTTCCACTCCTCTGCCCAGACCCAGGGCGTTGCCCTGGGGGTTGGAGGTGAAGGGAAGGAGATAGCCCCAAAGGGGCGGCCCTAATATAGCCCAGGGCAACGCCCTGGGTATCGGACAACCACAAGTAATAAGCCCCAAAGGGGCGGCCCTAACATAGCCCAGGGCAACGCCCTGGGTACCGGGCAACCCCACAAACCATAGCCCCAACGGGGCGGCACCAATGTAGCCCAGGGCAACGCCCTGGGGGAAGGATGTGGCGAAGGCAACGGCGCACCCCAATTTACCCGCGCCAACGGCGCATTCTGACGGTAGCCCAGGGCGTTGCCCTGGGCTATGATTGGAGCCGCCCCGTTGGGGTTGCGGGCAGTCGTGCAGGCGGGACGCCTGCGCTCCCATGTCTGGGCTATGTTG
>JAISZI010000077.1 GCA_031269335.1 Puniceicoccales bacterium
GCACGGATGCTTTTACGTTTTTTGGCATTTCTGTTGCTGTGACGGTGTTATCGAACGGCAGGACAAACCGAATAATAGAACTCGAAAACTTAAAAATTCCACGCCCATATTTTGCAACCACATATGGGATTCCAGAACCCAGACGCTCGACATATTCAAGGTCTTTGAAGATGCGCATAATCTCCGGGTTGCGGGGACGGGAAACGCCGGTGAAAAACTCCTCCTGCGTCATTCCCGTGACAAGTCCGCCGTAAGAGGTGATTTCAAAGCGATCTTGAAAAATCTCAAAGATGGGCGTGTCACCATTGGAATAATCATTGTGGGCGAAGGCGTTGATAAGGATTTCACGCAGGGCGGCGGCATCCACATAGCGTTTTTCCTCCCGGGTTTTCATCCCACGTTTTCGCGCTTGGGTGACGTTTTCAATGTCGAATTTATCCAGGACTTTCTGCATCGCCTTGACCAGCGAACAGTCGCCGTATTCCTCGTTCTCGTGCAAACGGATTTTGTCGGCTCCCCACCATTTGGCGACACGGATGGAAATGCGGTTGGTATCCGCGAAAAGATATGCGAGTTGGTTGAATTTTCCGTCCGGGGTCAGCAAATCCAAGGTCTTTGCAAAGTGCTGGTTGAGAACAATGCTTTTCCCTTCGTAGAAAATTTTCAGTTGTTGAAAAGAGAGGTCTTGATGACGCGAGACAACGGCGGTCAACACGGCGGGTTGGCGCCGGTTGTGCAATTGCTCAATATGCTCCTCGCTCATCGGTTGTACCGCGCTGCCGATGCGCAGGAAACAACCTTTTTCGGAGCGCCCAAACTTGCGAATATAATACGGGACGGCGGGACCACCGGCGAGGTTGAGAATGACAATGGATTTTTCGTCGCGCATTTCCACAAACAAATCGAACAACCCCAACGTTCCGGGGCGAATATTGTTCACGATGCGGTCTTTGATTTGCAATTGCAGCGCGTCGGCATCGTCCACACCAGCGACAGAACTATCATCGCGGACGCCGAAATGAATTTGCCCGCCACCCGCGTTCAGGAAGGCGACAACTTCCTTTTCAAGGTCGTCAGTCAGTTTCTCTTTGTATTCAAGACGGTTGGATTCGGCGGTCATTTGTTGTCTCCGTGTTTTAGCAAACGGTAAGGAATAAGGTCGGCGTCGGCGTTGCACGCATCCACGGGGCGGATGAAGTCGCCGAGTTTGTGGAGGGAAAGCTCTTCGCGGCTTTGTGCGAGGTATTTTTCCCGGCGGTTTTCATGTCGCGAGTCTTTTTGAATTTCGGGGGGGATACGTTTTTGATTTGCACCCAATTTTACACCCAACTCCACATCCATCGCAGCCGGTTTTTCAGCACTATTCTTTGCGGCTTTTGCCTTTCGGCTTTCTTTAATGTGATTTGCCATGACTTATTATCTTCCATTAAATTCTGTGGTGTATTCATCGGTGAGCAAAGTGGTCAGGCGGCCTTCGATATCATCATCAGTCTTTGAAAATTTTGAGGCATCAAGGGCAGCGGCGACGGCTTGACCGACGAGGTTTTCAAAGTAGCCGCGACCACTAACGAGGTTTTCGTTGACGGTGACTCGTTTGCAGATGTCGTCACGAATGGTTTTCAGAATGTCGAAAAGCGGCTGGTTTTCGCTGGGGAGACCGGGCGGCACAAAGGTTTTATAGACGCGGGCATATTTACAGTCGCCGGAGAAGTTTTCGCGCAGCCCGAGATTGCGGCGGTTGAGATCGCGGATGCGGTTGAAAATGCGTTGGAGTTGAGTGGAGGCAAAGTTCATTTTTTTCTTTTCGTTGGGTGGTATGACCGGGGTGCCGTCAGGGTTGTAGTCGGCGTTGTCGTAATTTGCCAAGAGGCGGACAAACTCTTCGTAGAGAGAGACCCATTCGGGGTCTTTTTTGTGGAAGTTGGCAGCGAATTCGGCGCGGGTGTGGCGGGAGATGTCTTGCAAATCGTTGGCGTGCAAACGCAGTTCCTCTTCGCCAATTTTGGTGAAAGTGAAGACAACCTCTTCGATGGCGGTGTTGAGCAATTCGTGGCTGGTGGTGTCTGCGAGGGCGTCTTTTAACGAGAGAAGTTTAAGGCGGTTTTGCGTTTCGGTTAAAAGTTGGGCGAGGAGTTTGTTGTCGAGTTTGGCTGTGAGGTCGGTGTGGGCGAGGAGTCGGGCGATGTTGTAAAGTTCGCGGGCGGCGATGAGCGCGTTGACAAGGGTGTTGATGATTTTGCGGTCGTTGATGCGTGAGATTTGCTGACTGAAAGTTTCGCGGTTTTCGGTGTTATAGTCGGAAAGAATGCGGTTGGTTTCGGTGAGTTGCGCGTCAATTTCTTCCTCGCTCATAAAGAGCGAGCCGAAGAGTTTTGTCGGGTCGTCGGAATCGTCGAGATCGTTGCCGTATTCGTGGTTGAGTTCTTCAAAATAGGCTTTGTTAGTGCGCTCGAACTCGCCGGTGATATCTGCGAAATCTACAACATAGCCGAGGCGAAAATCACGGTATGGGCGATTGACGCGGGTAAGGGTTTGGAGGAGGTTGTGTGCCTTGATTTTTCGACCGAGGTAGAGTTTTTTTAGACGCGGGGCGTCAAAGCCAGTGAGGAGCATTGCATAGACAAAGAGGAAGTCGGTTTTGCCTTCCTTGAAGTTCTTGATGTTTTGCTCGCGGGTTTCCTTGTCGCGCTCGTTGTAGAGAATGAGCGAGGCGGAGAAGGGGTGCTTTTTTTCGGCGACACCATTTTGGAATTGCGAAAAGAGTTCGCGGGCTTGCTCGGAGGAATCGCAGACAACGAGGCCACCGATGGAGTCATCGCCGAAGCGGATGCGGGCGGCGGCGAAGTCGTCGAGGATATAGGAAAGAAGCGGCTCGCAAAAGCGTTTGTGGGCTTTGAGTTGTTTGTCGAGAACGGAGCCGAGTTTTACCTTGATGTCGCGGAGGGTGGAGGAGAGTTTTTGCTTGTATTCGGTGGCGATTTCCTCGCGCAGAAGTTTGAGAGTGAAGCCGTCCTTTATAGAATCGTTGTAATAGTATTTGTGAATGTAGTCGCCGAAGATGTTGCGCGTTGTTCTGGTGTCTTGTTTGTCAGAAAAGTCTTCTTCGGCGTCGCTGCCAGTGTCTTTTTTACGCTCTTTATAGACAATGAGCGGCGTGCCGGTGAGAGCGATTTTCACGGACGCCCTGTCTGCATTGTAGAGATTAGCAAGGAAGGAGCCGCATGGGTCGTAACTGCGGTGCGCCTCATCGATAAAGAAAATGCGTTGGACGCTTATATCATAGCCGGAGTTGTCGAGGGCGGTGGTGTCGTCGCGAAACTTTTGGATGTTGACGACAGCGATGCCGGCGGCAGCGGTGTTTTTTTTGAAATCCGCGATGAGTGCCGCCTTGCTGCCAATCATGCGAACTTCGAGACCGCGTTTCTTAAACTCGTTCTGCGTTTGTTTTGCGAGGTCGAGACGGTCAACAATGAAATAGAAGCGGACGGCGGTTTTCTTTTTAGAATAGAAGTTTGTGAGTGTTTTGACGGAATAAAACGCAAGCGCAGTTTTGCCGGAACCCTGTGTGTGCCAGATGATACCGCGCTTTTTGTCGTTGGCGAGGTGCCGCTCAATCGCTTGCGCGGCAAAGAATTGTGGATAGCGCATAACGTCCTTACGGATGTATGGCGCGCCGGTGGCGGCGTCGGTTTCGTCCACGTAGGCGATGCCAAAACGCAGGAGCGCAAAGAGGCGTTTTTTTGAAAACAGCGACGACAAAATGCAGTTGGTCGACGAGTCGGGATTTTTGTTTGAATTAAACTCCGGCGAATGTTTAAGCGTTTGGTGGTTAGTGTCGGAGAGAATGAAGTCTTCGGTGTCGTTGTTTATGGCGCGCAAGTCGTCTATCCAGTCGCTTTTGCGCTGTTCGCGGAAGTTGTTAAAACGAACAAGAGAGTTTTTCCCTTTTGCTGGCGTAGCATAGAACGCGCCTTGTAAACGACTGCCGTCGCCGTCATCGTATTCCATATTGTTGGAAAAGACGAGTAGTTGGGTAATGTTAATAAACTTGCGGAATTTTTCGTTGTTAAGCCGCATGTTCATTCGCTCATATTCGGCGCGAATACCTTCGGGGTTGTTTGGTTTTTTGACCTCGACAAACGCGAGAGGGAGACCGTTCACAAAGAGCGTAATATCGGGGCGAAACTCGTCCTCGCCATTGCGACACGGGAGTTCGGTGCAAACGTGAAACGTGTTGTTGGCGGGGTTTTCAAAATCAATGAGTTTGAACTGCGAATTGCCCTCGCCGAGGAGACGTTTGTAAAAGGCGCGGCCAAGGTCGTCATAGCCGAGTTCGACACGAATATCTTTTAGCGGCGCGTCGGATTTTTTATCGTTGTAGGTGGATTTGGCGGCGGGATTGATTTTGAAAAATTGCTCGAGAAAAACGCCGGTGATGATGTTTGTTTCGTGGTCGAAATGAAACGCCGCGCCGCTCTCTTGGATCGAAAAATACTTCCAGCCCAGCCGTGTGAGATGCAGTAACGCGGGGAGTTTGACGCGGGTGTTTTCGTTCCAGTTGTCGGTGCCATTCATTGTGCGGGTTTCTTCATGGTTGTTTGTTTGCGCTCAACATCACTTGCAGAACGTTGGGCTTGGGCTTTTTTTGGCGGCGAGGATTCTTGCGATTGTTCTTTAGCCTGTTGCAGTATCAACAGCCATCCTTCCTTGCCTTTAACCGGAATATTTTCATCGGTACGGAATGTCCGTTCTTCCTGAAAATTCTTTACTGCCGGAGCATAAAGTACGGCGTTTGAAGGTTTGATGCCTAACTTGTCCCAGTCGAAGGATAAACGGACGGTTTGTTCTTTGGCGTCGAAATTGCCGATGGAAATCAACGTTTTGTCGGGACGGATATATGCTGTGGCTTTCACGTTCGGATGATTTGTTTTCACCGGACAGCCGGCGTCCCAATAACCGATCATTTGAGCGTCTTCGATTCCGAACTCTTTCCATAATTTCCATATCGGGGCGTTATCGATGTTCCCGTAACTGTGGCGGGCAGTAGCGCCATAAACCATTCCAAGATACCGGTTGCCGCCGTCCTGAAGCATTTCGCTCATCATTCCGAACGGTATTCCGGAGAACGTAACAAACCATTCGTCGGGCGTCATTGCGTTATAACGAAAACTTTCGCCGAACCAGAGCCTGTCAACGTACGGGAAAAAACGCGCATACTGATTCGCCGGACCGATGGAATAGCCTGTGTTCGAATGTAAATCGATAAGCGCGTCGGGACGATATTGAGCTATGATTTTATGCATACGCTTCATTACCTCACCGTCGAAAGAAACGTCGTCCATGTATATTCCGTCGATTTTGTAGTTTTCGAACATCCAGCGCAATCCTTCGAGATAATAGTTTATCCATCGTGAAAAACCGTTCAGCACTAAAGAAGCGTCGGAGTTTTGACCGGGCAGTTCGGCGTACCATGCCGAGTTGTAATCGTCAATCAGATGTTCGCAATGCCATGGCAATCCATACCCGGCGCCGCCGACAAAGATTTCGTGATTGAGACTTTTCAGCGCGAAAATTTCGGCAGTGTAATTGCTCTGTTCTCTGATTGTGTAGTACAGTTTTATTTTTCTGCCTGCCTCGTGGTGTTTTTGAATATAAGCCACCAACGAATCGCGGACTATATACGGATAATTAATCACCGGATTCAGCGAAGTGGCATGATGAATATTGTTGATATTTGCGCCTTCTTCAGCCGCTTTGTCGAAGTCAAGCTCGGAATGAAAATAACGTTCCGAAAAATGTTTGGCACTGTTCAACGGTTTGACGGGCGTAATCAGTAAACCAAATTCGAAATCGAGCGGCTTGCCGGTAATGCGGCATTCGCCCGTCGAAGCCACGACCCTAACCGAACGGTCGGGCATAGAACTGAGAGAAATTCGTCCTTTGCCCGCATTTGCCCAGACTGCCGGAGGAGCGGGTTTATAATCGTTCAACAACGGACCATGATACGTCCCACCACGAAACTCAACGTGCAATCCGGAACGATAATCGCCTGTCCAGTAACTGTCGTAAGGACCTTTCCAGCCCCAGACATGTTCCGCCGGACGAAATCCGCCCTTAAATCCCGTTCCCATAAAGTAAGTTGACGATTCGGGAGTATAAACAGTCTCAAGACGAATATCTTTCACGTCTTCCGGTTTATCCGACGAAAGATGAACGTGATAGCGAATATATCCGTCGTATTCCATATAAGCCTCGCAACTGAAATGCAAACCGGATTTTGCCGATGAAGATTTCCAGCAAATTAAACCGTCGGCTTTCGGAGATATTTCGAGATTGTCAGCCGTGAAAACTACATTCCCGTCCGAAGTGTGAACCGTGAATGTTACAGGCTTTTCGAGAATCCGGCAACCGTTGATTTCGATGGATTGCGGCAAACCCGAATCGTCGAGTTTGACGGATTTTCCAGTTGCCGTGATTTGCCGTTTGTCCAGCAGCATTTTTTGATACGGCGCTACCGGGAGGTCGTCCATGCCGATGGTGGAATTAAGCCAGCGAAGTCGAGCATGACGCCATAAATCGCCGTCGCCTCTGTCGGACAGCATTTCCCCGCCGACATGAATCGTTACGTCAATGTCTTTCGGCGACACATTGTCGGCAAGAACCGT